>DATHOO010000001.1:0-13382 GCA_035484815.1 Candidatus Acidiferrales bacterium
ACGTTTGTAAGGCGAGCATACGGCAGCGCGCCATCTGCCCCGCCGACGAAGCTGTAAAGCGAGTTGTATGCTTCCGATTGCTTTCGCACCGCTATGCGCACCGGCGTGCCGGCTCGGAGGCCGGTCGAAGTGCCACCGATCGTAGGAGCACAGCCCGAAAGCATTGCTGCGACGGCGCTGACGTTCAGCGCATCGTGGATGCGGCTCATCTTCTTTACTTAGTTGTCGTCGACTGGCAAGCCCGACGGCTTCATGTGTTCGAAGAACGCTTTCGAATGATCCGACCCAATCGGGATAAACGGCCGCGGCGGGAGCGTGAAGTCGAAAGAATCGACGATGCTATTTGCGCGCACGTCGGATGTGCCGAGCGAACCGAGGCCCCAATTTTTTTCGATGAACTTCAGCACGCTTCCGGGCTCGTACTGGGTGTGCGAGATGTAGCCCGGTTTGCTCGTTGACGCTTCACGATCGTATGCCGAAACGAGCAACATCGCAACACGCGGGCCGAGCCCTTGACCGTCGAGCTGCGGCGGCGGCACGTGGTCGAACTCCCCGCCCCACTCATCCCAAGCGACGACAACGAGCGTGTTATCCCAATACTGGCTCTCGCCGATCGCATTGACGACCGACGCAACCCACGCCGGACCCAACTGAGCGTGATTTCCCGGGTGGTCGGACGTAATGGCGTCGGGAATAACCCAAGAGACGGCCGGGAGCTGGCCATCCGAAATCGTTTGGAAGATCTGCGTTTCGGGTTGGACGATGTTGCTCGTCCATTCCGGGCCGTTGCGCACGGCATCGATCGCGTCGAATCCATTCCAGACGGAGTTATTCGACTGGTTCGTAAAGTAGAGCCACGAGAGACCGGCCTTATCGAGCAGATCGCGAAGCGTCGCGTACTTAAAGCATGGGAACGGCCCTTTGCCGCGCATCTCTTTGCCTTGCAGGGTAATCAGATCCGTCACCGTTCCGGGAGCTCCGTTGCATCCCCACGTCGGCGGGATCGGAAAGTCGATAACATTGTCACCGTCGACCGGCGTCCCTCCGGCGATCCAGTCCTGGTGCGCGGTGAAGCTGCTACTGCTCTGCGTCGAGAACATATCATCAGCGAGTACGTAGTTCTTGGCAATATCCCAGTAGGGCGCTAGCTGCTTGGGGTCCGCGTAGCGGTAGGGATACTTACCAGCCGGAACCTTCACGCCTTTGCGGATTACCCGCTTAACGAGATTGAAGCCGTCCATCGCTCCCTTGTCGTATTCTGCGAGGAACGAGAAGTGCTGATGGTCCAGATCCTCGGAAGCGAATGTAGCCTTCTTTAACGGGACCCAAACATCGCCACTAGGAAGCTTCATCTTCCCTCTGGTCGCGCCATTAGCTCCGGGGAAGGTCGCAAACAAATCGTCGAAGCTGCGATTCTCTTCGAGCATGATGACGACGTGCTTTATGTAAGCGGCCGAACCGCTTGCCGCGCGCGGCCTAACCTGATCCGACCCCATGGGATTGGAAAACCCCGGCAGCCCTTGCGAAGGGTTCATACTGCAACCCGCAGCGCCAAGAATGCTTGCCACCACGATGGCGGTCGATCGAAGCCCCATTCGCATCGGAAAAACCTCCTTTAGTAACCTACGTCAACTATCAACCGACGCCGACAACCAATGCCAAAAGCGCCGGCCCTCTTGCAACCGGTGGCCGAATTATCGCACACGCGCGGTCGCCGGGCAACCGACACTCATACAGGGCGGTAAGCCAAGCCCACGAACTTGTAGAACGATCCCTCGTGCTGCTTCAGGAGGTCGTTTATGAAAGCTAGGTACGCCCTCGTCCTGGCTCTTCTTGCGATTGGCGCAGGGTGCTCGTCGAGCGTGCAACCGGTCGCGTCCCCGGCGCTCCCGTTCGTCGCGAACTCGCTCGAAGGGCATCACGCCAGCCACTACATCAAGCATCTCGTGGTGATCATTCAGGAAAATCGAAGCTTCGAGAACTTCTTCGCCGGCTTTCGCGGCGCAAATGCTCCCATGTACGGCTATGCGTTGCGCGGCACAAAACGCGTGAAGGTCCGGCTTCGTAAGACGACGTTTGAAACGAATGACAACCTGCCGCACGATTGGAAAGCGGCCATCGGCGGGTGGGATAACGGAAAAATGGATGGGTTCCGTACGGGGCCGAGCACGGGTTACTCAGCGTACGCGTATATCCAGCGCTCGGAAGTACGGCTCTACTGGGAAATGGCGCAGCAGTACGTGCTCGCCGACGCGATGTTTCCGACGGAGTTCGGCGGGAGCTTCACGGCGCACCTTACGGCAGTCGCCGGAAACGACAACATGGATCTCCGCCACGCGCAAGTCAACTATCCGACGCATCATCCCAACGACTGCGACTCGCCGCCGGGCACGAGGAGCTCGCTTGTGAATCGGCGCCGGGTCGTCGGGCGCGGCGACGGACCATTCCCATGCTTCACGCAGTTCAATTCAGCCGCAAACGCGCTCGACATGGCCGGAGTTTCGTGGAAATACTACGTGACGAAGCTCCTCAATGCCGGCATCTGGTCGCCATTCGAAGCCATCAAGTACGTTCGCAAAGGCAGCGATTGGAAGAAAGACATCATCGCTCCACAGACGCAAGTTCTCAACGATATTCCAAACGGCAATCTCGCATCGATGAGTTGGGTGACACCTAGCCATCTCGATTCGGACCATCCCGGAGCCCACAGCGACATGGGTCCCCCGTGGGTGACGTCGATCGTCAATGCGATCGGCGAGAGTTCGTACTGGGACTCGACCGCGATCGTCGTTATCTGGGATGATTGGGGCGGCTGGTTCGACAACGCACCTCCGCCACAACTCGATTTTCGCGGCCTCGCGATGCGCGTTCCTTGCCTGATCATCTCGCCCTACGCAAAGGAAGGGCCGTCGTCGACCGGTTACGTGTCAGACACGCAGTACGAGTTCGGCAGCATCCTGAAGTTCATGGAAGAGGTCTTTAATCTCAGCCCGCTCGGTCCGAGCGCCCAGGGCTACACCGACACGCGCGCCAACAGCCTCGACGACAGCTTCGATTTCTCGCAGCCGCCGCGCACGTTTACGCCGTTCGCGACGAAGTACCCCGCGTCGTACTTCCTCCACGAACCCCCGTCGAACGAGCCGGTTGATGAAGAGTAGACGCTAACGCTCGAGCTCCTCAACGTCGTTGGTGTTCGTGTCGGTGTAATAGATCTCGGTGTCGGAGTCGCTGGTACCGATCGCGGCTAGACCGAAGACGCCCGCCGTTTTGTTTTTGTCGACGATCTTCGTGTCGAGGATTTGGCCGGCGGGGGTCAGCTCGACCAGCGCGTTTCCGCCTTTCGCGTTCGCGACGATCAGGTTTCCGTTGGGAAGCAGCGTCGCTGCCATCGGCGCGTCGAGCGGATCCCCACTATAAATCAGCTTGCCACAGGTCACTTTCCGATACTTGCACTTAAAGGTCTTGCCGCCGGGCTCGACGACGATTTCGTTCTTTACCAGCAAGTCGCTGGCGCGGGTAAACTCGACGACGGTATTGTCCACGCCGTCAACGATGTACAGGATGTCCAGTTTTTTGTCGTACTGCAGGCCCGAAGGTCCCAGCGTTGCGAGCGGCCCTTTCTGGTTGACCGCAAACCCGGTCGCGACTTGTTGCACCTTTTCCGAGCCGTAGCGATCGTAACTAAGACTGAGAATCGATCCGGTCGAAACGTCGGCGATGAAATCGTAGGCAGCTTGGTAATGTCTCCCTTGCATCGCAAAGATGTTCCCAAACGGCACATGGATGTAGTGACCCGAGTACTGCTTCTTCACCGCGCCTTTGCTGGTGAGAATCGCGAGGTCTTTCGCGGTGTACGCGGTCGCAAAGACCGTATTGAGGGAGTCGATGGTTATCCCATCGCAGCCCGCCAGCGCGGCGGAGCGCGCAAACGTGGCCGGATTCGAGCCAGGCTTGGAGTCGAGCAGTTCGATGGTCGTCCCGTTACCGGGCTCGCCTTTATCGTTCTCGATGTTACAGACGACCAGCTGACCTTTTTGCAGCGTCTTCTTCCCCGGAACGACCGCAATGCCGAATGGGCCCCGGTCGCCGTTCTTCGGGTCGATGGTCGAACCGATTACAACGTTCTTCTTCAGCTGCTTGAGGATCGACGTCGTATCGGTCGCGCGAACATCGCTCGCCGCTTGCAACGTGCCGGCACCGCTGTTCGACGGAACCGCACCGCCGTCACACGCGCAGAGGCTGAAGAGCGCTGCGGCGGTAAGCCACCGGCTTCCGCTCTTGAAAACTTGCACGCTGCACCTCCGCGGTTGGGGAGAAATCGCGGTCGGAGGGACTCGAACCCCCAGCCTACAAGTTCGTAGCCTGTTGCTCTATCCAATTGAGCTACGACCGCACGCCCTTCATCCTTCGACTTCGGCGCTGCGCGCCTCCGCACAAAGTGCCTTCGGAGAGGGAGGGATTCGAACCCTCGATACGACTTTACACCGTATAACGGTTTAGCAAACCGCCGCCTTCAGCCGCTCGGCCACCTCTCCCAAATCGGCTACCCACTATACCACGCCGGCATCGCGAGGCCCTATGGATTACCGCGCCGCGGTTGGACCGTCGAGCGGGCGCTCGGGTACGATCTCGGGCACAACCACCTGCCGGCGCGGCGACCGCCGCGAAAAGAGCGCATCGAAGCCGGCAACGCGACCCGTCGGCAGAACGAAGCTGATCGCCGAGAGTAACATCATGCAACCGTCCATCGAGGCCCACTCGCTCGCGCTACCGAAGCCGCCGCGCGCAGCAAGGTAGTTCAGCGGGAGCAGGATCCCGACAAAACCGCCGAACCGCGTCAGCAGGCCGAGTACGAGCGAGATGCCGACGCAAACTTCCCCTAAGCGCACGAGCTCGGCGAAGACGGTCGCATTCGGCTGGACGACATTCAACAAGAAATTGTGATACGAACCGGTCGTCGTCGCCATCCCATGCTGCACGTAGCTTGCGAAGGCTCCGTTCGGCGGCATAAAGCGATCGCTGTGCAAAAACTTCGGGACGCCGTGAATGAGCCAAATCGCGCCGGTAAGGAAGCGCACCAGCGCCAGCCATCCGCCGTAGGTTCTCGAGGAAGGCAAACTCACGCCACGACCTCCTTTCGCGACTCGATCAGTCGAGCAATCATTGAGGCAGCTTCACCTGCTGCGTTCGGCCGCCCTAGGCGTCGAGCGGCCGCAACCATCCGCTCGCGCCGGTTGCGGTCGGTTAAGATCGTTTCCAGCGCGACCGGAAGCTCGTCGATTCGTCGCGTTCGTAAGGCCGCACCCGCCTCGAGCAGCACGCGAGCGTTTCGCTCTTCCTGTCCCGGAAGCGGCTTGCAGAGCACCATCGGCACTTGCGCAACCAGCGCCTCAGCCGTGCTCAATCCGCCGGGCTTGGTAACGAAGGCATCGGCCGCGTGCATATAGTCGTAGACGTTATCGACGAACCGCAGGGCCCGTACCGGATAGTTGATGCTATCAGCGGTCTCTGCGAGACGCCGCGAGATTCGTGAATTCCGACCCGCCACGACGACCGCAGCCAGCGGCACGCGAACGCGCGCCAGCGCCCGTAGCATGCGCTCGATCGGTGCGATGCCAAGCCCGCCGCCCATCAAGAGCGCGACGAAGCGGTCTTTCGGTAGATCCAATCGCTCGCGTAGCGCGTCGCGCGCTTCTCCGGATGGAGCGAACTCGGGCCGAACCGGAATACCGGTGACGGAGATGCGCTCGGCCGGTATGCGGCGCGCGATCATTGAGTGACGCATTGCCTCCGTCGCCACGACGTAAGCGTCGATGTTACCGTGAATCCAAAAGCCATGCACGGCAAAGTCCGT
This sequence comes from Candidatus Acidiferrales bacterium, assembly GCA_035484815.1. Lineage (GTDB taxonomy): Bacteria > Vulcanimicrobiota > Vulcanimicrobiia > Vulcanimicrobiales > Vulcanimicrobiaceae > Cybelea. The sequence continues at coordinate 5,855 of DATHOO010000001.1, forward strand.
GACGATCCCGACGACCGGAGGCGCATCCGGAAACATCCGCTTATACTCGGCCATGGCGCCGCACGGAAAGGCGTGCGTGCAGACCACAGCGTCGGGGCGTTCGCGCAACATGAGTGGCCGGAGATTGGTCGCGGTAAACTGATGCGCCCAGGTGCGAAAGCGCCCGACTTCGGTGGCTCGCTCCGCGCGGTTGTAGATGAACCGATACATCTGCGGGATCGTCTTGACCATGCGCAAGTAGCCGTTGGAAACGACGCGTGAAACCACCAGCGCCGCGTATTTGTAGGCGTCAACGACCGGCGTCTGCGCGGTCGGATCGATCGCGCAGAGGGCTGCGCCGACCGCGTTGGCGGCCGAGAGATGACCGACTCCTACACTCGCCGAGAGGAAAAGAATTCTCACTCGTTCTCGCGCGCGGAGTGGAGAAAGTCGTCGAGGATTTCTTGCGCGAGCTCCGCATCTTGAAGCAGCTCGCCCTCGAGATCGGTAACGATGAATTCGCCGTCGTCTTCATCTTCGCGGAAGAGTACCGCGTACGCGGCGCCGTCGTCGGCATCATCAAGAATTCCGACGACCCCGAAGGGAAGCGACCGGCCGTCTTTCGTGGCGATATGGAGCACGTCGCTCAGCTCAAGCGGCATTAATGCAGGCACCGCGCGACGTTGGCTTGATGTCCGGCAAGCGTCGTGTCAAAAACGTGGCGGCCGTTTCCGCAGTAGACGTAATAGAGATCGTTGCTTTTGGCCGGATGAAAGGCCGCGGCCAGCGACGGTTGCCCCGGATTGGCGATCGGCGTCGGCGGCAGCCCGGCGTGAACATAGGTGTTATATGGCGAATCGATCTTCAGATCCGCGAAGGAAAGCTCGCTTTTATGTTCGGGCAGCGCATATTCGATAGCGGCGTCCACCTGTAACGGCATCCCCACCTTGAGTCTATTATAAATCACTTCGGCGATCTTGGGGCGATCCACTTCGCTCTTCGCCTCGCGCTCGACGAGCGACGCGACCGTCACCGCCTGCGGGACGCTGACATGCAGCGCCCGCGCGCGTGACGCCGCATCGGGCGGCAGCTGCTTGAAGAACTCCGTGGTCATCAACGCCGCGACTTGCGACGGTGCGGCTCCCAACGGTACCAAGTAGGTGCTCGGAAAGAGAAAGCCCTCGAGAGTTTTCGTCGGCACCCCGGCGACGACTAATCGCTCGTGCATGAAATCATGGAGAAAGACCGACGACCGGCCGACTCCGGCTGCCTGCAAGCGTTGTGCGATCTGCGCGGCGGTGAAACCTTCGGGAATCGTCACCCAAGCCGCCACCTGCGCGCCACCGGTGACGAGCGCGCGCAGCACCTCGTCTTGCGTGAGGTGCGGCGTGAAGCGGTACTCGCCGGCTCGCACGGCGGCCTCTTCGCCGCGCAGATGCGCCAGTAGCCGGAACGTCAGCACGTTGGAGATAATACCTTCGGCGGCGAGTTGCCGGCCGATCTCAGCGAAGCTCTCGCCGCGGTTAATGACGATCTGACTGGCAATCGGCGGGTGCGATCGCTCGTGGTAGATCGCATACCATAACAGCGCCGCGACCGCGAGCACCAGCGCGATGACCGAAGCGGCGACGATCGCCAGCCATCGGATCGCCCTCAAGCCGGCGGCCGGTTACGGCGTTGCGCGAGAAAGGATTCCAAGATTAATGCGGCCGCCATGCGATCGACGATTTGGCGCCGCTTCTTGCGCGAGACATCGGCGGCGATAAGTCCCTTCGTCGCTTGAGCGGTCGTCAGCCGCTCGTCCACGCGGTGGATGGCGCCGTGAAAGACCTCGCGCAGGTGTTCCACGAACGCATCGATCGTCTGGGCGGCGAGCCCTCGCTCACCGCTCAGCGTGAGGGGATCGCCGACGATGAGTTCGTCCACGTCGTACGATTCGAGGTACTCCTTGATGCTCGCAAGATCTTCGCGGCGATTGCTTCGTTCGATCGTTGCAACCGGCAGCGCAAAAGTACCGGTGGGATCGGCGACCGCGACTCCAATGCGCTTGGTGCCGACGTCGAGTGCCATCAACATGTGGTTACGTGCCGAGCGTAGCGAGATGCGCGAGAGCCTTGGGCCTTTTGCCAAGATGGTGCGCAACGAGTTCGTCGACCGCGGCGGCCGCCGGTGCAGTCGCCATTAGCGCGGCCGCGGGTCCGCTGCTCTTGGGAAGGGCAAGCGCCCGAAGGTTCTCGAGATCACGCGGTTCGAGCTCGGGAAGGTCGCGCCAGCGCTCGCGGCACGGCGCGTCGATCAGACCGCCCGCTTCCGCATCCAGCCAGACGGAACCCGACGGCAGCGCGGCGCCGCAGCGCACGCACATCGAAAGCGGCGGCGCCAACCCAAGCATCTCGAGCAGCCGCAGCGAGAACCGCGGCAGCAGCATGCGAGGCGCATTCGAAGCGGCGATGGCGGCGATCGCGCCGGTCAACAACGCGTAAATCTCCGGGATCGCCAGATCCTGCTCGCAAAAGGCATCGATCAGCTCCGCCACGACCGCGGCCACGGCGTAGCGCTCCGGCTGGACCAGCGACCAGGCTCCGTTGAGCGTCTCGGCTGAAACGATGACGTCGAGCGAGCGACCGCGGTGCATGAGAAACTCGCACTCGTTTGCGAACTCGAGCCGTCCGGCGAGATGGCTGCGCGGGCGGCGCACGCCTTTGGCGACGGCGTCCAGCTTGCCGCGTTCGCTGGTAAAGAGCGTGAAGATCCGATCGGCCTCGCCAAGCTGCCGTCCGCGCAGCACCACGCCTCGCGTCTTATAGGCGCGCGGCTGCGTCAGCGTCCTCCGATTCCTGCGTCCGATCGATGCTGCCGTTGTAGTAAATGCGCACTGCGAGGATGCGCCGTCCCCGCGTCCGATCGACGCGCAGGCGCGTGTGATCGGCGCCGTCGATCTCTTCGCCCTCTTTGGGCAGCCGTCCGAAGAGGCCGACGGTGTAGCCCCCGATCGTTTCGAAATCCTCCGTCGGGAGCTCCGTCCCGAGCTTCGCATTGACGTCTTCGATATTGGTTCCGGCCTCGACCACCGCTTCGCGGTCGGAGATCACCGAGATCGACTCCTGCTCGTCGATATCGTGCTCGTCGCGTATCTCGCCGACGATTTCTTCCAGGAGGTCTTCCATCGTCACTAGCCCTGCGGTGCCGCCGTATTCGTCGACGACGATCGCCAACGAAAATTTATCGCGTTGCATCTCACGCAGCAAATCGGCGATCTTCTTCGTCTCGGGAACGTGCACGGCCAGCCGCATCAGCTCGCGCATGCTGTTCCGTGCGAGCGAACCGTCGGCGAGCGCGATCAAGAGCTCGCGGTCGTGGATCACGCCGATGATGTCGTCCTTCGACTCCTGATAGACCGGAAGTTTCGAGTAGCCCTCCGCGATGACGACGTCGAGCACGCGCCGCGGCGAATCCTCGATCGAAACGGCTACCATCTCCGGCCGCGGCTTCATCACCTCGCGGACGATGGTGTCGCCGAACTCCATGACCGAATGGATGAGCTCGCGCTCCTGCTCCTCGATCACCCGCTGCTCCGCGCCGACGTTGACCAACGTGCGAATATCCTCTTCGGTGACGTGCGGCCGATGCGCGTGTTTGATGCCGAATAGGCGTAGAATCAGATCGGTCACGAATTCAAACGCTCGCGCGATCGGCGTGAGGATGTAGGCCGCGTACCGCATCGGCACAGCGAGGCGAAGCGCCCAGCGTTCGCTATCGCCGGTGGCCACCGTCTTCGGAATGACCTCCCCAAAAAGCAGAAAGACCGTGGTCATGATCACCGTGGAAAGGATCGCGCCCGAGGGAACTCTGAGCGAGATCGCGATGTAGGTCGCCAACGAATCGGCCGCGAGCAACACGATCGTGTTTCCAACCAAGATGGCGGTGAGAAACCGGGTCTTCTCGTCAACCAGCAGCTCCACGTTACGCGCGCCGCGTATGCGCCGTTCGGTCAGCGTTCGCGCGCGCAGCCGCGATATCGAAACAAGCGCGGCCTCCGAAGCGGCAAAGAAGCCCGCCAGGAGGACGAGCAGGATCAGCGTGATGATCTCGTAGCTTAGGCCGTGACTACTTCCAGAGGGGTCCGTGTTCAAGTCCGCGCCATTATAGCATAACGTGGGGCCGCACCAGCACGTAGATCGCTAGGGCGACCAGCGTGCCGAGGACAGCTCCCCAGAAGACTTCGAAGGGCCGGTGGATTCGCGCTTCGACGCGGCTTTGGGCCACCAAAAAGGCGACAAAGTAGGCCAAAATGGCGGCCAGCGGTTTCTGATAAAAGAACGCCAGCATCGTCGCAACGGCAAAGGCCAGCGCCGCGTGGCCGGAGACGGCGCCCCCTTGCAACGCCGATCCTCGGCCGACCCAGGCCTTGGCAAAGACCGTTACAATCGCGACGACTGCAAGCGCGATCAACGCGGCATTCGCCGGCACCGCCTGTACCGCTTGAAAAACGCGCGAGCCTCCACTGATGATCCCTTGATAGAAGATAAGGTACGCGCAGAGCGCCGCGCCGACCGCGGCAATCAGCACCGCGCCGGCTGCGGCATCTTTCGCGCTCTTAGCAAGCGGATGATGCGCTACCGTCAGCAGGTCGACGAGCGATTCGATCGCGGTATTCATGAGCTCGAGACTCAACACGAGCGCGACCAGGGTAACGACCGCGACGACGTAATACCGGTCGAGCCGCAGAACGAGCGTCGTCAAAAGCACTAACGCGGCGATCACGAAGTGCACCCGCATGTTGCTTTGCGTGCGCGTCGCGTAGATAATCCCCTCGAACGCGTGATGGAACGAACGCAGAAAACGGGTGCGCTCGATCGGCAGATAGTGCGGTTCGCCTGGCCGCGCCGGCGACGACGGACGCTTGCCGCGGTCGTCGATCGGATGCTGCATCAGCGGCTCGTTGCGCCGTAAGGCCAGGGCAGCGCGATGGCGTCGGCGAGACGGCGTTCCTCGCGCTCCATGACGCGTCGTTCCGCCGGCCGCTCGTGATCGTGCCCCTTCAAGTGCAGCATTCCGTGGATCAGCAACCGATAGATCTCGCGCTGAAGCGGCGCGTCGTAATCGGCCGCCTGCCGCAGGGCGGTCTCGACGGAGATCACGACATCGCCTAACAATCGTTCAGCTTCCACCGGCGCGCCGTCGAGCGGAAAGCTAAGCACGTCGGTGGGTGCGTTTCGGCCGCGGTATTTCAGATTGAGCGCGCGCATTGCTTCATCGCCGACGAGCGAGAGCGACAGCGCGGCATCCGCCTCGCCGAGGGCTGCCAACAATCGTCGCGCGGTCGCGACGAGCGCGCGTCCGTCAACGCCGCTGCGGCGAACGTCATTGCGGTAATAGATCACGGCGCAGTCGCGGACGGCTCGACCGCATAGGCTCGCACGATCTTCGCAACAAGCGGATGGCGCACGATATCGGTATCATCGAGTTCGACGATCCCGATGTCGTCGATGCCGGTGAGGCGTCTCGCCGCGGTTCGCAAGCCGCTGCGTTGTCCCGGGGGCAGATCGATCTGCGTCACGTCGCCTGTTACCACCATCTTCGATCCGCTTCCAAGCCGGGTCAGAAACATCTTCAGCTGATCGTCGGTCGCGTTCTGCGCTTCATCGAGGATGACGAAGGCATCCGAGAGCGTTCGTCCGCGCATGAACGCGAGCGGCGCGACTTCTAGCGTTCCGCGTTCCATATATTTAGTGATGACGGCGTCGTCGAGCAGATCACCTAAGGCGTCGAAGAGCGGCCGCATATAAGGATCGAACTTCTCGCGCAAATCGCCGGGAAGAAAACCGAGCCGCTCGCCGGCTTCGACCGCGGGACGCGAGAGAATCATGCGGGCGATGTCGTGGCGTTTGAGCGCGCGCACCCCCATCACGACGGCGAGATAGGTTTTTCCGGTGCCGGCGGGGCCGATGCCGAAGGTCAGCGTGGATTCTTCGATCGAGCGTATGAAACGGCGTTGCCCTGCGGTGCGGGGGCGAATCTCGCGTCCGCGGTGCGTCCGCAACAGCGTGCTAGGCAACGCAGTGTCGCCCGCGACGCGTGCATCCGAGAGCGCCAGCGCGACGTCGTCGGGCGTAATGTGAGCGCCGCCCACCGCGGCATCGAGCACCCGCCGAACGACTTCTTCGGCACGCGCGACGGCTGCGGCATCACCGGCGAGCACCAACCGCTCGCCGTCGGCATGCACGGCGACGTCGAGCGACGACTCTATCGCCGAGAGATTGCGGTCGAACTCACCGAAGAGCCGGACGCGATCGGAGAGGTTACCGAGATCGATGGAGCGTTGCGCCGTCAACGGCCAAAATATTCGTCGTTGAGGGCTCGAGGCTTTCCAAGGACTTCCGAGGCGATGACCGCTCGCACAATCTCGTTCTTACCCGCGAAGAGTGGCTTTCGGCCAGCCTGCGGCTCCGGGTGCGCGCTCGCCTCGTGCCGGCTGAGGCGTTCGGCCGGGGCGGGAGTCGGGCGAGGCGGGGGCCTCGGCGGCCGGGGCTGCGCCGGCGGAGGGACGACCGGAGCCGGGGTTCGCTGCGCCCAGTGTGCCAGCTGGGGCGGCCGGGGTTGGTCCGGGACGCGGCGCGGCTGCTGCGACGTGCGCCCCCGGATCTGGCGAACCATGCTGCCAACCACTCCGACGATCAGGAGCGCCACCCAAATGAGGATTCCGACATCGCGCATAAGGCCGGTCTATTTAGTGCTTGGCCCTGCGAGCGGCGGGTGCTGTTCCGATTCGGCCGCGCTCTCGGTCGACGCGCCGATCGAGCCGCGCATCTCCGTGTCGGCCTGAATGTTCTTCAGCCGGTAGTAATCCATGACGCCGAGGTTCCCGTGGAGGAACGCTTGGGCGATCGCTTGCGGAATCGCGGCTTCAGCCTCGACCACCCTGGCGCGCATCGCCTGCGTCTCCGCCTTCTGCTCTTGCTCGGACGCGAGCGCCGCGTATTGCCGCTCCGCCGCCTTCGCTTGGGCGATGCGGCGATCGGCTTCGGCCTGGCTCGTCTGCAGTTCCGCACCGATGTTCTTTCCGACGTCGACGTCGGCGATGTCGATCGAAACGATCTCGAAAGCGGTGCCGGCATCCAACCCCTTCGCTAAGACCGCCTTGCTTATGCGGTCCGGATACTCCAGGACCTCTTTGTGATCGATCGCCGCGCCGACCGCCGAGACGACGCCTTCGCCAACGCGTGCGATGATCGTCGGTTCGCCGGCCCCGCCCACGTAGCGGTCGAGATTGCTGCGGACCGTGATCCGCGCCTTCACGTTGAGCTGAATGCCGTTCTGCGCCACGCCTTGAAAGACCGGCGTTTCGATCACTTTGGGATTCACCGATGTTTGCAGGGCCTCGAGCACGTTTCGCCCGGCCAGGTCGATCGCGGCGGCGCGCTGCCACTCCAGCGGGATCTGCGCGCGCTGCGCGGCGATCATCGCCAGCACGCACTTGTCGATGTTGCCGCCGGCCAGAATGTGCGATTGCAGCTGGTCGACCGTGAGCGGCAACCCCGCTTTGCGC
>DATHOO010000002.1:0-43526 GCA_035484815.1 Candidatus Acidiferrales bacterium
CTCTGAAGACAAAATCAACTCGTGATTCCGTTCAGCCAGCCTTAATCCATGAATGCTTCATATTCATGAACATGAATCGCCGCTCCGATCGCGGCGATCGGCAAATAAATTAGCGGGGGACTATTATTCCGCCAACGGGTGACCGGGCGGAAGAAGCGCACGAAGTGCGTCGAGCAGCGAATTGCGATCGAGTGCTTTGACGGGCCGCGTCGATGGCGCGCACCTGGGAACGTTTTCATCCGACCCCATCGACGGTTCCGCGGCGGCGGGGCTTGGTCGTTGTTTGGGGTAACGCTTGCGCCCGCGCGCCCCGACGGGCTAGAATAGCACATGGTGAAGTCCATTCGCTTAATGCGCGACGTCATCGGTATTTGTGCGGTCGCCGCGATGCTCGCCGGGTGTGCCACCCAAGATGGCATCCCGACCGCAACCCAAGCGATGCATGGTTTCTCGCGCGTCCCTCCCGGCACGAGCAGCGGGGATTTGATCTACGTGGCATCCGCTTTTGAGCCGGACGTCACCACGAGTTTCTACACCTATCCCGGATTGCAGTACGTCGGCTCGATCGAAGGCGGCACGGGGCTCTGTTCCGACAAGACCGGCGATGTTTACGTCGTTTACGACGGCGGCTGGACTGAGTACGCGCATGGCGGTACGACGCCAATCCAAACCTACAGCAACAGCCAATACAATTTCTTACATTGTTCGGTGGATCCCGTCACCGGAAACCTCGCCGTAAGCGTTCAAGAGACCGGAGCGGCGATCTTTACGAATGCGAGTAACTCACCTCTCATATATGCCGGGCCCTACGGCGACCAGGTTTACTGCGCATACGACCGTAGCGGAGATCTGTTCGTTTTCGGGAGCCCGTACGGTGGTTCATCTCCTGCGCCGCTGCTCGAAGAGCTGCCCTATAACACATCGGCGCTGGTCCCGATTTCGCTGCCTCAAAAGATCCACGAAGCCGAGCCGTTGCAGTGGGACGGGCAACACATCGCCGTTGCCCAACAGCGTGGTCCGACCGTGCATCGGCTGAAGTTCTTAAATGGCAGAGCGAGGATCGTGTTGTCATCACGCTTTCACGGTACCAATCGCGGGCAGATACAGCAGTTCTGGATCTCCGGTACTACGATCGTCATTCCGTTCAATGTGAAGGGCTCGAGTGCCGACGATGTCGGAGTTTGGAATTATCCCAACGGTGGGAATCCGATCGCGACGTTCCGAGGCCCATCCCCGGAGTCGAATCAAGCCGTGACGATCAGCGTCGGGTCGAGCAAGTAGCAAGACAGTCCCGATCACGCGCCGCGCGCGGCTTTGATGCCACGCTGGGCGCGATTATAACCCCAGCTTTGATGCGATGCCCTGTACGAACTCAGGCGCAAACCGCTGGAGCAATTGCGGGTTATTTGTGATGAGCGAAACCACGGTTTCTTTAACCCCCGCCGGGTTGGATGCGATCTGCGAAGCGAGTCCCTCCAACTGCTGTGCGATGTCACCTTGGCCGTTGGCTTGCAGGTTCGAAGCAGCGGTTTGCAGGTGATCGCCCAACTGATCGTTGTCGACGGTATTAAGGTGGTCGCTCACCGCTTGGCCTACCGTCGACGAGTCGAGTTGCCCCGACATCGCCTGCGTTGCGATGTTTCTGATGGCGTCGAACATAAGAGCCTGCTTTCTCTCGCGCAGCCGCCCTGGCGGCCGCGAAGGCGGGAGAGCTTCGACGCCTCCTCGCATCGGCCTACCGTGCGTCCCACGTTTCGGGGGCGACCGGAATCCAAAGCATGTTTAAGCGGAATCCGGTAACGCGGTTGCTCAGCCCGATCAGCCGGTCTTCGTAATACAACGGTATCACGGGGACGTCATGGTGTATGAGCAGTTGGATCGCGTTAAAGTCGCGGTTCCGCTGGGTGTCGCTCGGCGTGCGTGCCTGATCGTCGAAAAGCGCCTCGAAACGGCGCGAGCAGTAGAATGAATGGTTTTCGTCGCCCTTGATGGCCTGCAGGCAGCGGAAGTTGAGAGATTGCTCGGGATCGCTGCCCCCGACCCACGTCTCGCCGGCGACGGTGGCTCTTCCGTTACGCAAGAGCCCATCGGGGCTGAACCAAATTCGGACCGGATTCGACTTGATGGAGAGCTGCATACCTACTGCTGCAAGCTGCGCCTGCACGAGCGTGGCGATCCGGACATTGATCGGATCTTCCGAGTTGACGCCGATCAGGCCGGTGAATGGAACCCCGTTCTTGTATCGCACGCCGTGCCGCAAAAGCCACCCCGCGACGTTGAGTTCTTGGTCTGCTGCACTTGCGTCGTGCACGTAGGGTGAAATCGTGACGCTCTTCCAATGCACGATCGCCGGCGGAAGAAACGATGCCGCTGCCGGGAACTCCTTTCGCCACGCATCGGCGAGCGCGCCATAGTTGAGCGCATTTGCGATTGCCCGACGCACCCAAAGGTCACGCGTCGGTCCCGCCTGCGTCTGCAGGTACAAAAGCCGCGTGGCGTTTTCGGGAACCCGCAGCACGTGCAGCCCCGGAACGCGTGCTGCCAGGGCGACATTATCGGCCGTCAGCGTGCCCACGTCGACGCCGCCGGATTGCAACGCCACAAAGTTCGAGGTTAGGTTCGGGACGATGTGCAGCTCGATCCGTTCGAGTTTCGGCCGAGGCCGGTAGAAGGGATTGGCCACCAGGACGATCCGGTCGCCGCGCAGCCAGCTTTGCACCCGGAAGGGTCCGGAGCCAAACGGCGCGTTCTCCCAGGAGGTACCGACGACTTTCGTGCCGTCGAAAGCGTGCTTCGGCAGAATCCCATAGACGTAGTCGGCTTGCGCGAAGAGCACCCGGACGGCGGCATTCCACGGCGCGCGCAACTGGATCACGACGGTGTGTGCGTCGGGCGTTTGAAGGGCAACGATGCGGCGGTAAGGTTCGACGGACGTCGCGCGATTGCGAGGATCGAAGATCGCCCGATACGTGAATGCGACGTCGGCGGACGTCAGCGCAACGCCGTCGGCAAAGCGCGCGTCGCGGCGCAGGTGGTAAGTGATTCGAGTCCCGTCCGGCGAGATGTCGCCGTTCCGGCGCGACGGGATTCGGGTGACGAGAATCGGAACGTCGCGATTCCCCGCCGAGAGACCAACCAGCGTCTGACAGAAAAGCGTGTCGACGGCGATGATCTCTTGGTCGATCGCGATCAAGGGGACGAGCGATGCGGGATCGCCGGCGTAGGCGATTCGCAAGACGTGTGGCGGCCCACCTCGCAAGGCGCCGCCGCGCACGCAGCCGGCAAGGACTGCAAGTGAGAAAAGCACGGCGCACGCGGCGCGCACGCGCTACGAGCTTCCCAGAATGTTTATCGCTCGTGCGCCCACGGCAACGACGGTTATCAGCGAGATGATGCTTTGCACCGTCATCAACATTTTCGCACGCGGTGTGAGCGGAATGACGTCGGTGGGACTAAACGCCGCCGCCGTATTAAACGCAAGCGACAAGTAGTCAACGAAAATGGGATGCCAGTCGGCCGGTACGTTGTCGGATGGATCGCCCCGCGAAAACGAAAAATCAGCTCTCCCTGTGAAACCCCGTACGCGACCGGTGGGGCCGCCGCGATCGATCAGCCAATACGCCAGCGAGAAGACGAGGATGTTGTTCGTCCAAACCGCCATCGACGTGGTGAGCAGCGTGAGACCGCTCAAACCCGGATGAGAGCTGGCCATATCGCGGATGACCAGCGCCAGCAGGGTGAGCTCGATACACGTGGCAAGCGGGAGGACGATCGCGGCCGCGTATCGTTCGACGCGCGCCCAAAATGGGTTTGAAGAGCGAAATTGCGCGGCGAGCATGGGAATCGCCAGCGCAAGGCCGGGAATGAACTGCAAGCCTCGCGGCACGATTTGATATCGGCCGGGGAGCACCGATAAAATCGCCGGAAGTGCAAGGATGGCGATGGCCGGAAAGATGCGCGATTCCGGACGCGGCGCAGACACGATCAAAAACCCTTTGCCGCACGCGCCGTGTGACCCTCCCGCGGGGAGCACGTGCGCGCGAATCGAATGGCATCACGTGTTCAGACGACATGACGATGCCCATGCCTTGGCCCCGACGCGCGATCTCATCGAGATCGTCGCCATCCTCGCGGCCGGCATCTGGGCAATCTACGTCTTCGCGTACGAGCAGCGCATCAAGCCGGCGGCGCAGCCGCCGTCCGTACTGATCTCCGGATCGCTGCATAAATTAGGCGAGCGCAATGGCCTCGTGCAGCTGGGCTACAAAGGCACGCTTCGCAACATGGGAACCACCAACGTTTCGCTCATTGCGCTTGGATTTACTGCGAACGGATTTCGCTACGCAACGCAAGGGACGCCGCGGTTGAGCACGCTCGCTCCAGGCTCGACGCTCTACCAGCGCGACGCTCGTATCGGCGCGCGAGCGCTGGTTTACCGCGCCACGGAGCTCGAGAGCTTCGTCGACCGGCGCTACGGAGGCGACATCACCCTTTCTCCCGGCGAAGAGATCCCTTTCTCCGGCATTTTCCTCGTGAAGCGCGAGGAGTTCGATTCGATAACCTTTTACGGATCGGCCGCCTTTACGAAAATCGCGAAAGAAGGTGCCTATCCGACCACAATCGGTTACACGAGGGACGGCGCGGTTACGTTCGACTCTCCGAATCACGATCCAAACTTCCACGCGCTCGAGGTTACCCTCGACCAGCTCACGCTCTGGTAAGGAAGAGGGCGCAGCCCGGCTGCGGCACCTCGGGCGACGTACGACCGAGCACCGGGTTCGCAGGGATGGGTTTATCAGCCGGAAAGACTTGGTATGTACTCATCGGAGTGTGGGCATTCTACTAAATCGGACTGGGAGGTCGCATCATGTTTCAACAACGATCGCGCGAAGGGCTGGCCACGGCTCTGGTCGCAGGAGGTCTCGCGTTAGCGAGCTGCAGCGGCGGAGGCACGCTGCCGGGCGGAACGGCTCCATCATTGCAATCACCGTCGCGTTTGCAATCGCTCGCGCAGCAAGACACGGGAAAGAGCGCGCTGTACGTCAGTGACTGGTACGGTAAATCGGTCTTCCGCTTCGTGCGCAACGCCGACGGTTCACTGGTGACGCCGGCGGGTTCGTCGCTCGTGTTGTCGTACAATCCCGGCCCGATCGCCATCGGAGCCGACGGCAGTCTTTTCGTGACCGACGAAGACGCCGAGGCGCTCTACGTTTACGCCAAAGGCGCGAGCGGTTACGATCAGCCCACACGCGAGCTGACCCTCCCGTTCGTGCCGGATTGCGTTGCGGTGGATAGCGCGGGCGACGAGTTCGTGGGCGGCTTCACCAACAGTTACGTCGCCGTTTATGGACCCGGTGCGAAGGGCAATGCGAGTACGCTTCAGCGAATCGCGTTGCCCGACGGTCACTCGACGATCAACGGCGTGGCCGTCGACAATACCGGGAGCCTCTTCGTTTCCGACACGAACGAGATCAGCGAGTTCACAACGCCCGTGACGAATCCGACGCTCGCTCGAGCAATCGTCGGAACGGGTCAGCAAAGCGCACCGACCGGTCTGGCCGTAAACAGCAAGTCCGGGGAGCTGTATGCCGCCAACGCCGGCGACAACAATATTCTGGGCTACTCGCGGAGTGCCAACGGCAAGAGCCATCCAAACCGCACGATCTCGTCGTCGAGTCCGCAGCTGAAAGGTCCCCTTGGGCTGGCACTGGCTGGTTCGGCGCTGTACTCGACGAGCGGCACAACCCTCAACGGACCACCATCGATCTTCGTGTTCGGCGCCCTCAAGGGAAGGCAAAGTCCCCGGCAGGTCGTCACCGGATCGTATCTTGCGTTGCCGATCGGCGCCGCTATCGGCCCGTAAATCGAGCGTCGTTACGGAAGGGCCGCTACACCACAGCGGCCCTTCCCAATTGCACTCGGGGCGCAGCCCGTTAGAGCGGCTAGCCGCCGATTAAGAGCGCGTTGCTCCAGGTCTTGTGCGGCGCCTTAAATGAAGCGTGGAACATTCCGGTCACGGTGGCTGTCGTGCCGTTCGAGTGCTGTTGGTTGGTTTTATCGATCACGTTGATGCACTTCGTGTCGCAGAGCTGATAACCGGAGAAGTGGCCCATTGCCGTCGTTTTCGACATGAAGTTCTGCACCGTTCCGGTAACGGTGACGGTCTGTCCGTCGTATGTTGACGAACTGGCAATGAGCGCTGATGGAGCGACCGTCGGATACGCAGCGGCTGTGACGGGAAGCGCGGCTAGAAGTGCGGCTAAGAAGAAACGAAACATGGCTATTCCTCCTCGCCAGTATGTTAACATTCGGTTAGGAATGTGCAAGCGAGCGAGCGAGCGGGGCTTCCGACCTAATGCGGCATCTCGTCATCACTGAGTCCGAAATAGTGCCCGAGCTCGTGAATCAGCGTTGCCCGCACTTCGTCGACCGCCTTCAGGCGGCTGTTCGTAACGCGGTTGATTGGACCACGAAAGAGCGCGATCTCATCGGGCATCAACGGATCGTCGTGCGTCCGGTCGGTAAGGGCCACGCCGCGGTAGATGCCGAGCAACTCCGTATCCGCATCGGCGTCGTCCTCGCCGCTCTCGAGATCCTCGGCGCTCGGCTCGTCCTCGACCGTAACGACGACGTTCTCGACGAGATCGGCAAACCGTTTCGGCAGCGAGTCTAGCGCTTCGGCGACTACCCCTTCAAATTCGGCTCGCGTGAGATGCGCCATGGAGTCCTCCGGTTCAGCGGCGAATATCGGTTGCGCAAACAGCCCTTAGGTCGGTTTAAATGGAGGCGTGGGAAATGACGATGTTTCCGCAACTGGAGCCGCTCAGCGATTATGCCCTGGTGTTGCTTCGGTTGATGGTTGGGCTCGTCTTCATCGATAGCGGCTACCACGATCTTAAGGATCCCGGCGCGCGAGGCAAGAGCATTGGGCTTCCAAGGAATTTAACCATCTTTTTGGCGGCGGCCGAGCTGTCGGGCGGCGTCGCCGTCGTCATCGGCTTTCTAACGCAACTCGCCGCGATCGGCTTGATTTTGATCATGCTTGGAGCCATTGGGAAGAAAGTCTTCGTCTGGAAAACGGGATTCTGGGGCAAGGATGGGCTCGGGTGGAACTACGAGTCGATTTTAATTTCGATGCTGCTCGTGATTCTCTGCACGAACGGCGGCCGTTTCGTGCTCTATTGACTGAGGCGCCCGCTCGGTCGCTGAGCCGCTGCGACGGTGCGTCAAAGGCTCATCAAATTGGCTCAGCGCGGGTGCGGGTCGCACGTTTTTGAGCACTTTTCTATTGCGACAAGGCAAGCGCGAGCGCACGCTAGAGGCGGAGCAACAATTAACCGCTTATGTCGAGGTTGACAAACATGATAAAAAGATCTGCTCTGCGCTATGCGTTGACGGTAGCCGGGCTGCTCGGCGTTCTTATGAGCCAAGCAGGTTGGGCGACCGCCGGTACGCTTGGCGGAATCCAAGGCGTCGTTACCGATGCGAAGACGGGCGCGCCCATCGCGGGGGTACGGGTGCAGATCAGCGCTCCGTCTCAAGCGGTGACGGCGACGACGGATGCGCACGGTCATTATGCCGCGCTCTCGCTTCCGCCCGACGATTATACGCTGACCGCGGTGAAGGACGGCTACTCCGCGCGATCGATTACCGATGAAAGCGTCTTCGCCGATCAGACGCAAGTCTACGACTTGCAGCTCGATCCTAGCTCAAACTCGCCGGGGTAACCTTGGGACCATAAAACCAGCAAAAGAGTAAGGGAAAGTTTAAGAGCGGGCGGCTCGCAGGAGCCGCTCGCTCTTTCGCCATCCGGCCTCTTCGTCGAGCTGCGCTCCGGTGCTCATCAGGCGATCGAAGTCCTCGTGGTTGAGGTGCTCGCGAAGCAACGCCTCGAGGTTTTGGAACTGCCGCTCGTCGCCA
This sequence comes from Candidatus Acidiferrales bacterium, assembly GCA_035484815.1. Lineage (GTDB taxonomy): Bacteria > Vulcanimicrobiota > Vulcanimicrobiia > Vulcanimicrobiales > Vulcanimicrobiaceae > Cybelea. Next base: position 7,921 of record DATHOO010000002.1, read on the forward strand.
GGATCGTAGAAGCCGCGAGCCTCAAACCACGCCGCCGTGTATCCCAATAGCTCGCCCGCCGCTTCGTAGTCGCCCTGCATTGCGCTCAACATGGCCGTGTGGCGAACCGCTCGAGCGACCAACAAGCCATCGTCGCCGGCCTCGCGCGCTGCGGCGACGGCGGCGAGGAGCTCGAATGCGGCGGTGCGGCAGTCGCCGGCTTGAAGCCGAAAGGCGCCGAGATTGTCGAGCGTCAACGCCTCGAGATAGGTTAAGCCTTCGCGGCGAAATACTTCGAGGCACTCCTCCGTGAGCCGCAGGGCGGCGTTGATGTCGCCTTCAAAAAAAAGCGTCTCGGCCATATTCCCTTGAGCGATCGCGGCACGGCACGTATCGTCCAGCGCCGTCGACAAATCACGCGCCTTCGTCCAGGCTTGCCGGGCGGCCTCGAGCTGCCCCTGGAAGTTTAACAAGTAACCTTGGCCGCAATGCAGCGTCCGCAAGTGCTGCGCGTCGGTCACTCCGAGTTCGTGGTAGAGTTCTATCGCCCGGCGATTGGCGTCGATGGCTTCGGGAACGCGCCGAAGTTGCGCGAGGGCGTAACTCATGCGCTGGTACGCTCGCATCAGCGGGATCGTTTTCAGGCCTTCGCTCTCCAACAGCGAAACCGCCCGTCGCGCGGCCTCGAGCGACTCGGAGCCGACGGTCACTAGCGATATCTGGACGAAGAGATCGGCTCTCAACTGCGGGTCGAGATGCTGTTCGCGGCGGAGCACTTCGCGCATTTGCTGCTGGAGCTCCGCACGCAAATTTTGAGAAAAGAATACGCGAGCATCTCTGAGAATGCGCGCGCCGATCGGCAGCGCATCGTCGTTGGCTAGGCACCAAGCGATGGCCGACCGGATGTTTTCGACGTCCACCCGCAACAGCGCAACGCGTTGACCGTATTGACTGACCGCAAGCGAAGACGCGGCGAACAACGCGACAAACTCCGCGTGCCGGCGGGCCATTTCATCCCGTTCGCCGGCGCGATCGAGCTTGTCCAGCGCGTAGGCGTGAGTTGACTCCAGCAGGTGATAACGCATTTCGGCACCGCTCGCCGGCGCAACGACGAGCGATTTGTCGACGAGGGATTCGAGAACTCCCACAACCTCGGAAGGCGCGAGCGCGCCCGGTTGCGCGTCGTTGGAATCGGCGCAGACGTCGGTGGCCGCGGCCAAGCTCCACCCACCTGCAAAGATCGCCAGCCGGCGGAAAAGGCGCTGCTCTTTCGCGTCGAGCAAGTTGTGGCTCCAGTCGATCAACGCGCGCATTGTCTGCTGCCGCGGCAGAGCGGTTCGACTGGCACCGGCCAAAACTCGAAGGCGTTCGTCGAGATCGCTCACGAGCTGCTCCGGCGCGAGCGCGGTGACGCGCGCCGCGGCAAGCTCGATGGCGAGCGGAATACCGTCAAGACGCCGGCAAATCTCAGCGACGGCGCCGACGTTTCGATCGGTTAAAGCAAACGACGGATTCGACGACGCGGCGCACTCTGCGAATAATTCCACGGATCCGTATCGCGCGGCCGTCCCAGCGGATACTTCGCAGGGCGGCGGCACGTCGAGGGAGGGAACGCGGTAAACCTGCTCGCCGCGGATGCGTAACCGCTCGCGACTGGTCGTCAAAATTCTTACGCCGGGTGAAGTGCGCAAGATGTCTTCGGCGACACGAGCGGTTGCTTCGATCAAATGCTCGCAGTTGTCGAGTACGAGCAGAAGATTCTTCTCTGCGAGGCGTTGTTGCAGCGTACCCAGGGCCGGCCGATCGGCTTGTTCGGCAATGCGTAGGGCTAATGCGATCGTCCCCGCGACGAGTCCGCTATCGCTGAGCGCCGCAAGTTCGGCAAACCACACTCCATCGCGAAAGCACTCCACCAGGCCGGCGGCGGCCTCCAGCGCGGTTCGTGTCTTACCAATGCCGCCGGTGCCGACGAGGGTCACGAGCCGCGTCGCGTTGACGAGTTCGCGAACCTGCCGGACGACCTCGTCGCGCCCGATCAGCGGTGTCAGTTGGAGCGGGAGATTGTGTCTCGGCGCTCGCGGCCGCTCAGCGACGCCGCGTAACCGGCCAATGTCTGCGGCCGCAGCGAGATCTTCGTAGCGCTCACCGCTGACGTCTAACGCTTTGGCGATGAGCGCAAACGTTTCGCGATGAGGTGCGCGCCGGGTGCCGCGCTCGTATGCTCCAACGGATTGCACGCTAATTCGGGCGCGCTTCGCTAGCTGTTCCTGTGATAGGCCAGCTTCGACGCGCAAACGCTTCAGCAGCGCTCCAAAGCCAAAGGTCTGGGGGTCTATAATCTGCGACGGTTAGGTTTTCGCCACAAGAGGTCCTGCTTGCTCGCGCGCGCCAAGCATGCGTCACGCGTGCAAGTGTGTGGGTTAATCGTATGGGCTCAGCGTTGTCCGATTGCCCGCTCCGGCGGTATTATTGCTGCATGATGAACCAGCGTTTGACGTTTAGCGTTTTGGCGGCGGCCATTGCGACTGCCGCCTGTGGCGGCACCGGCATTTCGCCGAATACGCTAATGGCGAGCGGCGCGAGTTCGCCGGTCCAGGAGGCGCGTAGTACAACCGTACCGGACGTTTTCCGAAAAGGGCTTTACGTCGCCGAGGGTACGGTGATTTACGGATATGCCGCCGACAAGCATCGCCTGCGTGGCCCCAAGTGCACGGTGAAAGGCATGAACTATCTGAATACGGTTGAAGTTGACGGCGTTGGGAACCTGATGGTCCCCGATGGTGGCAGCAGAACCGTCACCGTCTTCAAGGGCCCCGAAATGTGCGGACCGGAGCTCGGATCTTTCAACGATTCCTATGGCCAGCCATCCGACGTAGCGAGTAACAACGCAGTCACCGGAACGATAGCGGTCGCGAACATTTTTGACACCAGCGGCCCCGGCAGCATTTCGGTTTGTACGTTCTCGGCGGGGTGCACGAAGAATCTTACGAATTCTAATATGTACGAAGTCGCGAGTGTCGGGATGGCGAAGAACGGCGACTGTTGGGCTTCGGCGTCGAACAGCGTCGGCACCGCGACGCTGACCTACTTCAAACGCTGCGCGGGGGCGGGTCAGGCTGCCACTGGTTGGAAGAGCACCTACTACGGCGGTCTTATCATCGATATTCACGGCTATCTCGTAGCCCTCGACGCCTTCGCGTCGCAGCTTTGGATTTATAAGGGCTGCAACCCGTCGTGTACGCTCGTCGCCGGTCCCTTTACCCTGCATGGCGATTCGGTCTACGCCTCCCTGAATAAGAACTCGACGCTGCTCGCGGCGGCCGATTATAGTGACGGGACGGTCGACGTCTACGCATATAGCCTGACCGGTCTCAAGTACGAATACAGTTTCGGGGTTGGAGGCATCAGCGACGCGTTGGGCGGCGTCGCGTTCAACCCGCGTTCCAAAGAATAAGGCTTAAGGGCCGCGGTATGAGCTCGATGCGATGCCGGCGATGACGAGCGCGCTGACGAAGACGACTAGGAGCGCGACGAGTAGCCAGAGATTGCGGCGCCCGGAGTGCGCCATGCTCCAACCATTGATGACGCCGAGCACTCCCACGACGACGATGAGCGCGAATGCAACGTTGATACGTCCGAGGAATTGAGCTGCCGCGACGTTACGCGCGGCAATACCTTGGGCGGCAAAGGCCCGATCGATCGCGATCCAAATCGCGGCCATAAAGATTGCTAGGAACGCTCCGGCGCCGAGCGCGAACCAGCCGCGCAGCGTCTGACTACTCAGCGTTTTCAGCTGCGTTCCGCAAGTCGAGCACGTGTCGCGGTTACTGCTGAGTTTGTTGCAGCGCGTGCATATCATGGATGGCGCGTTCATGGATCGCAACGTTCAACGGTAGGCGCGCGAACCGCTGCAGCGAAGAGAATCTCGGTTGAAGCCAGACTTGCTGCGGCGGCTGCGAACTTTCGATCTCACGCTCATTACCATTGGCTCCGTGGTGGGTTCGGGAATTTTTCGAACGCCGGCGGTGGTCGCGCAGCGCGCGCATCTGCCCGCGATCATTCTTGGCTGCTGGCTGGCCGGCGGCGCGATCGCCCTGCTCGGAGCATCGATTTTTGCCGAGGTGGCCGCCCGACGCGCGCTCAGCGGCGGCCTCTACGGTTATCTTCGCGATGCGTACCATCCAATCGTCGCGTTTCTCTTCGGTTGGACATTCTTGCTCGTTTCAGGCACCGGTTCCAACGCGGCCGCGGCCATACTCTTTGCGGGATACCTCGCGCCGCTTACTGGGTTGACGTTTGACCCGCGAGTCGTTGCCATCGCAACCCTTGCGATCTTGGCCGGAATCAACGTTCTCGGCGTTCGACAGGGCGGCAACTGGCAGAATCTCATCGGGTTGCTCAAGATCGGTGCGATCGCCGGCCTCATCGTCGCGTCGCTGGTGGCTCCGTCGCATCCAATCCCCCACGATGCGCCGGCGTCGTTCGGCCATCCGCTGGCGCTGCTTAGCGCGATCGGCGTTGCAATGCTGCCGGTTCTTTTCACCTATGCCGGCTTTCAGGGAACGACCTTCGTGACCGCGGAGACGGTGCAACCCGAGCGCGCCATTCCGCGTGCCTTGATTGCAGGCATCGGCGTCGTGATCGTGCTGTACATCTTAGCCAACGCCGGATATCTGCGCATGCTTGGCGCCACCGGACTTGCCGCAAGCGCGGCACCAGCCGCCGATACAATGCGCGCAGCCGTGGGAAGCGCCGGGAGCAGATTTATCGCCCTTGCAATTGCGTTATCCACGCTTGGATACTTGAGCACATGCATGCTCGCTTACCCGCGCATCTATTACCAAATGGCCACCGACGGCGTTTTCTTCAAAGCCGTCGGCTGGATCAGCCCGAGAACGCGCGTTCCGGTTGTCGCGATCTTGTTACAGGCTTTGATGGCGGGGATCATCGCGCTCAGCGGAACGTACGAACAGATCATCAACTGGGTGGTAGCGCCGCAGTGGCTCTTTATTGGTTTGGGAGCGAGCACGCTGCTCGTCTACCGGCGTCGCGATGGCGGGGCGTCGCCGCGTCCGATCACATCGGTACCGGGTCATCCCGTGACGACCTGGTTCTTTATTGCCGTCTTGCTTGCCATCTTCGCCGCCGAGGTTGCGACCTATCCGCGCGACACGCTCTACGGTATCTGTGTCGTGCTCTCCGGTGTGCTAGCGTATTTCATGTGGCATCGCTTTGCCGCAGGTCGCCGGCGCCTAGCGGCCTAACTCTCTCGGCCAAGAAGGGGAAGTTTCTATGTTAAAGACCTCACGCGCTCTCATCGTTCTTTTCGTCGCACTCTTTTTGACAGCGGGTTCAGCTTTCGCACAACAGCCGCCGCCACAAGGCGCGCCGCCCGGAGCGATGTCGCAACCCGCGCCTCACCCGGCCGCCACGCACAAAGGCTGTCAAAAAGCGAACGGATGCGCTAAGCGAAAAGCGAACAAGCAGGCGAAGAAGGCCCAGAAGGCCGCCTCTCAGGGGCAGATGCCACCGGGGCAACCGCCCGCGCCCGCACACACACCTTAAAGCGATCGGAAATTAGGCTTCTACGGCGTAAACTCGAAGACGGCTCCTTGACCGAAAGTGCCGCCCGCGACCGTCGCGCCGTAGAAGTTTCCGCTCGAGTCCTGCGCTAGCCCATAGTATGGATACGCGCCGTCACCGCCGCTGCCGAATGCGTGCAACACCCGCTCCTTGCCCGATGCCGCGTTGACCGCGAAGATCGTCCCGCAGCCGCAGCTCCCACCTCCCGCCGACGTCGTCCCATAGAGTTCGCCCGAGCTCCCAAAGAGTAGCGTGCTCGTGGAAGAGCTCCCGTCACTTCCGCCTTTGAAACTGTAGAGCACGCTTTCTCGGGACCTACCGTGCGTGCGCGGAATTAATTCGAAGACCGCGCCCATCCCGTGCGCGCCGCCGTAGTACGTCGTTCCGTAAAGCTTGCCGGTCGAATCCGCAACGAGGCCGCCGTACGGGGAAGCGGCGTCGGGCGCACCGGCGAAGGCGTAGAGCGTCGTTAGCTTCCACTGCTTCCCGCGGCGCGTAAGCTTGAAAACAGTCCCCGCGCTGTGCGTGCCGCCTTCTTCAGTCACGCCGTAGAAGTTGCCCGATGCGTCCGCCAACAGCTGACCGAGCGATCCGACCCCGCCGTCTTTTCCTCCGCTAAACGCGTGAATGACGCGTTCGTGCCACCGCCGAGCGATGCGTGAGACCTCGTAAATGACGCCTTCCGAATACGCGCCGCCGTCTGGAGTCGTCCCGTAGATATTTCCAGCGCGGTCAAACGCAACGCCGCCGCCTGGTCCGAATCCATCGTTGCCCGCGGTAAAGCTATGCAAGACGTTTTCCGTCGTGGGCGTCAGCTGGTAAACCAAGCCGCAACCGTCGCTGGCGCATGATCCGCCCGAGCCGCCCGCAACGGTCGTGCCGTCGAGGTTGCCGTGCGAGTCGAACGCGACGCCACCGTGCGGACTCTTTCCATTGAAGTAGCAATTGAAGCTCTGGAGCACCGTCTCTGGCCAAGGCGGGCTCGCCTGCGGCATCAGCTTGAAGACCGTGCCGCAGCCATCGGCTCCCCCGACGACGGTCGAGCCGTAAAGGTTGCCCTGCGCATCGAGGACGACTCCGGTCGCGGCGTTCCCGCCGTCGTTTCCGCCCGTAAAACTGTAGAGCACCCGCTCGCTGGTCGCGGCCTGCCCATGTGCGCCGGTGGGCGGCAGCGCACTGGCGGGCGCGCCGATCCCGGCATGCGGGCTTTCGCAGCCGGCCGCGACGACGACGGCGCAGATGGCCGCCGCAGAGGTGGCAAAACGAAATGCTTTCAAGTGCTTGCTCCTTCGCCTTCAGACTTTCTTCATTCTTCGTGTAAATACTGTTCGCGTTTTCTTGCCGTGCTAACAACGAGGTGTTTGATGAGTTTACGCACGTACGTAAAATTTCTTACGGGCGCGGCTATCGTCGCACTAGCGGCGAGCGGCTGTGCCAGCCAAGGGCCGGTTCCAGCCGGGCCGGATTCGACGAAGATGCAAACCGTTCACGCGCCCGGCGCGTCCCCGGCCAAGAGCGATAAAAGCATCTTGGGGCAACTTAAGAACCAGGTGGTTATTGGCTCGACGATCGATTCGGTCTACGGTCAGCTCAATCCATATGGGCTTGATGTTGCCAAGTCGACCAATGGCGCCTTCACGAAGGGCGATCTAGCGGTCTGTAATTTCAACGACAACACGAACACTCAAGGAACTGGCTACACGATCGTTGCGCTGCATCCGACACCGGGTTCGTCGCCCGCGCTCGTTGCAGCCGATCCGACGACGCTTACGGGTTGCGACGCGCTCGCCTTGGGGCCGGACGATACGATGTATGCAGCCGCGTTCTCTTCCAACGACAACCCGGTCTTCTCATCGAGCGGCATGCTCGAAACGAACCTCTCCGGACCGCCCTTTAACCATCCATTTGGACAGATATATGCCCAACCACAGCACGGCCAGAATGGCCAGGGTCAGAACGGCCAGGATGGCCAGAACGGCCAGGGCAATCAGAATGGTCAGGGCAATGGCAATAAGCACGCCAGTGCGGCCTTATACGAAAGCAACGCCGGCGATGGGTCGATCGTGCGCATCGATCCGAAGTCACTACAATCCGAAGTGGTTGCCACCGGATTCCCGATCAACGGCGGGCCGCCGGGGAGCATTCTCGGCCCCTCGGGATTGCAATACGAAGCGAAGCACGACACGCTTTTCGTAGTTGACGGCCAAAACAATTCGGTGACGGAACTCACCAAGGTTTCGGGCATGCACGGAGGCTGCCTGAAGGTCCGGTCGAACGGGACGCGGTTCGACGGACCGTGCAAATCGCACGCGAAGGTTCTGTTCTCGGGGCCTCCGCTGAACGGGCCGATCAGCTCGGCGCTGCTCTTTAACGGCAGTGTTGTCATTGGCAACACGCTCGACGCGACCGGCGAGAATCTGATGATCGAGATCAGCGCCAACGGCAAGGTGCTCGACGTACGTAACGTCGATACTGGGCCGGGCGGCTCGCTTTTCGGGATGGTCGCGACCGGCACGAACGCCGCGAACACAAAGCTCTACTTTAACGACGATAACGACAACAATCTACAAGTGCTCGAGCGTTAGGTTGCGAGCGTAAACCGGCGCGGGTGCACGGAATGCCCGGCGCACCCGCGCCCACCAAGCAGTATGCCGCGGCGCTACGAAGAACCTCACCGCCCTCATGCCTATGCGCATCGTGCGGTATTGCTTCGGCGCCGCTCTGGCGAGCGTCTGTGCGGTCTTCCTCGCCGCATGCGGCGCTCAAAATGGCTTCGCGCCGCCGAACGTGGCGCCGGCTACGGCTCCGGCGCCAGCCAGCTACTACGCGGCGGGCACGAAAATCGCGCCCGACTTTCACGATCTCGGCCGCGCGGCCGATTCGCTTCCGGTTCGACTGACCGTGACGCTGCGATACCGACACCAGGACGAGCTGGACTCGCTGGTGACGGCGCAGTCCGATCCCAGCTCGCCGTCCTTTCGTCACTACCTGACGAACGCGGAGTTTACGTCGGAGTTTTCGCCATCTCAGCAAACCTACCAGCGCGTTAGGGACACGCTAGCCGGTACCGGCTTTACGGTCGTAAAAACGTTTGCGAACCGCACCCTCGTCGAGGCCGTCGGCACGACCGGGATGGCGGAGCGCTTTTTCAAGACCCAAATCGACTACGGAATCCAGACCGGCCACGGACGCCGCTACATGAACGTGCGCGATGCAGTGATCCCGGCCTCGCTGCGCGATGCCGTCCTGGCCGTGAGTGGTCTCGACAACTTGGTTGCCTTCGCACCGCGCATCCAGCTTTTGGGCCGTTTGCGCGGACCAAACGGCGAGCTTGGGCCGCTGGGGTTCCAGCGTGCGTACGACGAGCCCGTGCTCCACGGATACAACGGATCGGGACGCGTCATCGGCAACGTCATCGCCGGCGATATCGACGGCGACGATCTGAAGCATTTCCTCCGTTATTTCAAGATCGCGCCCAACCACGGCCTACGGCGCATCGCCGTCGATGGCGGGCGTTTTGGTTTTGGCGACATCGAGACAACCCTCGACGTCGAAGTCATCATGGGCACGGCGCCAGGCGCGCAGGTCTATCTCTACAGCTTCCCCGAGTTTACTGACGTCTACGCCGAGGACGCCTATAACGCGATCGTCGACGATGACGCCGTCGATGCGGCAAACTCGAGCTGGGGAGGCTGCGAGTCATTTCGCGACGGAAAGCTCGGACATGCCTTCGCGCTTGCCTCGAATGCAATTTTTGAGCAAGGCGCCGCAAAGGGCATCACGTTTCCGATCGCCACGGGCGACGAGGGTTGGGAGACCTGCCGGCATCACGGCACCGTTGACGAAACCACCGCCGACTCCGACCCCTACGCGTTGGCCGTGGGAGGAACCACTCTGAGAGTCGATGCCGGCGGAAACTGGATCCGGGAGTCGGCGTGGCGCGGCAGCGCCGGCGGCATCTCGGTTCTCTTCGGCCTGCCCGGGTATCAGCGCCGCACCCATCACGTCGTCGGAGCCGGGCGCAACATTCCCGACGTTGCGCTCGACGCTAATCCGCATTTCGGCTTCGCGGAACGCTGGCATCATATTTGGGTCGGAGCCGGCGGAACGTCGCTCGGGAGTCCGCTCTGGGTCGGGCTCGAAGGGCAGATCGACGAGTACCTCGGAGGCCGCATGGGCTTCGCTAACCCCGAACTCTACGCGATCGAAAGAGGGCCGCTATATCCGAGCGTTTTTCACGACGTCCATCGCGGGAATAACGGCGGCTATCGGGCTCTTCCCGGCTACGATCTCGTTACGGGACTCGGCTCGCCGGTAGGCTGGCCTTTGGCACAAGCGCTGATGGCGCCGGCGCGGACCCGACGCTAGCTGGGCAACCTCCAAAAGAGCAATCCAACATAGACGAGTGTCAGGATCATGGCTTGCGCCGTGATCCACTCTTGCGCTCGCCGCGACTTTAGGAGGTATGCCACCGCAATGACGACCTCAAAGGCGAGCAAAAACGCGAGGTTGAGTGCCGAGGACATGTGGCCCGTTCGCGAGATCTCTTCGGCAATGCTGATTGCGGGGAGAAAGAACATAAGTCCAAAGAACCACGCGCGATTGCGAAAATACCACTCGCCGAGATCGAGCTTCCCGTGCTCCTCGCGTTCGGGCAGCACGAGCGCAGCGAGCACGAAGAGATCGACCGGTACGAGCAGCTGAAGCCAAAACGTGACGAAGCTCGTCTCGAGTGCGTGGCGTACGCTCCACTGCGCCCACCAGTGCTGAACCGCGATAAAGAAGATCCAGATTGCCCACGCGATCGGCGGCCAATAGAAATCGACGCGCTCGCGAGCCGTGATCACCGTCGCGATGCGAGCGAGAACGGTTGCGATGGCCAGCCCGAGCACGATCGACACGAGAACGGTTAGGTAGTCGAACGCGTTGATGCCGGGCGTTTTTGCGTGCATCCACGCGCGCCCTGCCCGGCCGTCCGGCAAAAAACAATGAGCCGCTCAAAGAGCGGCTCATCACTTCAGCCTGCCGGCGGCTTAGACCGCTCGGTCACGCTCTCTTATGGGTACGATTGCACGCAAGACTGCGTTGCATTGCTGAACATCGGCTGCATCGTGTAGGAGTCGCTCCGGAACGGATCGTTCTCGATGTCCTGCCACGCGCAGATGTCACCGATCTCGCCCTCCGCGCCGTTGTACCAGCCCGAAGGCGGATTGGGATCGGTAACGGACTCGCCATACTCGTGCCCTTCGACGATCGTTACGCCTTCATCGACGCCGCTCTCGTCCGAGGGCGGGGTCGTGAAGTTCGCACCGCAGCTGCCGCCGGCATCCGGCATGTAGGGCAGGTTGGTGTACGAAACGAGCTTGCTGTTGTAGCTTGTCGCGCTGTGATACGCGCACCACTGCGTGCCGAATCCCGAGCTGCTGTGGCCGGTCGGGGTCGCCACGACGTACGAGCCGTTGGCGTGGTAGCCGAATTTTGCGACGCCGTTCAGCGCTTCCGCCGCTACCTGCGAGTCGGTCGGATGGGCCGGAACCGCATTCGTGTCATCGAACCAAACGCCGCCCAACTGCTTCTTAGGATTCGTGATGTCGATCGTCTTGCTGTTTACGATCTCGTAGTATTGGGTGTAGATGTTGTTGTGACTGCTCCCGCCCATGACTTTGGAGTAGTGTTGGAGCAGCTTGGCAACGCCGTCGGTATCGCCGTACGTCTTATAGCCCCAGAAAATGATGTACGCCTTGGGTTTAACGAGCACCGGGCCGTTCCCGTAGTTCAGGAGAATCGCCTTGCTGACGTCGTGGCGCGGCGCGTTTGCGGTCGCCATATAGTGCGGCGTGTGATAGAGGACGCCGTCTTTGTAGTTCCAGCCTGCGCCGAACTGGGCGTGGCTCTGCGATTGCTGTAACGTCGATCCGGTCGACGGCGCGAGGCCTGAATTATTCGCGCAGCCGGCCATTGCGATCGTCGCCGCGCATCCAAGCACCGCGACGAGTCGCGAGTGGCTATACATAGAGCATGAACCTCTTTTTAAGAGTAGCTAGGGGGTAAGCTAGCAGGGAAAGCGGCCTCATTCATCTCTAATGCGGGACCTCCCTGCCGGACCGGTTCCCGTCGCCTTCCAGGGCAGAAGCCCGCCGAGACTGAAAAGGACTCGCCTTTTCTTCACCCATCGCCTCGGAGGATCAATCATGCTCGATCGTTTATCGCGCCGTACGCTGATCGCGACCGCGGCGCTTGCTTTTGCGGCCGGGTGCTCAAGCAATAACTCGCTTGCTCCTGGCCAATCATCTTCGATAATGCCTTCATCGCGTCAAGCGGCAGGAGGAATGCGCATCCTGCCTGGACCCGTCGTCGTCGGTCCCCTCGTCGTGCCATTGACACCGCGCGCGGTGCGCGCTCCGCACGGTTGGCCGGCGAAGAAAAAGAAGAAGAGCGAGATTCTCTTCGTCGCCGACGCTTCGAGCGGCGTCCTGATGTACGATCCCAAAAAGGCGAACTCGTCTCCTATCGGATCGATTACGACCGGCGTTGACATACCGTCGCAGGTGGCCGTCGATAAGAAGGGTGCGCTTTATGTTGTCAACGACGGCAATAACACGGCGACCGTCTATCCAAAAGGCAAGAGTTCGCCGAGCTTGACGATCAGCACGGGCATCAGCGCACCATACGGAATCGCAGTCGACTCAAGCGGCAACGTCTTCGTCAGCAACCTCAACACGAACGACATCACCGCCTATAAGGCGGGTGCAACGTCGCCGTATGAAACGATCAGCTTCAGCGCTTATGGTCAAGCAGTTGGCGTCGGCGTCGACGCCAAGGACAACATCTGGGTCGCCTGCGATTCGTCGAACGGCGTTTTTGTGATTGACAAGGGTACGTCGTCCGTCACGAACTCGGGGCTCACGAGTCTCGCCGGACCGGTCGGCGTTTCGTTCGGTCAGAAGGACGAAATCTACGTTTCAAACTTTTCGTCCTCGGACGTCAACATTTACACCTACGGCACGACCTCTCCCAAGGCAACGATTACCAACGGAATCGAATCGTCCGGGCCGACGCTCAACGGGTTCACGAGCGCCGACGCCTTCTTCCAGTCGAATCAAGACGATAACGTCGTCGGGTATAAGAAGGGACAGACGTCGCCGTTCTCAACACTTAGCGGCGCATCCTCGCCCCTCGGAATCGCGTCCTCACCGCTCGTCAAAGAATAGATCAACTCAGTTTTCGAACGCGTGCGAGCGCGCAGCCGGAAGGCCGCGCGCTCGCGTGTCTCCAGGCTCGATCTACAGCGGCTGCGGCGGTCCATAGGGATCGGGAACCGGGAGGGGACCGGTAGGCGGAGTCGGGCCCGGTCCGTTGACGAGCGTACCGCTGAGATCGACGTCATGCGCTGCGAGATCGACGTTGACGCCCTTGCCCTCCGGTGAGAGCGTGGTTTCGATGCGTCCGCCGGTGCCGTTTTGCGCGGTGACGCGCAACGTTCCGTTCTGTTCGCAAGTAACGGATTCACCATCGCCGAGCGCAAGCGTCTGCCCGCGGCCGATCGAGATCTGACGGCCGTAGTTTGTGATCGATGCTTGGCCGTCGTTGTTCAGCGTGATCGCCGTTGCGCCGTTGTTCAACGAGACCGTCGCCGATTGGTTCCATGTGACGCCGTTGCCATTCGGGGACGTGACTTGCGTCGAGACGCGAAAGCCGCCACCGAACGAATCGGAGCTCACTAAGTTGGGCTGAGAGGCCATGTCGTTCCATTTGGCGCCATTGAACGAAAGATGTGGATCGCCGTCGCTCGATCCGGTGGCATTTTGGAAGTAACGCTGGTTGCCGCCGTACCCCATCAACGACTGCAGCATCTGGGTGAGCTGCTGTAAGACGCCCATGAGGGAGCCGAAGAGTCCTTGCATCGAACCTGAGCTGCCGTAAACGTCGCCGTAGGGCGAACTCGCGGCATTGTCGTTTAGCCACGGTGGAAGAAAACGCGAGATGTTGTCGCCGGAGGGCAGCGCGGCACCCTGAAGTAGGGCGCCCTCGCCTTCAAGGCTGCCGGTTGGGGCGGCCAGGGAGTTGGGTGTGAGCGAGCCGTCGAGCGGCTGAACGTACATGGCAGACCTCCGTCGAGCGAGTTGTGGGTCGATCACGACGAAGCTGCGCGGCGACAAGGGAGCCGGAGTCGCGGGAAAAAACCGGTTCTCAATCATGAGTGAGACGCAACTGGCCACCCTCGCCCGCCTCGAGCAACGCCTGGACACGCTCAAGGAGCGCCTTTGACGACTCTGCCAAACGTCGCCGGATAGCCGAACTCGACGAACGCTCGCGCTCGCAGGATTTCTGGAAGGATCCCGAGTCGGCGCAGCGGGTGATGAAGGAGACGGCGGAGTTGCGCGATCAGACCCAGGCGGTCGACAACGTGGCCGGCTCGTTGCGGGAGGCTCGCGAGCTGATCGCTCTTTTCGAGGGCGAGGCGGGCGCAGAACTGGAGGCCGATGGCAGCATCGCGGCGGCCGCCGAAGCGCTCGAGGGGCTCGAGATGGCGGCCAGCTTCAGCGGTGAGTTCGACTCCCACAACGCCATCGTCAGCATCTTCGCCGGTGCCGGCGGCGTCGATGCCGCCGACTGGGCGCAGATGCTCGCACGCATGTACTTGCGCTGGGCCGAAGCAAAAGGCTTTTCAACGCAGATCGTGGACGAGTCGCCGGCCGAAGAAGCCGGCCTAAAGTCAATTACGTTCTTCGTCCGCGGCCGAAATGCGTACGGGCTTTTGGAGAGTGAGCGCGGCGTCCATCGCCTCGTGCGTCTCTCGCCGTTCGACGCGGCGCACCGCCGTCACACCTCCTTCGCAGCGGTCGACGTGATCCCTGAAGTGCAGGCCGGTGAGAGTTTCGATGTCGAGATAAAATCCGACGACCTGCGCGTAGAGACGTTCAAGTCCGGCGGCGCCGGCGGCCAATACGTGAACAAGACCGAATCGGCAGTGCGCGTGGTCCATCTGCCCACCGGGATCGTCGTCGCGTCGCAGCAAGAGCGCTCGCAAGCGCAGAACCGCGACGTCGCGTTGAACGTCTTGCGGGCCAAGCTGGTCGCGAGGGCAGCCGAGGACCGTGCACGCAAGCTTGACGATCTGCGCGGCGAGCGCCAAGCCAACGAGTGGGGCTCGCAGATCCGTTCCTACGTGCTGCAACCCTATCAGCTCGTGAAGGACCATCGCACCGGAGCGGAAACCGGAAACGTCACGGAGGTGCTCGACGGGAGCATCGACGTCTTCGTTTGGCCGTACCTCCAGCAAAGAGCGCTCGTGTGAACGCTCTTGTAACGATGCGTGCGCGATAAGTTCCTCTGGATTGGGTGCCTCATCTATGCGGCGCTCTTCTCGTGGCTCGGCTCGCTCAAATACTCGGCCCATCGCAACTTCGTCGATTTCGGCATTTTCGCGCAGACCGTCACTAGCGCGTTCGGCTGCTTCTGCAATCCGATCGAAGGCAGCCACTGGGCCTTTCATTTCTCGCCGATTCTCTATCCGGTCGGGCTTGCCGTTTGGCTGGTTCACTCGCCGCTCACGCTCGTCGTTTTGCAGGCGGCTGCCGGAGCGCTGGTAGCGCCGCCGGTCTACGCGATCGTTCGCGCGCGCCGCGATATTGCTACGGCGCGCCTCGCCGGCGTAGTCGCATGGCTCTATCCGCCGCTCGCCGGATTGATTTTCGGAGACTTCCACGAGAACGGCTTCGCTCCGGCAGCCGTTGCCTGGACGCTCTACTTCTACGATTCCGGACTTTTGCTCTGGACCGTCATCGCCGCTCTCATCACGCTTGCGATAAAAGAAGATCAAGCAATTTTCCTTGCAATCGCCGGCACACTCGGCGCGTGGCGCGATCGCGGCACGAAGCGCGGTCGCGTGGCGTTGGCAATCGCTTTCTGCAGTATTCTCGTGCTTGCGGTTTTCTTTTCCATCATTGCGCCACACGCTGCGGCCCACGGCAGGACTGCATGGCAGCCGGTGCGTTTTTATGCGTGGAGCGCGTCCGACGTGCTCGCACTGGGCGGCGGCATCGTCGAGCGGCTCGGCTTTCTGCTGCTGATCTTCGTACCGCTGCTCTTTCTACCGTTCCGCTCGGGGATGATCTGGCTTGCGGTCGCGCCGCTCGGCGAGGTGCTGCTCTCGCGGATGCCGACAACCTTCACGCTCGGCACGCATTACGCTGGAGCATGGATCGGCTATGTTTTGACGGCATTTGCCTTTGCCGTGCGCGATTTGAAAACGCGGCGTGTCTACACCGTGCTCGCGGCGTGCGTCGCACTCTGCGCGCTTGAGTTCGCCGTGGCCGATCCGCTGCATCCGAGCCTTAATCTGCGGTGGGCGCAGCCGCGCGATGCTGCGCTCGACCGGTTCTTGCAGACGCTGCCGGCCGATGCCGGCGTGGCGACGCAGGAAGAAGCGTACACGCATCTCGCGTTGGTCGATCCCTATGTCTGGCTGCTGCCGGAGTCTTCGAGTGAAGCCGCGCGGGCTTGTTTCATCTTGATCGACCGAAGCTTCCCGGACTCACCGCGCTTGCAAGAGTACGGCGCGGCGTTGCAGCGCTTGGTTCGTGAAGGCCGCTACGTGCTCGTCGCAACGAGTGACGGCATCGAGCTCTACCGAAGCGCCAGCAAGTGCATGAGCGCATCGTCGGCGCGCGCCGGCCAATCGTCGGCCGCCCGCACGACCCGATGCGGCGCAGCCCAAGGAGCCCATCGCGCAACTTGCAATTCGTAGCTTCGCGATGGCGGAAAGATCGCGACGACCGGCGTGCCGAGCATGCCCGCGACGTGGAGCGCGCCGGAGTCGGGCGTGACGATTGCAGACGCTGCACCGATCGCGCGTTTCCACGGTTCGATCGCGTCGAACGTGGTCAAGCCGATTCCGGTCGCGTTGGCCACTTCTTGGGCGTAGCGAGCTTCGTTCGCGCTGGCGAAGAGCCGCAGCGCACCGCCGGCAGCGATGCGGCGAACCAGCTCGACGACGCTTTCAAGCGGAATGCCCAGTCGTTGCCATTTATCGGTGACTTGCACGGCGACGGACTCCTCCTCCGCCGGCTCGCGGTCGAGCAGCAGCGGGCGTAGCTCGGCGAGATTGCGCGTCGGCTGTTCGTCACCAACCAGCGTCGCGCCAAGGGCGAAGAGGACTTCGCTTTCGTGCGGCGCGCGCGGATCGAGGCCGGCGCTACGATGGATTGTCGCGGTGAGCATTCGGCGCGACCAAAGCGCCTTCAGCGGTTTCCCGCGCGAATCGGCAAAGCCGATCCGCACCGGCGCGGCGACGACGCCGGCGAGCCGGTAGCCGCCGGGATCCTCCGTTGCGACCAGCACGTGCGTATATGCATGTGCGCGAAGCTCGCTGCCCAGGCTTTCGATGGCGGCGAGGTTCGATCGCGTGCTCGATCGCAGCTCGAAATCGGCGGTCACGATTCGCCGTGCGGCACGGGCGGCGAAAACGCTGGCGTTGTCTGCGCGTAGGACGATGTCGACTGCGATATCGCGCCGTCTTAGCGCGGCAAGCAACGGCGTCAACGCGAGCGCGTCGCCGATGCCGTCCAGGCGGATGATCAGCACCGACGGTGAACCCTTCGGCATGCTCGTTCGTTCCCTGCGGCTGCCGTGATCGCCCGCGACGACATCGTCACGTTTAACCAGCTCGAGGGCTACCGCACGCTGCGCAGCTACGGTTGCGTTTCGGGCACCGCATCCCGGCCGCGCAACCGGCTGCGATCGACGTTCCGTAGTTTGGGCATGTTGATCGGCCTGGCCAGCGCGGAGTTCCTCAGCGACGCCGAGCAGCTTCGCAGTGAAGCACTCGAAGCGCTCCGCCGGCGGGCCGACGCGTTGGGCGCCAACGCCGTCATTGGGCTGCAGTTCTTCGTTTCCGAGGGCGACGATGGATCGTGCGAAGTAGTCGCCTTCGGAGAGGCCGTTTCGGTAACCAAGATGGAGCGCAGGTAGTGCATCACGAGGAGTGCGCGCACCGGCAAACGCGGCTTACTCAAGCCTCGATCGTGGCCGCCGAGTGCCGGAAGTGCGCGATCGGATACGAGCGGCGCAATAACGTTTACGGTGAGGGCGACCCTTGCGCGCGCCTGATGGTTGTCGGCGAAGGACCGGGCGAGACCGAAGATGAGCTCGGGCGTCCGTTCGTCGGCCGAGCGGGGCAGTTGCTCGATCGCATGCTGGCGGCGATCGGGCTTCCGCGTGAAGACGTATACATCTGCAACACGGTCAAATGCCGCGCGACGATTCCCGGTCCGAACGGCCCTCGCAACCGCGCGCCCGATCAGCAAGAAATGGAGAACTGCCGCGCTTTTTTGGACGAACAAATCGAAATCGTCGCGCCGGAAATCATCTTGGCACTCGGCGCGCCGGCCGCGCGGTCGTTTCTCGGGCGTGATTTCGCGATCACCCGAATGCGTGGGCGCTGGTACGTCGGACCGCGCGATATACCGTTGATGGTGACCTTCCATCCGGCCTACATCTTGCGCCAAACCGGCGGCGAGATCGAAGGCGTAAAGCGTCTGGTTTGGAGCGATCTCAAGGCCGTCCGCACGAAACTCGACGAGCCCCTTTTCGCGCCACCTGAATCTGAGACCACCGAGATTCAGCAGGGATCACTCTTTGACGCCGGTTGAGATTTGGCTGCGCGACGTCGTCGAGCGCGCGGGATTCCGCGGCATCGACGAGTTCGCACGATTCTATGACTTGAAGCCGTACCGGTTGCGGCAGCTCTACCGGGCGGCGACAAAGGAGCTGCGGGCGAGCGTGAACGACGTGACGACGCTGCCGCTGGAGCTACGCGGCGCGTTGGTCGAGCGCGGCGTCGCCTTTTCGGCGATCGAGCCGGTAACACTGCAGCAGTCGTCCGACGCACAGACGACGAAGGGCCTGTTTCGGCTGCGCGACGGCAAAGAAGTCGAAGCCGTCCTCATGGAGCACTACGGCGACCGAACGACCCTTTGCATTTCATCGCAGGCAGGATGCGCCTTTGCTTGTGCGTTTTGCGCGACCGGACAGGCCGGGTTCAATCGCAATCTTTCGGCCGGCGAAATTTTCGATCAGGCGTGGTTTTTCGCGCGGCATCTCGGTGCGCGCAAGAAACGGATAACCAACGTCGTCTTCATGGGGATGGGCGAGCCCTTCCACAACTATGAAGCCGTGATGGAGACGGTGGCCGTGCTGAACGATCCGCAGGGTTTTGGCCTGGGCCACCGGCACATTACCATTTCGACGGTCGGTCTCGTCGACAAAATCGATGCGTTCGCCGACGAGCGCCTGCAGGTGAACCTTGCGATCTCGCTGCACGCTGCGACCGACGAGTTGCGCTCGAAAATGATGCCGGTGAACCGGCGCTTTCCGCTCGCCGAGCTGATGGCGGCCTGCGAGCGCTACGTGGATAAGACCAACCGGAAAGTATTCTTCGAGTACGTGATGCTCGCCGACGTCAATGACGATGTCGCGTCGGCTCACGCGCTGGCCGCGCTCATGCGCGGCAGGCTCTATCACGTCAACCTCATTCCGTACAACTCGACGCCGGATGCGCCGTTTGCCGCCACCTCCGACCGGCGTATTTGGGAGTTTGCGGCGATCCTCGACGCCGCCGGCGTGCCGGTGACCGTGCGTCAAAACATGGGCCGCGACATCGCCGCCGCCTGCGGCCAATTACAAGCGGAGACACAACCAAAGGCAGCGCACCACACCGCGTCATCCTGAGCGAGCGCAGCTTGTCATCTGAGCGGAGGCGCCCTTCGACTCGCTACGCTCGCTCAGGATAAACTGGGCGCTGTAGTCGAAGGACGAAGGGCGCGTAGTCGAAGGGCGGGCTAAAACGAAGTGCCGCATTACTGCGGCACCTCGTGCGTTTCGACGTCTATCGCCGGTCTGACACCTTGAACGTCCCGACGATACCACATTTACCGCGACTTCGCAAACGGCATCAGCCGACGCGGCTGGAGCGCCCGGGGATCGAACCCGGAGCCGTTCAAGGTGTCAGCTTAACGGTCGACACCATCGAAGCGCCCCAGCCTGGCTCAATCCCCCCTTCGGCTTGCCCGACAAGAAGGAAGTGGTGATCATTCGGAGGCTAATGCTCGGGAATGGCAAGACAGGCTTCGTGTCATCGGCGCATCTGCGGCCAGCGAAAATCGAAGCCGCGCATGCGTGCCCTAGTGACATCCCTCGCTCGATCAACGCTCACCGAAAGGAATTGTTGACGTTGAATATTTCCGCACGAGTCGCGAGCGCCGGCGGCACGCATTTGGCATGCGTCGAGACAAACAGCGTCGTCAGGAACGTTCCGATTCCAGCGAAGGCGCAAGGAGCCGGCTCGAGCGTCAATGGCGGCGAACTACTCTTCCTGGCGCTGGCTACCTGTTTTTGCAACGATGTATACCGAGAGGCGGCAAAACGCGACCTCGTCGTCGATCGGGTAGAGGTTGACGTCAACGGAGAGTTCGATGCCGACGGCGATGCCCGAAATATCCGCTATCGCACCGAGATCGCATCGAACGCACCGCGTGACGCGCTGGCCAATCTCGTTCGCTACGTCGACCAGATTGCCGAGATTCACCCGGCCGTGCGTACCGGCACGCCGGTTGAGTTAGCTGAAGTCACGATACATGCGGGAGCGGTGCCTTAGATGGCGACCTGGCGTGACGTGCGGCGGATCGCGTTGACCTTACCGGGCGCCGCCGAAGAGTCATCGTCGACCGGCAGACCCCACTGGACGGTTAACGGTAAGCTTTTTACTTGGGAGCGACCGCTGCGGCGTTCCGACCTCGCCGCGCTTGGCAATCGGGCGCCCGAAGGACCGATCTTAGGAGTATACACGGCCGACCTCGAGCTGAAGGAGGTTTTGCTTGCGAGCAATCCCGCCGTCTACTTCACAACGCCGCATTTCGACGGTTATCCCGCGGTCCTGGTGCAGCTCGAGAAGATCGCCGCATCCGAGTTGAAAGACATCATCGTTGAGGCATGGCTCGCGCGCGCCCCAAAACGTGTGGCGGCCGCCTATCTTGAGAAGCCGAAGAAAGCTCCGCCCCGAAAAAAGCGTCGCAATTGAAACTCGACGCCAGCGCGAGCAATTTGCTGGCCTTCCTAACGGTTCTGCTCATTGTTGCCAACCTGCTCTTCGCGGCGCGTTCGCTTGACGTCATCCTGCGCTCGCGCGCGAGCATTGAAACGCGAGAGCCTGACGACGTCCTTCCGAATCTGTCGATCATCGTTCCCGCACGAAACGAAGAGCGACAGATCGAGCGGTGCGTGCGCTCGCTGCTTGCGACCCGCATGCCGAGTTTCGAAGTTATCGTCGTCGACGATCAATCGAACGACGCGACGCCCCGCATTCTCGAAGGGATCGCCGCCGGCGAACCGCGGCTTACCGTGCTCTTAGGCGCACCGCTGCCGGCCGGCTGGGTGGGGAAGCCCTGGGCGCTGACGCAGGGCGCCCGCATCGCTCGAGGCGAGTGGCTGCTCTTCACCGATGCCGACACCGAACACGCTCCGCCTGCTGCGGCCTCCGCCCTGCAGTGGGCAATCGATGGCGGTTACGATGTCGTCAGCCTTCTGCCCGATCAGGAGACCGTCGGCGTGGCCGAGCGCCTCTTCTTGCCGACGATCCTTTACGCGATCTTGTTAGGGATCGGTCCGCTCGACGACATCAACGACCCTCGTAAGCCGGAGGTCGCGCTATTTAACGGCCAATACGTCCTGGTCTCGCGTTGGGCGTACGAGGGAATCGGCGGTCACGCGGCCGTGCGAGGCGAGGTGGCCGAAGACCTCGAACTGGCGCGGCTCTTCAAACGTGATGGGCGCTTTCGGACGCTTCTGATCGGGGGGAACGGGTTGGTGCGGACCCGCATGTATCGCTCGTTCGGGGAAATTTGGCGTGGTTTCGTCAAGAATTTTGCGCTCGCCGCACGCGGCAATCCGCTCGCCGCGATAGCGGGGGTCACGCTGCTGGGGAGCGTCTCCCCATGCTCGCCGATTCTGCTTCTCGCCTTATTGACGCAAGGTGCGTGGTTCGCGGGGTTCGCCTTGGCGATAGCCATGGCGATCGTCATTGCGATCGCCGAGAGCGGAATGCGGGCGATGCGCTTTCGAATCGGGTCGGGTTTCGCACTGCCGTTGGGGTTCGCGTTGGTGCTTGCGATCTTTTCGACATCCACCGTTTGCTCGTTCGCGGGGCGCGGCGTCGAATGGCGCGGGCGGCGCTACGGCGGGGGTTTCGGCCCGGAGCGAAAAACCTAGTCGGTCGATGGAGATGGCGGCCTCGACGCAACGCGTCACGATGGAAGAGATCACGGCGCTTGCCAAGCGCCGCGGTTTTATCTTTCAATCGAGCGAAATCTACGGTGGACTCAACGGTTTTTGGGATTACGGCCCGTTGGGCGCCGTTCTGAAGCGAAACGTCAAGGACGCTTGGTGGCGCGATACGGTCGAACTACGCGACGACGTCGTCGCCTTCGACTCGGCGATCGTCATGCACCCCTCGGTTTGGAAGGCCTCCGGTCACGTCGATGCATTTCACGACGTCATGATCGACTGTAAAGTCTGCAAGCACCGCTTCCGGGCGGATCACCTTTCCGACCGCAGCAAGTGTCCGGATTGCGGGAGTAAAGATTCGTTTACGGAACCGCGCAACTTCAACTTAATGATGCGCACCTGGGTCGGTCCGATGGAAGACACGTCGGCGATGGTCTATCTGCGACCGGAGACGGCTCAGGGCATCTTCGTCAACTTCAAGAACATTTATCAGACGGCGCGCAAGCGTCCGCCGTTCGGCGTGGCGCAGATCGGAAAATCCTTTCGCAACGAGATCACGCCGGGTAATTTTACGTTTCGCCTTCGCGAGTTCGAACAGGCGGAGCTGGAGTATTTCGTTCCCGACGATGGCCGCGACATGGAAGCCTTCCAGGAGTGGGTCGAGCGGCGTAAGGCATGGTATGCCGCCTACGGCATCGCGTCGGAGCGGCTGCGTTTTTACGAACTAAGCGAGTCGGAACGCCCACACTACGCAAGGGCCGGAATCGACGTCGAGTATCTCTTTCCGTGGGGATGGGGCGAGCTCGAATCGATTGCTCACCGCGGAACCTACGACCTAGACGCGCACGTTAGCCTCTCCGGCAAAGATCTACGATTCTTCGACGAAGCGAGCAAGACGCACTATACGCCGCTCTTGATCGAGAGCTCGGCGGGCGTCGACCGCACGGTCCTCACCTTCATGATCGATGCGTACGAACGCGAGCGAAGTGTCGACCCCAACGGCAAGGAAACCGAGCGCACCGTGCTGCGCTTTCATCCGCAAATTGCCCCGGTCCAAGCCGCGGTCTTTTCGCTCGCGCGCAACAAGCCCGAGCTCGTGGAGCGAGCGCGCTCGATCGAAGCGGCGCTCCGCGCGAACTTTCGCACGCAGTACGACGAGGGAAACATCGGCCAGCTTTACCGGCGACAGGACGAAATCGGAACGCCGTTTTGCGCAACGGTCGATTACGAAACGCTCGACGATGGAAGCCTGACGGTTCGCGCCCGCGACTCGATGCGGCAAGAACGCGTCGCCGCAGACGGATTGACCGATTACCTGCGGGAAGCGCTGAAGCGATGAGTGTCGAGATAGCGCCGAAGTACGTGTATTTCTTCGAGGAGGGCCGGGAGCTCCGCGCTTCGTCCGACCCGAACTCGATGCGAAACATGCTGGGCGGAAAGGGCGCCGGGTTAGCCGAGATGACCGCCGCGGGGCTGCCCGTCCCGTCGGGATTCACGATTACGACGCAAGCCTGCCTGCAGTTCTACGAGGCAGGCGGTGTTTTTCCGAGCGGGCTGCAGGATCAGATCGACCAGGGAATGCGCGAGCTTGAAACTCGCACGGGTAAGGGCTTCGGGAACGTCGCGAACCCACTGCTCGTCTCCGTGCGCAGCGGCGCACGCGTTTCGATGCCGGGCATGATGGACACAATCCTCAACCTCGGCCTGAACGACGAAACCGTAGCAAGTCTCGCCAAGCTGACCGGCAACGACCGCTTCGCTTGGGACGCATATCGTCGCTTCATCATGATGTACTCAAACGTCGTGCTCGGCATCTCCAAAGAGCTCTTCGAAGAGCAGATCGAGACCGCGAAAAAATCGTCCGGCGTGCGCGAGGATGCCGGACTCGATGCCGCAGCCTGGCAAGGTTTGGTCGATCGCTTTAAGACGATCGCCCTGGAAAAATCCGGACGACCGTTTCCACAGGACGTCCACGAGCAGCTGCGAGGGGCCATCGAGGCGGTCTTCGACTCCTGGAACTCCAAACGCGCCGTCGATTACCGACGGTTTAACAAAATCCCCGACGATTGGGGCACGGCCGTCAACGTGATGGAGATGGTCTTCGGCAATATGGGGGATGACTCGGGAACCGGCGTCGCCTTTACGCGGGATCCGAACACCGGCGAGCGGGTGCTCTTCGGGGAGTATCTCAGCAACGCGCAGGGCGAGGACGTGGTCGCCGGCATCCGGACACCCGAGAAGATTGCCGATTTGGCGCGCCGTCAGCCGAAGATCTACGAGCAGTTTCAAGAGATCGCGACGCGGCTCGAGCGGCATTATCGCGACGTCCAGGATCTTGAGTTCACAGTCGAGCGGGGCAAGCTTTTTATGCTGCAGACGCGCAGCGCGAAGCGCACCGCCGAGGCGGCGGTCAAAATTGCGCTCGATCTCGTCGGCGAAGGCTTGATCGATAAGCGGCGCGCGGTCAGCATGGTCAACGCGCAATCGCTCGATCAACTCTTCCACGCTCGCATCGATCCAAACGAGTCCGCCGGCGTCGCTTGCACAGGGCTCAACGCGTCGCCCGGCGCCGCGGCCGGCCAGATCGTCTTTACGGCCGACGACGCCGTCGCATGGAAAGAGCAAGGGCGCAAAACCATCCTCGTGCGGACCGAAACGACGCCCGATGACGTCCACGGCATGATCGCGGCCGAAGGAATCCTCACCGCGAAAGGCGGGGCGACGTCGCACGCGGCCGTTGTTGCGCGTGGCATGGGCAAACCGTGCGTCGCCGGCTGCGATGCGCTTGCGGTCGATCGCCGCAACAAGCGCGCGAGTCTCGACGGCAAAGAGTTGAGCGAGGGCGATTGGATCACGATCGACGGCACGACTGGGAACGTCGCCGTCGGCGAGCTTCGCTTGATACTGCCCCCCTCGAAGCTGCCGGATTGGCTGGCGACCTTTCTGTCGTGGGCCGACGAGCTGCGGCGCATGCAGGTCTGGGCGAACGCGGACACCCCGGAAGACACCGTAAAGGCGCGCGAGCTCGGTGCGCAAGGCATCGGACTCTGCCGCACCGAGCATATGTTCATGCAGCAAGAGCGTCTCCCGATCGTGCACCAGATGATTCTGGCCTCGACGCCGGCTGAGCGTGCTCAGGCGCTCGAACGCCTCCTCCCTTTTCAGCGCGACGATTTCGGCGGCATCCTGAGCGCGATGGAGGGCTTGCCCGTCACGATCCGGCTACTCGATCCGCCGCTGCACGAGTTCTTGCCGTCGCTCGAGCAGCTGCTGGTCGAAACGACCGAGTTGCGCCTGACCAAGGGCATCGACTCGCCGGAATATCGCGAAAAGGCGGTGATGCTACACCGCGTCGAGCAACTGCACGAACAGAATCCGATGCTCGGTTTACGCGTTTGCCGGCTTGGGATCGTCTTTCCCGAGATCTACGCGATGCAAGTGCGAGCGATCTTTGAAGCGGCCTGCGATTTAAAACGCGAGGGTGGCGATCCCCGCCCCGACGTGATGATCCCCGGGGTCGGCACCAAGGAAGAGATGCAGGTCACGCGCGACGCCGCAAAACTCGTCGCCGACGAGGTATTGTCACAGCGCGGGATCGAGCTTGCCTACCGCATCGGTACGATGATCGAACTGCCGCGGGCCTGTACCGTCGCCGACCAGCTCGCGGGTTACGCCGAGTTCTTCTCATTCGGCACCAACGATTTGACTCAGACGACCTACGGTTATAGCCGCGACGACGCCGAGAGCTCTTTCATCCCGGTCTACCTGGAAAAGCGAATTCTTAAGGACGATCCCTTTCAAGTGCTCGATCGCCGCGGTGTCGGCGAACTTATGCGCCAAGCGGTGAAGCTCGGGCGCGCAGCGCGCGCGGCGTTGAAGATCGGGATCTGCGGCGAGCACGGGGGTGAGCCTTCCAGCATCGCCTTCTGCGAGCAACTCGGGCTCGACTACGTCTCGTGTTCGCCGTATCGCGTGCCGATCGCCCGTCTTGCTGCCGCTCAGTCGACGCTCGGTACGCTAACGTAGCCTCGCGATCGTGTCGGCACAGAGTCGCCGCGCTTCTCGAACGACGTTGTCGCGGCCTTGCGCCGTCGAAGGGCGCCGCACGAAGAGCTTTCGCCAATAGGCTTTGCCGCTGAGTTTCGCGATCAGGTCGGAGACTTCGCGGGCGTCGACCGGGCCATTGGGTCCGCTAACCCAGACCGTTCGATCTTCGCCGATTCCGAACGGCAAACGGTGCAGGAGTTGCGATTGCGAATCAGCCCAGACGTTGGTCTCCCCGAAGCGGTCGCAGAGAGCTGCTTCGCATGCTTCGAAGGCGCGTAAGTCGCGTTCGGCGTTGAACTCCCAGGCGAGCGCGAAGATGCGAACGCGATCGCGCAACGCCAGCGCCGCCGCGCTGTGCGTATCGCCGAGGGCATTGAGCACGCGAAAGTCGTCCCAGCGTAAGAACTCGCCGACCGGGTCGAGGGCGCGAGGATCGGGCCAGAGCTCCCGCAGC
Organism: Candidatus Acidiferrales bacterium; assembly: GCA_035484815.1. GTDB lineage: Bacteria > Vulcanimicrobiota > Vulcanimicrobiia > Vulcanimicrobiales > Vulcanimicrobiaceae > Cybelea. The sequence continues at coordinate 34,265 of DATHOO010000002.1, forward strand.
ACTTCGTGCAGCACGTGCTCGAACATGCGCGTCGTGTGGTGGAAGTAAACGGAAGCGAACATCATGTAGCGAGCCATCACGAACGATTCCAGAGCGACGACACCGCGCCGGTCGATCCCGACGGCAAGTTTCCCACCGACCTCGAAGAAGCGTAGCGACGCAACCAGCTGCTCGGAGTCGTAGCGCCCCGTCGCAACGCCGGTGAAGTACGCGTCGCGCAGCAAGTAGTCCATCCGGTCGGCGTCGAGATTCGGCCCGCTCACGAGCTCGCGCAGCGCCGGGTAGGAACTCGCGGGGTCACCGACGATGAGTCCTAGGACGTCGGCAGGCTCCACGTCGAGGGCGGCGACGCCCTGCGCGAGCTCGGGAAGGGCGAGCAAGTCGGTCGTGCGCGCCTCGTGACGAACGCCGAGCACGCTCTCGCACGAGTGGCTGAAAGGTCCGTGCCCGACATCGTGGAGGAGGAGCGCCGCGCGGACCAGACGCCGCTGATACGCTGTTTCGCTCGAGCCGCCCAGAAAATCGGCGCTTCCTCGCGATAATTCGTCGAATGCGCGGGTGCCCATCGCGAGCGCGCCCAGCGCATGCGTAAAGCGCGAATGTTCTGCCGACGGAAACGCGAGGTACGCCAATCCAAGCTGGCGCAAGCGCCGCAGGCGCTGCATGACCGGCAGATCGAGGAGTCTCGCCTCCGCTGTGGACAACTCGATGAAGTGATGTACGGGGTCGAAGATGCGCTTCACGAGCGCACGGAAAGTTCGCATGCCGCGACGAAAATCCTAGATCAGTACCGGTGAGATACGATCAAGACGTTCTTCGCGAAATCAGGGCTCGAATCGACATCGCGAGCCTCATCGGCCAGTATGTGCCGTTACGCAAGCGGGGAAACGATCTGGTCGGGCTCTGTCCGTTTCACGCTGAGAAGACCCCGTCGTTTCACGTGCATCCCGATCGCGGCTTCTTCAAGTGCTTTGGTTGTGGCACCGGCGGCGACGTGATCACCTTTTTGCAAAAGTCCGAGAACCTCGGATTTGCCGAAGCCATTCGCAGCCTAGCGAGCAAAGCGGGGGTGGAACTCGAGCCTGAGAACCCGCGCGCCGCGCGCGCGCGCAGCGAGCGTGAGGCGATCTACGATGCCAATCGCATCGCGGCCGCCTATTTCGTCCGCATGTTCGCAAGCGAACGTGGCGTGGCGGCACGCGCCTACTGCCGGGAGCGCGGTCTTTTGGCGACGACCGCCGAGCGATTCGGTCTCGGGTTCGCGCCCGATTCGTGGAGCGAACTCGTTGCGGAGCTCGAGCGAAACGCAGTCGATCTCGCGCTCGCAGCCAAGGCCGGCTTGCTCAAGAGCGGGCAGCGTGGCTACTACGATTTCTACCGCAATCGTCTGATGGTGCCGACTTACTCGACGACCGGCGAAGTGATTGCCTTCGGCGGCCGTTCCATCGGTGACGCCGAGCCCAAATATCTCAACACCTCGACGACGCCCGTCTATACGAAGGGCCACCATCTCTTCGCCCTCAACCTCGCGCGCAAGGCGGCGCAAACCGACCGGACGATCATTGTGGTCGAAGGGTACCTCGATTGCATTGCCCTTCATCAAGCCGGCTTCGAGGATGCTGTCGCAGCCTTGGGGACGTCGTTCACGGCCGAGCAAGCGGCCGAGCTACGCAAGTATGCGGAGTACGTCTTCCTCTGCTTCGATGGCGATGCGGCGGGGAACGCCGCTGCAACCAAGGCCATCGATGTTGCGTCTAAGGCAATCGAGGACACCGGTTCATCGGTGCGCATCGTTCTACTTCCCGCCCAGGAGGATCCTGACAGCTTCGTTCGGACACATGGGGCCGACGCGTTTCGCCGGCTGCTGGAAGAAGCCAAGCCGGCGCTTGAGTTCAGGATCGACGCAGAAATCGCGCGATTGCGCAGCGGATTCGATTCTCCGGCCAGGCTCATGCCGAAGGCCGAAGCGTTGATCCGTGCGCTTGCACCCCGCGAGGAATGGGATCGCTGGGTCGTTTACGTGGCGGGTCGACTGCAGGTGAAGGCCGACGACCTTCGGAATAGCCGGTTCCTCGCCGACCGCGCAAACTTTGCGCCGCACGCACGAGCGGCGTCCGCTCACAGCCGTTATGCGACGGCGCAGGTGGAACCGCTCTCATTCGAACGTGAAGTCTTGAGCATACTGCTCGAAGAGCCTTCACTCGGCGCCGAGTACGGCAATCGCATTGGTGCATCACGCTTTCGCAATGAGGTCTATCGCCGAATCTACGAACGAATCGTCGAAGCGGATGGAACGTTAACGACGACGGCCGACGTCTTCGGACTCTTTGCGGAAGATCAAGGCGTGCTCGACTTGCTTGCCGAGATTGGCCGCCGCGACCGAAGCTCGACCGTACGTTATGGAGACTCGGAGGAACGGCGGGCGCACTTGAACCGCGTGGTCGAGCGGCTGCAGCTCGAAGACGAGCGCCGTCGTTATCGCGAGGTTTCGGATCAGATCGACGACCAGCTTACGAGCGGTCAGGCCATTTCTGAGGAACTTCGCGGAGAGTTCGAGACGCTCGTCGCGAAGCTGAAGCGATAAGGGCGAAAACGGGAAGGAGGTGAAAAGAACAACCAATGGCACGTAAGAAGGGCGCGACAGCGGTCGCCGAGCCGGCACCGGTCACGCTGGAAGAGCTTAAGAAAAAACTAATTGCCCGTGGCAAGAGCCAAGGCTCGCTGACCTATGAAGAGATCAGCAGCGCTTTCGACGTGCTCGACGAGGTCAGCCCCGAACAGCTCGATGAGTTTTTCGAGGAGATAACCGCGGCGGGCATCGAGCTCGTCGACGAGCAGAAGGACGAGAAGCCCGAAGTCGAGCGAGAGGAAGAAGTCGAGGAGACCATCGCCGACGGGCTTTCTCTCGACGATCCCGTTCGCATGTATCTCAAAGAGATCGGCCGCGTTCCGCTGCTTTCGATGGACCAAGAGAAATCGTTGGCGATGCGAATCGAGGCGGGTGAACTCGAAACGCGCCGGGACGGCGTGGGTGATTCCAGGATCGTCGACGACGGCGAAGAGGCAAAGCGGCAGCTCACCGAAGCCAACCTACGGCTCGTCGTTTCGATCGCAAAAAAGTACGTCGGCCGCGGGATGCTCTTCCTCGATCTGATTCAGGAAGGCAATCTCGGCTTGATTCGCGCGGTCGAGAAGTTCGATTATCGCAAAGGCTACAAGTTCTCCACCTATGCAACGTGGTGGATTCGCCAGGCGATCACGCGCGCGCTCGCCGACCAAGCCCGCACGATTCGCATTCCCGTGCACATGGTCGAAACGATCAACCGGTTGATCAAAGTCTCTCGCCAGCTGCTCCAGGAGCTCGGCCGCGAACCGTCGGTCGAAGAGATTGCCGAAGCGATGGCATTGACGCCCGAAAAGGTGCGCGAGGTCATGAAGATCTCGCAAGAACCGATCTCGCTCGAGACGCCCATCGGTGAAGAAGAGGACTCGCATCTCGGCGACTTCATTGAAGATCAAGAGGCGGTTGCGCCGGCCGAGGCGGCTTCGGTCATGCTGCTCAAAGAGAAGATGCAGGACGTGCTGCAAAATCTGACCGAGCGCGAGCGTAAGGTGCTCGTGTTGCGCTTTGGGCTTGAGGACGGTCATCAACGGACGCTCGAGGAAGTCGGCCAAGAGTTCGGCGTTACCCGCGAGCGCATCCGGCAGATCGAAGCCAAGGCGCTCCGCAAACTGCGCCACCCGTCGCGCGGCAAGGCGCTCAAGGATTACTGGACGAACGAATAACCGGCGAAGCCCACGATGTTCTTACTGAACCTACTGCCCGCCATCTTGGCGGTCGTCATGCCGACCCCATCGCCGACGCCGCGCGCGCTCAAGACGATCATTACGGTCGTTTCCTCGCCGTACTGCAAGTCGCTGGCTGAGCATTTCAACGGCGCGCTGGTGCCGATGCTCGCCAACGATCGCACGCTCGACGGAGTAAGCGTCCAGCTGGACGATATCAACACGCTCTTCAGCGAGCCCGACTACATCGAGCGCTTCGTCCACGTGCGCGACGTGCTCGGTAAGCAAGAGACTCAACTCAACGAGTCGCTGGCCGCCATCCAGCGGGAGATTAACGAGTTGCGCGACGCCGACCGCCTAACGACCGACAAAGAGGCGGCCGCCGAGGTGCATCAAGCGGCTCAGGATCTCCAAGCCGCTTACGACAAGCAGCGCCAGCTTTCGATCGACCTGATGGGCATGTACGAAGCGATGCTCGACTACCCGATCACGCGCGTGCACCCCGCCTTAGGCGGGTTCGATCCGCAAGAGATGCGGATGCCGGCGGACGAACGCAACGTGAAGAGCTATCTGCGTTTCAACGGTCAGCGCGACATTATCGCGATCAACGAAGACAAGGCAACTGACGTCGCACTGGCCACCGCCCAAACCTACTGCGTCGTTCAGAAAACGCCTTAACCTTCGACTCGGCTGCGCCGCGTTGCGGATGGCGCTTCGCGCAGACGAAAAGGAAACGTTACATGTCGGCCTTTTCGGCGTTTGCGGAAGGGGTGACGAGGGGGTTCTTGTCGGCGAAGGCGCCGTTGGGATTGGGCTTTATCCAGACGATCAAATCCCAGATCGATGGGAAGAGAAAGACGTGCTTCACATCGGCGACGTTTTTGGCGATCCCCATTTTCACGAGGGTCGCCGGTTGGGGATGGTCGACGTCGCCGCCGGCCGCGAGGAACTTCTTGGCGCTGGTCGCGCCGTAGGTCTCAGTGCCGTTCGGGCCGGCAAGAACGTAGTGGACGTGTTCGCGAAATGACGTCCAGCGACGAAAGTTCACGCCCCATTTCGACGGGGGCTCAGGCGAGGAGCTTTGCGGCACCGAAAAGTCGGCGCCCAGCAGATTGCCTTTCACGTCGTACCAAAGCTGACTCGGTTGGGCGGGCGTGGCGCTGTCCCACTGCAAGTTTGCATAACTGATCGCGCCGTCTTCGTCCTCGTTGGTATAGCGAAAGTATCCAGCCTTTACGGCATCAGCCGGCGTCGCAAAACGCGAGCCGAGTTCCGACTGAATTTGCTTGACAAACGCGAGTTCCGTTCCCTGCGGCGCGGGTGAAAGCGCTGCGCCGGGCGAGGGCGTCGCCGCGAAACCTGGTACGGCGGCGAGCGCAAAAACCGCGAGCGCGCACGTCAATCGAATGAGCACGAGCGTACCTCACTTTCTTGGGCGCTCTTTCGAGGTGGTCGCCCCGAAAGCATCGCCGCGGCCGAGCTAGGCGCTCGGCGAGGGTGAGGGAGCCGGCGAGCCAAGAGCCGGGGAAGGCGAAGGCTTCGGCGTACTGCGCGCGTGAGGCATCGTGCCGGGGCCAAAGGGTGTGGCAAGCGGCATCGTGGGAAATGTCGAGTTCGGCGCTTCGGTGCTTTGCGCGAGCGGATGCGGTGTGACGATTGCAATCGCACCATTCGGCTGTGCCGTGAGCATCGCTTCGGTGTCGGCCGGGATAACCGAACCCGCGCCCAAGACAAAGTTCTTGCCTTTGCGCAGGATCTGATAGAGCGGATAGTACGGCACGAAGATATCGCCGACGGTATCCTCGGCACCGACGGTCGATTCGTGGCCGGACGATACCTCTGGGGTTAGCCGCGATATCGGCGCGCGCAACGGCAGCGTCCGCCCGTCCGACAACGTCAGCGGCTCGAAGAAAATGTCGACAAAGCCGTAGACGTCCGCGATATCGGCCGGCGATACGTCGACGATGCGAATTTGAACTGGTGCACCCGCCTTGGCAATGGTGTGGCCGCCGACGACGATGTCGGTTTTCAGGTGGGCGCGCGCAAGCTGACCCGGTTTCGAAGCTTTTGACGAAATCGGGTCATCGAGCACGAAAAGCAGTGTCGAGGCCAGCGGAAGGACGTTGCCCGGAGCCGGCGCCGACGGACGCGGGGTCGCTTTCGGCATGGGTGTTGGTGGCATTGGATACGCTTCTGCCGTTCCCACGCCGATTGTGACGAATGCGAAGACGAGGAGGCTCAGGCGTATCCCGAGCCGCGAAGAGTTAGCTCGCGCGCTTGTCGCGGTCGGTTGCGGCGCGCTTTCCTTCCTCGATAAGCTGCTTGACTTTCTGGCCACCTTTTTGTCCAATGCGCTCGTAGAAGTTTGGGCCATAGCGATCACGTGTGGCTTCGCCGCCCTTCTTTCCACCCTTCTTACCGATTTGCTCGTAAAATTCGTGGCCGTGGGCCAGTTTCGTTGCTAGTCCGCCCTTGCGGCCGATCTCTTCATAGAACTGCGCGCCGTACTTGTTCTTGACGGTTTCGCCGCCTTTTTGACCGGCTTCCCGGACAGACATTCCTCCGCCGCGCCTGTTCTGTTCCGTATTCATTTTTCTTTTCACCTTATGTTTGTTTCTTATGGCCGCCCAAGAAGACGGCAGTCTCGGTTGCTCCAATCATTACAACGCAACGAGGGGGCCGAAAGTTTGGGCACAACATTTGTCGTAGATGAGAGGAGCCCGTCGAAGGCGCCGCTAGCAAGCTGTCGCTTGCCGACAATCGAACTTCTTCACTCGAGCATGACAGGCCGGCCTGAAATATCTCTAAAAGGCTCGTTTTGTGTCAACGAGGATGGTCACGGGGCCGCTATTGACGAGCTCGACCTCCATGTGAGCACCAAATTCACCGTAGGCTACCGGCGCGCCAAGTGCTTCCAACGTTGCGCCTGTAAGCTCGTAAAGTTCGCGAGCCGCCTTTTCTTTAGCGGCGGCGACAAACGATGGACGACGTCCGCGCCGAACGTCGCCATGCAGCGTAAACTGGGATACCAGCAAAACCGCGCCGCCGGTTTCGAGCAAAGAACGGTTCATCATGCCGCGGTCGTCGCCAAAGATCCGCAGCGTTGCGAGCTTCTCCGCCATCGAGCGCGCGTCGCCCACATCGTCGCTGACGCCGACGCTTATCAGCGCCAGGATTCCGTCGGCGATCTCGCCGACGGTTCGTCCGGCGACTCGCACGCGCGCGCTAGATACTCGCTGAACGACGGCTCGCATGGCTCTCTACGAGCGCTACCTCGAAAAAATTGAGGAGAGAGCGAAGAGCGCGTTCTCGCGCCGTTCCAGCACGCGGCGGTAGAAATAACCGGCCCAGTGCGTTCCAAACGGGACGTAGACCCGCAAGCGATATCCGTCCGCGACGACTTTACGCTGCGCCTGAGGGCGGCAGCCATAGAGCATTTGAAACTCGAAGCATTCGTTAGGGATCTGCCGCTCTTGAACGAACGCTTTAACTGCGGCGATCAATCGGTGATCGTGCGTGGCTATGCCGGGATACTTTCCCCGCAGCAAGAGCGCTTTTGCGAGCTCAAGATATCGTTCGCGGATCTCCGGCATCGCTTTGTAAGCAATCGCCGGCGATTCATTGTAGGCGCCCTTGCAAAGGCGAACGCGTGCGCCGAGTTCGATTTCGCGTTCGACGTCGGTCGCGGTGCGCTTCAGATAGGCTTGCAGCACCGGGCCGACGTTTTTCTGCTGCGCAAACGCTCGCTCGAAAACTCGCAACGTGGCTTCGAGCACCGCCGAACCCTCCATGTCGATGCGCACGAACGGGTCGGGATTGACGCGCGCGTGCTCGACGATCGCAAGGAGATTCTCCAGCGCGAAGCTCTCATCGAGCAGCAACCCCATCGCCGACAGCTTGACCGAAACGTTCGAATCGACGCCGGCGGCGCCGATCGCATCGAGCATTTCGAGGTAAACCTCGCGTTGACGCAGGGCGGCGCCACGCTCGAGCACGTCTTCGCCCAGGTAATCGAGCGTTGCCGACATGCCGCGGGCATTGAGCTCGCGTACGACGCGAATGGCGGAGTCGATGGTTTCGCCCGCAACGAAACGCCGCGCGAGAAAGTAAAAATTCTTCTGAAGCACTGGGGTTTGAAGCACGGCCTCTACTGTACGACGCCCCGCCGCAGAATCCAAGCACCGGCGAGCACGATCGCGGCGAGCACGACGAAGCCGTAGCAAAGTGCCAAGGCTGCGCGCACCCCCGACGCCGAGAGCGCCACGTAGAGCGCCACGGGCAGTGAGGTCGGATGAAATGCGACGATGCTGGTCGCACCGTACTCGCCGATCGCGCGCAGCCAAGCGAAGGCGACGCCGGCTCCGATGCTTCCGGCTGCCGCCGGCAGGGCGACGCGTGTGAAAATCCGCCATTCGCTTGCTCCCAGCGTGCGCGCGGCATCTTCGTAGAGTGGGTCGAGCATACCGAAGGCCGCGGTGGACGCAATCGCGATGAACGATCCGGAGACGAAGAACTCCGCCACCCCGACGCCCAGTAACGAATCGGGAACGCTCAGCCCGTGTGCCGACAACCATCCACCCAACGGCGAATTCGTTCCGAGCACGTAAATCAGCATCAATCCGGAAGCGACCGGCGGAAACGCAAGCGGCAGCGCCAGCAAGAAAATCGCGGCCCCGCGTTCGCGGCCCGGGCGCCGCGCGAGGTAGTATCCGGCGGGTACTCCGACCAGGGTGGCTACCAGCGTCGCTCCGGCCGAGGCGATGAGGGAGACGCGCAACGCCGCGCCGCCGATCCGTGCGAAGGTTCGAAAAGCTTCGTCGGGCGGCATGGCCGCGATGACCGCAACAACCGGCGAAACAAGGGCGACGACCAGCAGCAGCGCGGCGAAAAAGAAAATCGGACTCACCGGCGGACGCGTCATGCAGGAAGCTTCACCAGGTCATCGCGCACAGGCTTCCGGTGAGCGCGGCATTTTTCAAGGTTCTCGTCATCGCGCTTGCGCTCGCGCTCGACGTCTTCGCGGTGAGCGTTGGGGTCGGCGTCCGCGGCGTAACGCCGGGACGCAAGGTCATTATCGGGATCACCTTTGCCTGCGCCGAGGTCGGGATGAACGTTCTCGGCGCTCTGCTGGGGTTGCTCGCCGGCCGGTTGATCGGGGCGGCCGCCGGATACTTCGGATTCGCGGCGCTCGTCGGGTTAGGAATTTACATGATGCGAGAGAGCCGCAGCGACCTGGGTGTCGCATCGCGTCTCGATCTGACGCGCGGCCACGGACTCTTCCTGGCAGCTTTCGCGATAAGCATCGACTCGCTGGGAATCGGCTTTTCGATTCTTTACGTCGGCGTTCCGATGCCGATCTCGCTGATCGTCATCGCATGCATATCGGTCGCGTCGACGTTCCTCGGCCTGACGTTGGGACGTTGGCTCGGGCGCTTCGCGGAACGCAACGCTGCGTTCGTCGGCGGTCTGCTGCTTG
>DATHOO010000003.1:0-51526 GCA_035484815.1 Candidatus Acidiferrales bacterium
CTTCGCTCCGCTCAGGGTGACAAACGGGGAACCGGCTTCAACGCGTCGTCACCGTAGCTTCATCACGCGTTTGACGTCCGTCAGGACGCCGGCAGCGATTTCGCGTGCGCGGGTGGTGCCGTCGGCAATAATCCGCTCGACGGCTATCGAACGCGTTGTCGCCGTTTTTCCTTTGTCATCCTGAGCCATTGTCACCCTGAGCCGAGCGCCGTAGGCGCCTAGTCGAAGGGCGTACCACCGCTCGCCCTTCGACTACGCTTCGCTCCGCTCAGGGTGACAAACGGGGAACCGGCTTCAACCCGTGGTCACAGTAGCTTCATCGCGCGTTTGACGTCCGTCAGGACCCCGGCGGCGATTTCGCGTGCGCGCGTCGTGCCGTCGGCGATGATTCGCTCGACAAGCGCGGGATCGTCGCGATAGACGGCGTAGCGCTCGCGAACGGGGCGAAGGTACGCATTCAACTCTTCGGCAAAATCAGTCTTATCTTGCACGCAGCCGAGCGCGCCGGAGCGGCAGGCTGCGGCGATGCCGTCGACTTTGTGCGGATTGACGAATCGCCATAGGGCGAAGAGCGGGCAGATCTCCGGCCTCCCGGGGTCGCCGCGACGAATTTTTTGCGGATCCGTCAGCATGCCGCGTACTTTTTCCGTCGTCGTCGCTTCGTCGTCGCCGATATAAATCGCGTTGTCGTACGACTTGCTCATCTTGCGGCCGTCGGTACCCGGCACGTCCGGAAACTCCGAGAGCGTCGGTTGCGGCTCGACCAAAATCGTTTCGCCATCGCCGTAGAGGTGGTTGAAGCGCCGGACGATCTCTCGGCCGAGTTCGAGATGCGCAACCTGGTCGCGTCCGACGGGAACGTACTCGCCGCGAAAAATGGCAATGTCGCAGAGCTGCAAGAGCGGATAGCCGAGGAAACCGTAGGTGGCGATCTTCTGCCCGAGCGCTTCGATCTGGCCTTTATACGTCGGCACGCGCTCGAGCCACGAGAGCGGCACGATCATCGCCAGCAGCGTTTGCAACTCGCCGATTTCCGGCACGCCCGATTGCAAGAAGATCGTCGACCGTTGCGGATCGACGCCGGCGGCGAGCCAGGCTGCGACCATCTCGTCGCGCGCGCCGCGGATCTTTGCCGGGTCGTCGAAATCGGTGGTGTACGCGTGGAGATCGGCGATCTCGAAGAACGCATCGGCGGTCTCGCTATATTTTGCCCACTGCGTAAGCACACCGACGAGATGGCCGAGATGGACGGCGCCGCTCGGCCGCATTCCGGCCATGACGCGTGGCCGCCGGTTGACGGTAAGATTCATTCGCGCGTGATTGTTACAGCCGAGGAATCAATGCCTTGCGAGCTGCGCGCGAACGTAGGCTCGCGCGGCTCGGACCGCGTGGCCGAGCGGCGTGCCGCGGGCGAGTTCGCAGGCCAGCGACATCGCAAGCGTGCATCCCGTTCCGTGCATCGCGCCGGCGATCCGCGGTTCGCTGAAAATCTCGACGCCATCGGCCGTCGCGAGCGCATCGGCGGGGTCACCCGCTAAATGTCCGCCCTTGAGCAAAACCGCGGCCGGGCCACGCGCCTGCAGCGCGACCGCGGCATCGCCGATCGAGTCGCGCTCGATCCCGCCGACGATGCCCAGCAGAAAGGCCGCCTCGTCGAGGTTGGGCGTGAGGAGAACGTTGGGAAGCTTAGCCAGCTCGTCGCGCACCCCGTAGCGAGCGGCAGAGTCCGAGAGCTCGCCACCGCGACTCGCGGAAAAGACCGGATCGACGACCACCGGCAGCCACGAGCGCTCCCCGATCGCCTCGGCGACGGCGCGTACCGCGGGAAGGGTCGGGAGCGCGCCAATCCGCACGGCGCCGGCCGAATCCCAAGGGAGTGCGGCAAGCTGCGCGGCCAGCACGTCGGCCGGTACCGCATGGAGTGCGACTAGGCCTTGGCCGTCCTGAGCGCTGACGCCGGCGATCGCGGTGAAGACGCGCGCGCCCAGCTCGCCGCCCACCGCCAAATCGCGACCGACGCCGGCGACGTTCCACGGATGCGTCGTGCCGATCGAAAGGACGATCATTGCTGCCAGGCCTCGATCAACTCGCGCACGGCGCGACGCGGCGCGGGGGCACCGGCCACCGCCGAGATGACGGCGGCCATCGCCGCGCCCGAGCGACGCACCTCGGGCAGCCGCGCGGCGGTAAGCCCGCCCACGGCCGCGATCGGCAGCCTGGTACAGGCGGCGATCGCCTGCAAGCCGTCGAGACCGATCGGCTCGCCGGCGTCGTTCTTCGATCCGGTCGCGAAAATGGACCCGACTCCTAGGTAGTCGGCGTCGCCGGCTGCTTTCGCCTCGGCGATCGTCCCGCTGGAGAGACCGATGAGCCGCTCCGGGAGCATCGCACGGACACTCGCGACCGACTCGAACCCTGCGTCGTCGGGCCCAAGGTGGACGCCATCGCAGTCAAACTCGACGGCGGCCTGCCAATCGTCGTTCATGATGAGCAGCGCGTCACGCTCGCGCGTGAGCGCGCGCAACGCGCGAAGCCGGTCGCCCGAAAGACCCGTTTTTGCACGATACTGTAGGATGCGGACGCCCGCGGCCAGCACCGCTTGCGCGAGCTCGATTGCACGCGCGTCCTCATTCACGATGACATAAATGTCGCGCAAGAGTTCGGCGCGCTGCCGTCGCGTTACGCGCGGGGTCGCATTCGTAGCCATAGAACGACGTTAGCGATCAAATATGCGATGAAAACGATCGCGATGAACATGGCAAGCGCGGGAACGTGGCGCGCGAGCGCCATTGGAACGAGTATCCCAAAACAGAGCACGGCTGCCATCAAGAGTGCGACGATGCGCGAGAGTGGAAAGAACACGTTGCGCCGCTCTTATTCGTCCTTGCCGAGCAGAAGATCGCCGAGACGCATCAGCTCACCGTCGTCGCCAAAGCGAAACTCGATGCGCCCGCCGCGACCGTAACGCACGACCGCAACGTGTGTTCCGAATCGCTCGCGCAGGCGCGTTTCGAAATCACGCTCTTCAGGCGAGAGCGCTCGAAGCGCCGGCGCCTTCGGACGCGACGGTGCGACGATGCCGGTGAGGCGCTCCAAGGCACGTACCGTCAAACCATCCTCGACGGCGCGTTGCGCGAGCTCGCCGCGCTTGGCTTCGGGTGCCGACAAGAGCGCGCGCGCATGACCGGCGGAGAGACGGCTGTCGACGAGCATCGCCTTGATTGCGTCGGAGAGCCCGAGCAGTCGCAGCGTGTTCGCAATCGCGGGGCGGCTCTTTCCGAGCCTTCGCGCGAGCTCTTCCTGCGTTAGCCCATACTCGTCGATGAGATATTGAAATCCGGCAGCTTCCTCGAGCGGATTGAGATCTTCGCGTTGGAGGTTTTCGACAATCGCGAATTCGAGCGTTTGACGATCGTCGCTCGCGCGAACGATCGCGGGAATCGTCGGTCGCTGGAGGGCCGCGCACGCGCGCCAGCGCCGTTCACCCGCGATCAGTTCGTAACCGTCAGCGCGGCGCCGGACGATAACCGGGACGAGTACGCCGTATTCGGCAATCGACATCTTCAACTCGTCGAGGCTCGCGGCATCAAAGGCTTTGCGAGGTTGGAACGGGTTGGGCGTGATCTCGCTCAAAGGGATATCGCGTACGATTTGCGCGCTCGCGGTTGGCACCGATGCATCGCCAAGCAACGCACTCAATCCTCGGCCCAAAGCGCGCTTCGGCGTGCTCATGCCGGCGTTCGCGCGAGTTCGAGCATCTCGCGAGCGACCGCGAGATAGGCTTGAGCGCCACGGCTGCGCAGGTCGAAGAGAATTACCGGTTTCCCATACGACGGCGCTTCGGAGATGCGTACGTTTCGCGGAATCTGCGTCTTGAAAATCTGCTCCGGAAAGAACTTTTCCAGTTCGCGGATGACTTCGGTCGCAAGCCGCGTGCGACCGTCGAACATCGTGACCAAAACGCCGCTCACATAGAGCGTCGGATTGAGCGCGTCGCGCACCCGCCAGATCACGCTGGTGAGCTGCGCAAGTCCCTCGAGCGCGTAGAACTCCGCTTGGACCGGGATGATGCAGTCATCGGCGGCGGTCAGCGCGTTAATCGTCAACAAGCCAAGCGACGGCGGCGAATCGATCAAGACGAAGTCGTAACCCGAGGCGACGGGTGCCAGCGCCTGGCGCAATCGGGTCTCACGCGAAAGCGCCGCCACCAGCTCGACGTCGGCGCCGGCCAGGTTGATCGTTGCGGGCGCAATCGAAAGATTGGGCACGTCGGTCGCTGTGACGACCTGCTCGAGCGGAACCTCGTGCAAGAGCACGTGGTAGATGTCGCGCGTCAGACTCGCTTTCTTGATGCCAAGGCCGGTCGTAGCGTTGCCTTGCGGATCGGTGTCGATCACCAAAACGCGCTTACCCGCAACCGCGAGCGCGGCGCCCAGATTCACCGCCGTCGTGCTTTTTCCGACGCCGCCCTTCTGGTTGACCAACGCGATGATGCGACCCATCGCTTATGCGGCGCCGGCTAAATACTGCTCGAGGATTCGCAGCAGCACGGTCCGCTGGTTACGTTCGGGTTCGTCGGTGACCTGCTCGAAGAGCCAGTCCAACGCCGCGCCGACGCGCTCGTCGCCTTTGAACTCCAAGGGCGCATCGCCACGACGCACCAGCGCCGCAATCACTTCGTCGCCACCGATGGCGAGGTCGCGAATCGCAAATGCGGGTTTGCGCTCGAGCTCGGCGCGCACGCGCGCCTCGAAAGCCTCGTTGCCCCCCTCGCGCTTGGGAAGTCCGCTGCCGGCGATATCCGCTTGACGCAATGCGAACAGGTGTTCGATATTTGGCGGGCCGACACGTTGAATGAAGCGCCGGACGCCGGCCTCGCTAAGCGATGGGTCGGCGGAGTACATGTGATGGCGGACGAGATGTTCGGTCGCTCGAGTCAGGTCGTTTGGAAAACGGAAGCGTTCGAGCATGCCGCGCGCCATCTCGGCGCCGACGATCTCGTGGCGATAGAAATGAGGCCCTTGCTTGGTTCGCGGCTTGCCAATGTCGTGGAGCAACGCTGCTAGGCGTAAGGTAAGGTCGCCGGCTGGTGAAGCGTCAACCGTCGCGAGCCCGTGCTTCCAGACGTCGAAGGCGTGCCACTCGTTCTGCTCGACGCCGACCCCCTCCAGCAACTCGGGCCAAAGCTCGGCGAGAACTCCGGTTTCGCGAAGCAGCTCGAGCCCAATCGAGGGCCTCCGGGCGCGCCCGAAAAGCTTCGCCAGCTCGTCCTGGACGCGCTCGGCCGAAACGCTGCCGACCAGCGGCGCCGCGCCACGCATCGCGTCGAGCGTCGCGGTCGAAACCTCATACTCAAAGCGCGCGGCGAACTGCGCGGCCCGCAACATCCGTAACGGATCCTCGCGAAAGCTCTCGGCGGTGAGGATGTCGATTCGGCGAGCTCTAATGTCGGCCTCGCCTCCATGCGGATCGATCAGTTCTCCCGAGGGCAGCGCGCGCGCCAGCATATTCACCCGGAAGTCCCGCCGCGCAAGGTCTTCCTCGAGCGTGACTTCGGGGCCGCTTTGAACCTGGAAATCGCGGTGGCCAGTGCCGATCGAGCGCTCGCGCCGGGGCAGGGCGACGTCTACCGTCTCGCCATCAATAGTGAACTTGATCACCGAAAACGAGGCACCCACAAGGTCAACGCGGCCGATCGAGCGGAGACGCGTGACCAGCTCGTCGAGGGAAAGCCCGACGACGACGTAATCGGAATCTGCGGCCGGAAGCTCGATGCCGTCGATCCCAGCGCGGATCTCGTCGCGAACGCGGCCGCCGACGGCGAAAAGCGATCCGCCCGGCAGGACGGCAGCCAAACGCCCGTCCAGCGCGAGGGGTTTCACGGCGAACTTCCCCGTGAAACAGATTCCTCGAGCGGGCCATAGCGCTCGAGCATCGCGCGAAACCTCCCATAGGAGTAGTCGTCGATCTCCGGCCAGGGCGTCCCTGAAATCATCGGCCCGAGCTCCGAGCGCAACGCCGGGCCGCGAATCATGAGCTGTAAATAGTGACGTCCGTCGTGATGATAGGGTCCGTAGAGCCGGGACCAGCGAATGCGGTCGTTCAGCCACATCAGGAGACGCTCGTGCCGGACGTTCATCTTCAGCGTGACATGAGGCTGGCGGCCGTCACCACCGAAGTGGCCGGCGCCGATGAGCACGCCGAGAATCACTCCACGCTCGAAATCCGACAGATCGTTCTCCACCCGCTCCTCCAAACTTGTTTCACCGCGAAGTTCACCGTGAAACGCGACGGACCTGCGGGTCTTGGGCGGCCGCTTAGCTACACAACGGTCGCTTCGCCGGCACGCCCGCCCGGCGTGGAAAGCGGTGTGGGGTTGCGGTGCGTTTTCGAACCAGGACGATGCAGCGGCCCCCTGCGAGCTCTTCTTCACGCTCAACATCGCCGCCAAGCATGAGCGCGGCATCGTCGAGGGCGGCGCGATCGCGCCGGTCGCGGCTGCCCCGCTGCAAAACCGCGACTCCCCCCACGGCGATCAACGGCAGAAGCAGCTCGAGGACGGTGGGGGCCGTGCCTACCGCGCGCACGGTGCCGCTCGCAAAATGCTCCCGCATTTCTTCACGCTGGCCGGCCGCCTCAGCGCGCTCGTT
Source organism: Candidatus Acidiferrales bacterium (assembly GCA_035484815.1). GTDB lineage: Bacteria > Vulcanimicrobiota > Vulcanimicrobiia > Vulcanimicrobiales > Vulcanimicrobiaceae > Cybelea. The sequence goes on from DATHOO010000003.1 coordinate 6,651, forward strand.
GAGAACCTCCCCGCGCAGGCCGAGCCGTTCGAGCATAGAGGCGAGAAATCGCGCTTTTTTCGCGGCGGACTCGATCATCGTGACCGGCATGCCGGTCGCAATCGCGACGGGCATCGCCGGCAATCCCGCGCCGGAGCCCAGATCGACGTACGGTTCCCGTAGGTACGGCACGACGCTGAGACTATCGAGCAGGTGGAGCGCGAGCTCGGACGGCGTGCGCGCTCCGGTGAGGTTAAAGCTGCGATTTGCTTCGAGTACGAGCGTCCCGTAGTGCGCCAGCGGGCGCGCTAGCCCGGGCGCGAGCGCGGCCTCCTGAAGTATGGATTCGAGCTCATCGAAGGGCGGCATCACGAACGGCATCAAGGCGTCGTTCTAAAAACCGGCGTTCCACGCGGTTGCGCGCGAGCCCAAGCGCCTCCTCGAAGTGCTTGCGGGCGTTACCGTTGTCCCCCGCACGAAACTCGAGTTCGCCGAGGGCGGCTGCGTAGAATGGATACGACGCGAGGAGTTCGCCATGCTCGATGGTTCTGAGCTCCTCGATTCCGCGCTCGGGGCCATTCTGTTGCGCCAGCGCAATTGCGCGGTTGAGCGCGACGACGGGTGAGGGGCGAATGGTCATCAGCATATCGTAGAGCCATATGAGACGTCCCCAGTCGGTATCTTCGGCGTGCAAGGCGTTGGAGTGTACGGCCGCAATCGCGGCTTCGACGTGATAAGCGCTGAGCTCCGTCCCGAAGGCCGAACGATCGAGCAGTTCGTTGCCTTTGCCGATCAACTCGATTTCCCAGCGCGATCGGTCTTGATGCGCGAGGTCGATTAGGTCGCCGTCGGGGTCGAGCCGCGCGGGTAAGCGTGCCGCATGCAGACTCATCAACGCGCAGAGCGCATAGGTCACGGGCGAAGCGACGAGGGGATGCTCGATCAGTAGCGCACCGAGCCGCATCGCCTCGCGGCAAAGCTCCGTCCGAACCGCCGACGCGCCGTGATAGCCTTCGTTGAAGAGCAAATAGAGAGCGCGGTGCACCGCCGACAACCGCGTCTTAAGCTCGCCGTCGCTGAGGTCAAAAAGATGCTTGGAGTTGGCCAGCACCTTTTTGCCGCGTTCGATCCGTTTTTCCATCGCCGAGCGCTTGCGCAGAAAAGCGCTTGCGATCTCGGCCATCGTAAAACCGCAGGCCAGATGCAGCGTCAGCGCGACCTGCGTCGTTTCGGAGAGCTCGGGATCGCAACACGAAAAAATCATCCGAAGTTCGTCGTCTTTAATCGACTCGGCGCTGAAGAACTCGTTGATGGTCGGCACCAGCGTCCACTCGCTCTCGAGCAACCGCCCCAGTTCCGGCTCGAGCCGGCGCCCCACGCGTTCGCGGCGCAGGAGATCGATCGCGCGGTTCTTTGCGGCCTTCATCAACCACGCCGATGGATTTTCCGGCACGCCGCGCAGCTTCCAGACCTCAAGCGCGCGGCAGAAGACGTCTTGGGTGACGTCTTCGGCCAACGCGATGTTCTCGAGTCCAAAAATGCGCGAGAGCGCAGTGACAATACGTCCGGAGTGCTGCCGGAAAAGGTGCTCCTCGACTTGCAAGGGGGTGTGATTCCTACATCTTCATAATGGGTCGAACTTCGACCGCACCGCCGGTCTCAAAGATCGGGCAGCCCACGGCGAGGTCCGCCGCCTGCGCGAGATCTTTTGCTTCGATAAGGGTGTATCCGCCGACGATGTCCTTCGATTCCGGATAGGGTCCGTCGGTGACGGTGCGCTGCTTTCCGCTGACAACTTTCCCCTCTTGCTCGAGCGGTTGACCGCGGTCCTTGAGGTGTCCCTTATTGGCCAGATCCTGCAGCCAGCCGACCCACAGCTGCATCTGTTTCTCACCGTCGGCGGGTGAGTCGGGGCGCTGTCCGCCGCGATAGAGATAGACGAATTCACTCATGTTCGGTTCCTCCTAACGGGTTGTAATGGCCAATAGACGTTCGAAATGATCAAAAACCGACACGCCCGAGCACATTACCCCGAAGAAAGAACCATCTCTCGCTCGCGCCGGTGCAGGAAGAGGGCCACGATGGCCACGTCCGACGGCGTGATGCCCGGCATCCGGCCCGCCATCCCGAGCGTGCGTGGGCGGCGCTGCGAGAACTTTTCGCGCGCTTCGCGTGAGAGCGCTTGAATTGCGAGGTAGTCAAAGTCATCGGGGATCGTGATCAGTTCGGCCTTGGCCGCTTTTTCGATCGCCAGCTCCTCGCGGCGCACGTATCCTTCGCACTTGAGCTCGATCGCCACGCGCTCGCCGATCTCGCCTGCAAGTAGCGGCGCAAAGCGATCGGCGACGTCGGAAAAGCCGATTTGCGGGCGGCGTAAGGCGTCGGCGATGGTGCTCCCTGGGGCGAACCGCTCTTCGCCGATGGCCGGCAGGGCGAGACGGGTGGATTCGGCTCGCGCGCGTCCGGCCCGCAGCGCTTCATGGCGGCGCAGAAAGCACTCCCAAGCAGCATCGTCAACCAATCCGATCTCGCGCCCGATCGCCGTGAGGCGCGTGTCGGCGTTGTCGTGGCGGAGCACAACCCGGTGCTCGGCGCGCGAGGTGAGCATCCGGTACGGTTCGTCGACTCCCTTCGTGACGAGATCGTCGATCAACACGCCGATATACGCTTGCGAGCGGCCCAAGCGCAACGGTTCGTCGCCGCGGGCGGCACGGGCCGCATTGATGCCGGCGACCAATCCTTGAGCCGCGGCTTCCTCGTAGCCCGAGGTTCCGTTGATTTGCCCGCAATGATAGAGACCTTCGATGCGACGCGTCTCGAGGGTTTCATGCAGTTCGGTCGGCGGCACCATGTCATACTCCACCGCGTATCCCGCGCGAATCATCCTGCACGACTCGAGTCCGGGAAGTGAGTGCAGCATCTCGAGTTGGATTTCGGCCGGCAATGACGTCGAGAAGCCGCCGACGTACAGCGTCGGCTCCTCCCAACCCTCCGGCTCGATGAAGATCTGGTGCGACGGATTATGCGCGAACTTGACGACTTTGTCTTCAATCGAAGGACAATACCGCGGACCCACACCGCGGATCAGATCCAAACCGTAAAGCGGTGACGCTTCTAAGTTATCGCGGACGAGCGCGTGAGTGCGCGCGCTGGTTTGGGTGACGTAACAATGCAGTTGCGGACCGGCGAACTGGTCGGCGCTGCCGTACGAGAAGAGCAGCGGCCGCGGACTCGGCGGCTGCGCGAGCATTGCGTCGTAATCAACGCTGCGCTTGTCGATTCGCGGAGGGGTCCCCGTCTTCAATCGCGCGGTCGGAAACCCGAGGCGCCGCAAGCAGGCGGCGAGACCGATCGCGGGTGCCTCGCCGAACCGCCCCTCGGCGCGAACGACGCTGCCGCGGAAGGATTTCCCTCCCAAGAAGGTTCCGGTCGCGAGCACGACTGTGGCCGCCCGGTAACTTCGACCGTCGGAACAGAGGACGCCGCGCACGGCTCCGTTCTCGACGACGAGGTCCTCCACAAGCCCCTGCACGATTGCCAGATTGGGCTGCCCGCGGAGCGTCGAGATGGCTAGGCGAGCGTATGCCGGCTTGTCCATCTGCTGGCGCAGCGCGCGCACCGACGGGCCTTTGCTCTCGTTAAGGAAACGGGCGTGCAGGCTGCACTGGTCGGCGATCGCGCCCATCGCGCCGCCGAGCGCATCGATTTCGCGCACCAGCTGCCCCTTGGCACTTCCGCCGATCGACGGATTGCAGGGCAAAGTGCAGATCTTCTCGGGGTCGCCCGTGACGAGCAGCGTCGGCACGCCAAGCCGGGCGGCCGCGAGGGCTGCTTCGACGCCGGCATGACCGCCGCCGACGACGATCGTGCCGGCGTCGCGCACGCGAGGTTCCTAGGTCGTTCCTTGGCCCGGCACGTGCGAGCGCAGACGGAACGCGAAGCCGATCATGATGATGCCGAAGACGATTGCATATGCCGCGATGATATAGATGACGGTGAGCGCACCGATGATCGGAAAGAGCAGCATCAGGACGCCGAATGCGATTGACGCGATGCCGCCGATGATCAACCATATTTCGTTCGAAATGTGTTTGCGCAGTTGCACCGCCGCAACGATCTCAAGGATTCCGGTGATAAATGCCCATGCGGCGATCGTGAGATAGAGTGCGGCAATCGTAATCCGAATGTCGTACCACGTGATCGCGGCGATCAGAATGCCGACGAGGCCTTCGAGCAGGAAGGGCCACCAGCGCTGCTGGTGCTCGACCGCGCGAACCGCTGCAATGATCGCAAAGATGCCGTCGACAAGCGCGTAGGCACCGAACAAAATCGCAATCGTTATCCAGGTTAACCCCGGCCAAGTAAAAGCCAGCAGTCCGAAGATGATCGCAGCGAGCCCGCGGATCAGCCACAGCCACCACGTGCGCGCGACCGCATTGATTACGGGCGTTCCCGCTATCGCGCTAGTGGAGAACATTGCCGTTCTCCAAGTAAACGCGTTGCACCGAACAGCGTTTCGCCGTCGGTCCGTTCCACGGCTGACCGGTTAACGCGTTGGTCAGGTTGTGATTGATTTGCGCGCCGCGCGCGAAGCTACCCTTGTCGATGAGGATGTATTTATGACCGCCGTAGTTCACGAGAAAGTCTACCTCCGTGGCTGGCGAGTCGTGAGTGTTGTAGTAGACAACATTGATGCCGTTGGTCAGGTTGCTTCCGTTGGAGTTGACGACACAGCTGGTGATCGTCACCCCATGCGCCGATCCGGTCTTTGCAGCTGTCGCCGGCAGCGCGATCGCACAGAGCGCGGCGACGGCCAAGAGCGTACGTTTCATCCGGTGCCCCCTTATTTTCCAATGCAAAAGCGGGAGAAAATCCCGTTGATAACCTCTTCGGCGGCAACCCGCTCGCTTACATGCCCCAACGCTGAAAAAGCGCGCTGAAGGTCAGTCGCGACGAAATCCAGCGGCTCTTGGGCATTCAAGGCTTCACCGGCACGCGTCAGGGCATCGACGGCCGCGTTAACGGCATCGAATTCGTGAAGCGAAGCGAGGTGCGGCCGTGCGGCGTCGAGCGTTTCGCCACCCCACCCAACGGCCGCGATCGCGTCGCGCACGAGCGATAACGTCCGGTCGTCGTGGACGCTGCCGACGATCGCCTGCAAATCTTTCCAGCCGCGCATGCCGACCGTGCCAAGATCCGCTTTGTTGAAGAAGATAATCCGCTCCCGGTCGCGCGTACGATCCAGCAGCTTTTCGGCGTCGGGGCCGAGCGGTTGCGACCCGTCGATGACGACCAGCGCAACGCGGGCCGCCTCGAGCGCGCGCTCGGTGCGCTCGATGCCCGCCGTTTCAAGTCGATCGGCATGCGTCCGAATTCCGGCCGTGTCGACGAGTCGAACCGGTACGCCTTCGACGATAAGGGTCTCCTCGATCGTGTCGCGCGTCGTGCCGGGAATCTCGGAGACGATGGCGCGTTCGCTGTCGAGTAGAGCGTTGAGGAGCGACGACTTGCCGGCATTTGGGGGACCGACGATTGCGACGCTTACGCCTTCGCGCATTAGCCGTCCGAGCTCGCCGTCGTGGCGGAGCCGCTCGAGACGGTTCCGCAGCTGCGCTAGTTCTTCGCTAAGCGACCGACGGCCGGGCTCGGGAACCTCATCGGGAAAGTCGATCGTGCCGGCGAGCTCCTCGAGCACGCGGGCCAACGCGGCCCGCAGCGCCCGCACCTCGATGGCCAGGCCGCCCCCAAGGTTCGCCAGCGCAGCGCGCAACGCCGCACGGGTCTCGGCGCCGACGACGTCGGCAACGGCGGCCGCGGTGGAGAGATCCAGCTTCCCATTGAGAAAGGCGCGCCGGGTAAACTCGCCGGGCTCGGCCAGCCGTGCGCCGCAGGCCAGCAGAGCCCGCGCGACTTCGCGCGCCACCACCGGCGAGCCGTGCACCTGGAGCTCGAGCATCTCCTCGCCGGAATAGCTGCGCGGCGCCGTAAAGCGAATTGCTAGGCCTCGATCGAGCTCCTCACCGAGTTCGTCCACGATCGTCGCATAGGTCGCAACCCGCGCGTGGAGTGCTGATTTCGTCCGAACCAGCCGGCGTGCAAGAGCGGGAACCTCCGGGCCGCTAACGCGCACGACGGTGATGGCTCCCTTTCCCGGCGGAGTCGCAATCGCGACGATCGTATCGCCGCTTTGCATGATTATTAGAGGCCCAGGCGGCTTGGCCGCTGGGGGGCGCGGAGCCCTTGGGCGTAGCGCCTTTTCAACTGGTGGGGTCCCCGCTTAGCGAAAGCTCAGTGGGGGGACTCAGCGAGGAAAGATGACGACTCGCCGCTCGGGTTCCTCTCCCTCGGATTCGGTTCGCACCACCTCCGAGCTGGCGAGGGCGAGATGGACGATCTTTCGCTCGGAGGGAAGCATCGGCTCGAGCTTTTGCGCTTTTTGCTCGCGGATGACGCGCTCGAGTGTCGCAAGCGCGAGATTTTTGAGCTGATCGGCCCGATGAGCGCGATAACCTTCCGCGTCGATCGTATAGTAGCGGCGATTCGAACGGACGCCGGAATTGAACGAGTTGTTGAAGAGAAGATTGAGTGCTTCGAGCGTGTTGCCGTGGCGGCCGATCAGCATGCCAAGATGCGGCCCGTTGATCTCGAGATACTCGCCCTCAGGTCGTCCGATGTAGCCAATGTCGACGGGCCCGACGCCCATGCGTTCGAGAATCTCGCGCAGCAAATCGCGCGCCGGCTTAGCGTCTTCGGGCACCTCCGCGCCGCGAACGCGATCGCTCGCAGCGTTGCGCCGGGAATCGCGTGGCCGGCGCGTGCCTCCGCCGCGACCCCCGCCGCCAGGCTTTCCGCCAATCGTGCGGTCGCGGATGTCCGCTGGTTGTTCTTCGAACTCGAAATCGTCTTCGTAGAGCATGTGATAACCTATGCGCCTCTTTTGTTCTTACGCTTCGACCGCGAAGTTCGCGGCGGCTTCGATTTCGTCACGCCGTTGCCGCTGGAAGCTGCCGGTATTGCGGCTGCCTTTGCGGTACCGCCAACCTCGGCGGTAATAACGTGCTCGCTATCGATCAGCGCGAGCGGTTGGTGATAACGGCGCAGCAGATAAAACTGCTGCGCCATCGTGAAGATGTTATAAGCGAACCAGTACAGCACCATCGCCGATGGCCAGTGATATTTCCAGCCGAGGAAGCCCAGCATAACCGGCGAGATCACCGCCATCATGCGCTGCGTTTGCGCCTGCTGTGGATCGGTTGCCGGCATGCTGACGTATCGGACGCTCAGGTACATCGAAAGCGCGTAGAGCAAGATCAGAACGAGATCCGGCTGGGCGAGACTCTGCGCAAAGATCTTTGCGCCAAACATGGCGGGTGCCGATACGGCCTGCGTGAACGTGCTGCCGATCCAGAGCCATCCCTGATTCGCGAACAGCGCCTTGTGATTCATCACCACGTAATAGACGCTGATGATGACGGGGTATTGGACCAGCAACGGTAAGCAGCCGGCGGCCGGATTAACCTTGTGCTCCTTATAGAGCGCCATCGTCTCTTGCTGCTGCTTTTGTTTATCGTCTTTGTAGCGCTCTTGCACGCGTTTGATCAACGGCGCGATTTTCTGCATCTTGAGGAATGCTTTGAACTGCGCGGTGTTGAGCGGCCAGAAGAGCAGCCGGATGAGCGCCGCCAGAATAACGAGGCTCCATCCGAGGTTGTTAATCGGCTTGTCGATTCCCCAAACGACCCCCGAAATAATATTGACGATCGGGTCGAGCCATGAGGCGGCAAGCAGCAAATGCACGCCTAGGCTCCTTTGCCCCGCCCAGGGACGAAATCGACGCCGCCCGGATTCCACGGATGACAGCGCGCCAAACGGGCGATCACCAGCCCCGTACCGCGCAACGCGCCATGATCCTTAACGGCAACCAGGGCGTACTGCGAACACGTCGGATAGAAACGGCAGCTTGCGGGAAGGAGGGGGGAGATCGCGAGTTGGTAGAGCCGGATCGCACCGACCAGAAGAAGCCGCATGCGCTCTAGTACACCGGTCCCAGCGCCGAGGTTACTTCGCCGCGCAGATCCGAGTAGCTGGCGGCGGCTGCGATCGGACGTGCCACGACGAGCAAGCGCATCGTGCGTTGGCGAGCGAGCGCTTCATGAACGATTGCCGCAAGCCGGCGGCGCAATTTGTTGCGAATGACGGCCTTCCCGATTGACTTACTTACCGTGATGCCGACCAGCGACGTAGGATCGCCAGTGAACGGAGGACCACGATAGATGATGAGGCTCTTGGTCGAAACACGGCGTCCCTGCCGGCGCAAACGGGCATAGTCTGCCTGGCGGCAAAGGCTCGCGAAACGGCGCATTAGACCGTGAGGCGATGACGCCCCTTCTTGCGGCGGCGCGCGAGCACCCTACGGCCCTGCTTCGTGCTCATCCGTTCTAAGAAACCGTGTACGCGTTTACGGCGGCGATTGTGCGGCTGATAAGTCCGCTTCATAACGTCCCTTTAGGCAAAAGAGTAGTGCTCCACACCTGGTGGCAGGCAGCCCCTGATTATAGCTAGCGCCGGGGCGGCCCGCAAGCTGCTTCGAGAAAGGTTAGTGTCCCGTTCGTCGCGTCGAGCTCGGCTTCCACTCCAATCGGGAGCACCCATTGAGCCTGAATATGGCCGATCGGCGCGCCGGTAGCGGCCGGGCGGCCGAGCGCTTTCAGGCGTTCTTCGATCACCTCGGCGGCGGAGTGGGTGGGGAACGGGGCCGTGCACTTGGTGCACTGCCCGATGAGGATTCCGCGAGCCGCCGAGAGCTGGCCGGCAAGGTCGAGCTGTGTCAGCATGCGGTCGATTCGGTAGGGTGCCTCTTCCGTTTCTTCCAAAAATAGGATGGCGCCATCGGTCGGAACTGCATACGGCGTCCCGACCAAAGCCGCCACCAACGCGAGGTTTCCCCCCGCCAACCGCCCGCGAGCTCGTCCAGGGACCACCGGCCGGGCGCCGCCGGCCGGGCTGAGGGGCTGATCGTTGAAGAGCGCGGCTTCGAGGTAAGTGCGGGCGACGCCGCTCCAGGATGACCCGTGCGCACCGACCGGTCCATGGAACGTCACCACCCCGCTGCGAGCCGTTACCGCGTTGAGCAGCGCCGTCAAATCGGAGAATCCCATGACGATCTTGGGATCGCGCCGGACCGCTTCGTAGTCGAGCAACGGGAGGAGGCGCATCGTCCCATAGCCGCCGCGAATGGCGACGATCGCGCGAACGCCGGCGTCGGCTGCCATGGCGTTGAAGTCGGCCGCGCGCTGGGCATCGCTTCCGGCGAGGTAGCCGTTTTGCTCGTGCACATACTTCCCCAGCACCGGCAGGAGCCCAAGGCTTTCGATGTGCGCGACGGACTCCGCGATGTCATCGCGGGTGGGAGGCGACGCCGGCGCAATTAGGCCGACTCGATCGCCGCGAACGAGCATCGGCGGCTTTTCAACGATCGCCGGAAATCGCGGAACGAGCGGTACCATGCCTGCCAGCAGCGTCGTTTGAAGGAAATCACCTCGAGTCCTCACCACGCATTGGGTTCGAAAACGACCGGGTGATTTACTCGGCGGGGAAGCACCTGGATGTCGCCGTAACTTGCTGAAGTTTTGAGCGTTTCGAGTATGCAGCCGCCTGGCCGACGCCGCGTCGTGGTCACCGGGTTGGGCGCAGTGACCCCGGTCGGCAACACCCGCGATGAGTTTTGGAGGCGTCTGGTTGCAGGGGAGTCGGGCATGGCGCCGATCACGGCCTTCGACGCCAGCGACTTCGACACGCGCATCGCCGCCGAAGTCAAGGACTTCTACCCCGAGCAGCTGATTGGGCGCAAAGAGGCCCGGCGAATGGACCGTTTCACGCAGTTTGCTTTCGTCGCCGCTCGTGAAGCGATCGAAGACGCAAAGCTGCCCCAAGATGAGGAGTTTAAGGCCCGGGTCGGCGGCGTGATCGGGACCGGCATCGGCGGCATTATCACGTTTTGGCTCAACTCCGACAAAGCCAACGAAAACGGAACCTGGGCGAAGGTGACGCCCTTCTTCATCCCGATGCTCATGGCAAATGCCGCACCGGCGCACATTTCGATGGCCTTCGGATATCGCGGGCCGTTCTTTGCAGCAGCCAGCGCCTGCGCGAGTGCAAACGACGCCATCTGCACGGCCTACAATGCGATCACCTACGGCGATGCGATCGCTATGGTCGCCGGTGGAAGCGAGGCGACGGTCTCACCCTTGGCGATCGGTGGATTCTCCTCGATGCGTGCGATGTCGACACGCAACGACGATCCTACCCGCGCCAGCCGGCCGTTCGATCGCGAACGCGACGGCTTCGTTCTCGGCGAGGGTGCGGGCATTCTCATTCTCGAGGAGTACGAGCATGCTCGCGCTCGGGGCGCTTCGATTTACTGCGAGGTGCTGGGTTACGGGCAATCGTCTGATGCCTACGATCTCGTTGCGCCCGACCCCGGCGGCAACGGCGTAAAGCTGGCCTTCGCGCGCGCGTTTGCCAGCGCCGGCATAACGCCCGACGACGTCGATTACATTAATGCGCACGGAACATCGACACCAGTAGGCGATCCGGCGGAATCGAAGGCAATCGAAAGCACCTTCGGCGAGCATGCCTACAAGATCGGCGTCAGCTCGACCAAGTCGATGCACGGTCACGCCCTCGGCGCGGCGGGTGGAATCGAAGGCGTTGCGACCGCATTGGCGGTTGCGCACGACGTCATGCCGCCGACGACGAACTACGAGTTCCCCGATCCCGAATGCAGGCTCGATTACGTCCCGAACGTCGCGCGCCGTGCGCCGATTCGTACGGCGCTCTCGAACTCGTTTGGGTTCGGCGGCCACAACAGCGTGATCGTCTTCGGTAAGGTGCGATCCGGCAAGTCGTGAGCGGCGAGAGCCATCGGCGACGCCTTCGCGGACTGCTTCGCCTTGCCGGCGCCCGCGTACCGAGCGACTTGGGCTTATTCGACGTTGCCCTCGTGCACCAGAGCTATGCACGCGAGCGGGGCGGAGCTTCGAACGAGCGAATGGAGTTCCTGGGTGATTCGATCCTTGGCGCCGTCACCGCCGATTGGCTTTTCGAACGCTTTACCGACGAGCCCGAGGGCCTGCTGACGCTCCGAAAAGCCGCTATTGTCAACGACGGGCAGTTGGCGCGCACGGCCCAGCGGCTCGGTTTTGGCGCGTTGATCGCGCTTGGAGCCGGAATGCGGGCCGGCGGCGGCGAGGAGAACACGTCCGTCCTCGCCGGTGCTTTCGAAGCATTCGTGGGGGCGCTCTACCTTCGCTTCGGTCTTGAAAAGGCGCGCCATTTCGTCGTCACGCAACACGTCGATGGACTCGATCACTCTACCGACGCGCTTCTCGACTCGAAGACGCGACTGCAGCATTACGCGCAAGAGCATCTTGCCGCCACGCCCATCTACCGTGAAACGAGCCGCGGCACGCCGCAGCGTCCATCGTTTAAATCGCGCGTCAGCGTCAACGGACACATCTTAGGAAGAGGCGAGGGTCTCTCGAAGAAGGCCGCTCAGCAGGCCGCGGCGGCGGCCGCACTCCTCTCGATTGCCGAAGCGACGCAGGCGGTTCAATGAAGCTGAAGCGCGTTCGGGCCTTCGGATTCAAGACGTTTGCCGAACCGACGATGTTGGAGTTCGGCGACGGCGTCACAGCGATCGTAGGACCGAACGGATCGGGCAAGTCGAATCTCGTCGATGCGTTTCGCTGGGTACTGGGCGAGATGTCGACCAAGAGCATTCGGTCGGGAAGGCTTGAGGACGTCATCTTCTCGGGAAACGAGTCGCGCAAACCGCTCGGTCTCGCCGAGGTTTCGATTCTCTTCGACAACGCCGACCGCAAACTCCCGATCGAGTTCGCCGAAGTCGAGATGACCCGGCGCGCTTATCGCGTGGGCGAGAGCGAATACTTCATCAACCGCACGCCGGTGCGCTTGCGCGATATCGTCGATCTCTTGATGGGAAGCGGTTTAGGCCCCGGATCGTACGCGATCGTCTCGCAAGGGCAGATCGACGCGATTCTCACCAGCAAGCCCGCCGATCGCCGCGCGCTCTTCGAAGAGGCGGCTGGGATCGGAAAGTTCCTCTCACGCAAACACGAATCGTTGCGCCGACTCGAGCGAACAGAGGCAAACGCGATTCGCGTCAGCGATCTGATCGCCGAACTTGGCCGGCGGATCCCCGAGCTTGAGACGCAGATGCGGCGCGCTCGGCGATATCGCCGAGTCAGCGTGCGCGTACGCGATCTCGAGATTCTCGGCTATTTGCGCTCCAGCGCGTCGCGACGAGCCGAGTGCGAGTCGTTACGCGAAGAATCGGCGAAGAACGAGGGGTTTCGCGGCGCGGCAGCGGCGAAGGCGGGCGCCCTCGGCGAGGAGCTCGCGCGGGTGCGAACGCAGGTCTATCGCTGCGAGCTGCAGCTCGAAGAGCTGCGTTCGCAGGCCCAGCGCCGTCGTGAGGAACTCGCCCAAATAGAGGCGCGATATGCAGCCGCGCTAGCGCGGCGCGAAGCGCTCGAGCGGCAATCCACGCGAACGTCGCAGGACGCCGCGCGCGTCGAACAAGAGCGAACGTCGCTCGCCGCTGCGATCGAAGAGTTGGAAGAGCGCCTTGCTCCGCTCGGGCAAGAGATCGAGAACTCGCGCGAGGGAGAACTTGCGGCGCACGCGGCGCTTGCGCAAGCCCGTGCAAGTCTCGATACCATCTTTACGCGGTTGCGCGAAGTCGAGGTGGGCGCCGCCGAAGTTGCGGCGCGCAAGGCCGAACGCCGCGCACAGGCGGGAAGCCTGCGTACCGAAGCAGAGCGCCTCGAAGTGGAAGAACGTGCCGCGCGCGAGCGCGCTGAAGCGCTCGAGATTGCGGCCGGCGGCGCGGCACATCGACACGCCGAACGCCGGCACCAGCTCGAGTTGCGCGAAGAAGAACTACTCGACGCCCGCGGGCGCGCAGAGGATGCCGTGCGCGAGGCGGCGCTTGCGCAGGACGAAGCGACCCGCGCCTCATCCGTCGCGCGCGATCACTCAGTCGAGTTGCGAGCCGCCGAGTCGCGTCTTCACACAATCGAAGAGTTGGAAAACTCGCTGGAAGGACACGTTCCGGGGACGCGCGCGATCGTCGAGGCGTGGCAACGCGGGGACCTTCGCGGCATCGAGGGGATCGTTTCGAATCTCATTACGACCGACGAGCGATACGCGCGCGCGCTCGACGTCGCCTTTGGCGCCCGGCTTTCCAACGTCGTAACGACCACCTCCGAGGACGCCGAGCGAGGCGTCGATTTTCTCAATCGGACCCAAACCGGCCGTGCGACCTTCCTGCCGCTCGACACCCTCGAGCGTCGCCAAGGGCGTGAGCTCGACGCGCAAATCGCCGGCCTGCCCGGCGTGATCGGATACGCGCACACGCTCGTCCGGACTGCGCCACGCTTTGAGGGAATCGTGAACTTTTTGGTCGGTAACGTTCTCATCGTTACCGCTCTGGATACCGGCATCGAGCTGGTTCGCGGCCGGGGTCTGCGCGATACGATCGTGACGTTGAGCGGCGAGCAGATTACGGGCGGCGGCGCGATTACCGGCGGACGCTTCCAACGAGAGCGCTCGATTCTGTCGCGGCGATTCCAGGCGGCGTCGCTGCGCGAAGCGCTGATCGGCATGCACGAGCGACTCGTGGAGACCGAACGGGCGCTGCAAGTGGCGCATCAACACGCGCAAAACGCAATTGAGACGCGCGACGCCGGCCGCGAACGGCAGGCTCGAAGTGAATCGCAGCTGGTCGGCGTTCGCGCCGAAGAGTCCGCATTACGCGGGGAAGTCGAACGTACCCGCGCCGAGCTAGAAGCCGCTCGTGCAACGGCTGCCGATCTGCATGCGCGCGCCGCACGGGCGCGCGACCTCGAGCGCGAGCACGAGCGCGACGAGCCGGAGGGCGAACGGAGCAACGAAGAACGTCAGCAGCTCGAATCGGAGCTGGCGCGGGTTCGCGACGAAATCGGTCGCGCGGAGAAGGGGCAGAGCACGATCAACGCGCACGGCGCCGAACTGCGCGAGCGAACTGCGGCGCTGGCCGCGGAACGCGATGCGGCAAAAGCGCGCCTTGCCATGCTCGATCAGGACAGCGAGCGCGGCGGATTAGCACGTGAAGAGATGCTTGCCCAGATTACGTCGCTGATGGAAGAGACGCGCACGACCCACGCGCATCTCGAAGGCCTTCGCAAGGGCATCGTCGCGCTCGACTCCCAGCTCGAAGCCGCGCGCAACGAACGCGAAACGCTCGTTGCGCAGCAAGCGCGGGCCGAATCGGACCTTCGCGCGGCCGAGCAGGAGGAGCGCGATACGGCCGCCGGCGGGGAGCGCCAACGCATGCGTCTCGCACAGGTCGAGGCGGAGCTCGGGATGCTAATTTCGCAGTTCGCGCAGAATCCGGCAACCAACCAAGAGTGTACCGACGTCGAGGAACGTTACCGTAAAGAACCCGACTTGGTCGTCGACGAGCTGCCCCGTCTGCGCGACGAGTTAGCCCGCCTCCAGGCAAACGTTAACCTCAATGCCGAGGCGGAACGCGAAGAGATCGCGGAGCGCGAGCGGTTCTTGCGCGCACAGCTTGACGATCTGACGCGCGCACGAGCAACCCTGCTCGAGTCGATTCACGAGATCGAGCGCGAGACGCAGGCGCAGTTCAACGAGACATTTGCCGTGGTATCGGAAGCGTTCGCGGAGATGTACGCCCGGCTTTTCGCCGGAGGCGAAGCGAAAATGTGGCAGACGCAGCCCGAAAACCTTTCCGAAACCGGAATCGAGATTGCCGTGCGGCCGCCGGGCAAGAAAGCTATGCCACTCGCGGCGCTCTCCGGCGGGGAACGCGCGATGACCGCCGCGGCATTGATCTTTGCACTGATCGCCACGAAACCGGCACCCTTTTATCTGCTCGACGAAGTCGATGCCGCGCTCGACGATGCGAATATCGATCGCTTCGCGGCGATGGTCAAAGAGTTCGCCGTCGAGTCGCAGATGTTGATCGTCACGCACAATAAGAAAACGATGGAGATGGCCGACCGGATCTACGGGGTAACGACGCGAGAGGCCGGCGTCAGCGCGATCGTTTCGGCGGAGCTCACGCGCGAAGCCGAGGCCGTGCTTGCCTAGCGATAGCGCCGCTCTCTTCTCGCTCTACGACAAGACCGGCGCCGCGGCGCTAGCCAAAACGCTGCACGAGCGCGGCACCGCGATCTACGCGACCGGCGGAACCCGTGCGTATCTGCAAGAGCACGGCGTGACGGCGCGCGACGTAGAAGAACTCACCGGGTTTCCACCGCTCTTCGGCGGACGTGTGAAGAGCCTTCATCCCAAGGTCTTTGGCGCGATTCTCTACGATCGCTCCGACCCCGAACACGCGGCGCAAGCCGAAAAGTACGCGATGCCCGAGATTGTCGCGGTTGTCGTCAACCTCTATCCTTTCGAAGCGACGGTCGCGCGCGAAGGCACCACGCCGGACGAAGCGATCGAACAAATCGACATCGGCGGCGTCGCTTTGCTGCGGGCTGCGGCCAAAAATTTCGAGCACGTCGCGGTTTTGACGGATCCTTCGCAGTATGCGGAGTACCGTCAAGCGATCGAAGCCGGCGACGTTCCGCAAGCCCTACGACGCCGCCTGGCGACGGCGGCTTTCGAACGCACTGCCGGGTACGACGCATCGATCGCGCACTATCTGGGGACTGCGGGAGAAGTGCTGCCGAGTGCTTTGCCCGGAGCGCTCGCGCTGACGCTTTCGCTTGCAAAACGTCTGCGCTACGGCACGAACCCGCAGGAGCGTGCGGCTTTCTATCTCGATCGTGTCGAGCGATTGCCCGAGCAGCTGCACGGAAAAGCCCTCTCCTACAACAACCTGCTCGACTTAGATGCGACCCTTCGGCTGCTGTCGCGCGCACCGCTGGGCGCACAGTTCCAAAGCGAACGCGGGCGGTTCGCCCGCGCCGCCGTCGTGAAGCACGCGGTGCCGTGCGGCGTCGCGCAGCGTTCGACCGTTGCGGTAGCCGTGCGCGAGGCGCTCTTTGCCGACCCGGTATCCGCCTACGGCGGAATCGTCGCCGCCGATGGCGCGATCGATGCCGAGGCGGCTCTTTGCTTAAGCGAATTTTTTCTGGAGATCGTCGCCGCGCCGGAGTTTGACGACGACGCCCTGGCGTTGCTCCAGCGAAAGAAGAACCTTCGATTGATGCGCTTTGCCCCAGCGCTGCCCGACGATCTAGCGCACGAGCTCCGGTTGCGCAGCGCGCTCGGCGGCGTCCTCGCCGAAGACGACGATCCGAACGCACCCGCCGAAGAGTGGCGCGTGGTCAGCCGACGCCAGCCCGACCCGCAGGAGTGGCACGATCTCGCGTTCGCGTGGGACGTCGTGCGGCACGTGAAGAGCAACGGCATCGTGATCGTCAAGGAGGGCACGACGCGCGGGATCTGCGCGGGCCAAACCAATCGTGTGAGCGCCGTGCAAATTGCCGTCCAGCGAGCGGGCGCTCACGCGCACGGTTCGGCCTGCGCCAGCGATGGATTCTTTCCCTTCGCCGACGGCTTGGAGGCTGCGGTGGATGGCGGCTGCTCGGCAATCATCGCGCCGGGCGGCTCGATTCGCGATGACGAAGTCATTGGCGCCGCCGACCGCCTCGGCGTCACGCTGGTCTTTTCAACGTACCGATATTTCTTGCACTGAGGTTGGCATGCCGAGATTCTTACACACGTCGATCTTCGTCAACGACATGAAAGAGTCGATCGACTTCTATACCGAGAAGCTGGGCCTTGGGCTCCTCGACGGTCCGCACCACTATCCGGGCAACGCCGACATGGCGTTTGTTGGAAACGATTGGAGTTCGTACATCGAGCTCGTTTACGACCTCGAAGATCACCCGCCGTACGAGGTCGGAAATCGCTACGAGCATCTTGCGCTCGAGGTCGACGGCGATCTGCAGGAGTACGTCGACAAGATCAAGGCGCGCGGCGTAAAGATTCTCAAAGACGTCTACAAATCTCCGAGCGGCACTCGCGCGATCGCTTTCGTCGAAGACCCTAACGGGATTCCGGTCGAGCTGCTGGAGCCCCGCCGAAAGCAAACGCTCGCGTAGTCAACGATAGATAAACGGGTCGGTCGGCGGGGCGATCCGTTCGATTCGCGTTGTGATGAGACGCAGCTCGCCGTTGACGTTTTCGACCGATCCGGCAACGCGCAGCCACGTGCCGGTGGGAAATGGCGGAGACCGATCGAGCCGTACGGCGACCGGCGCCGCGTCGGCGCGGCAGCAGGTAATTGCGTAGCGGACCAATGCGCTTGCGTTGCCATAGTGCGCGAGCGCGCCGGTGAAGGTCAAACGCTCGCCGGCAAACAGGTCGGTGAGGGTCGTTTCGGTCGCGCGATATTGAGGCGGCGCTGCGCCGAGCAGGGCACCGGCGAGCATTATCGCGGGGGCGAAGCGAGCCGGTGCCGAGCGTTGGCGGCGGTGCACGACCGCGTAGCAGAGCGCCGCGCCGGCGCAAACGGCAAGCGGCACGGTGAGCGCGGGATGGACGAGCGCGTCGCCGTGGCGCGCGGCGACTGCACCGAGCCCGATAGCGAGCAGCGCGTAGGCGAAAGCATCGTTACCGGGAGCGCGATGCGACCGCGCGAAAAGCGCACGCGCGTCGACGATGCCCGCGATGCAAAGAAACGCCGTCGCCGCGATCGGATCGCGTACGCGCAGCGCCCCCGCCACCGCAACCGCGCCTAAGCCGCACGGCGCTGCCGCGAATCCCAGCGCAGCGCCAAGTAACGCGTTGCCGATCGGCGCGAAATGCGAAGCATCGACCGAAACCAAGACTTGCATCGCACATGCGGCAAGCGCGGCGGCGGGCAGTAAAGCGGCGAGCGCCCCAAGTGGATGGAGTCGCTCTCCTCCAACGCAGGAATCGTTTGCAACGCGGCGCTGGAGCAGGCGCGCCGCGAGGATTGCTGCGAGAAAGCGCGCTATTGCGACCGGTGCGCCGAAAACGTACCACGTCGCGGCCGTCGCGGGAAGCGAACGCGCCGAAGGCCCTTCGCCGCAGCCGCAGCCGAGATATTCGACGGCGCGATTGCGCCGTCGCAGGAGGTGCGAGGCGACGATGCCGGCCAACAGAAATGGCGTTGCTTCGAAGAGCACGCTCGCGCAGCCCGCGAGTGCCGAGCGCACGCCTTCGCCGCAGGATTGCGCCAGCAGCGCCAGCGTTGCGGCTCCATAAAGAAACGTGCGCACGCGAAACTATCACGTGCAAGCGGCGCAATGGCTAGCGTAACGCCTGGGCGAAGAGGGCGACGTGACTTCTGAGAACCTGAGCGCGCCGCGCGGAACGTCGGATTTTTTCCCGCCGGAATCCGGGCGCTGGAACGAGTTGGAGGCGCGCATTCATGCACTGGCCGCTCGCTATGGCTACGGCGAGATCCGCACGCCGCTCTTCGAAGCCACGGAACTCTTCGTGCGCGGGGTCGGCGCGCAGACCGACATCGTCGAAAAAGAGATGTACACGTTTACGGATCGCGGCGGCCGCTCGTTGACGCTTCGCCCCGAGTGGACCGCGCCGGTGGTGCGCGCCGTCCTCGAACACCATCTCTTTACCGCGGGTCCGTTGCGGCTCTATTACATCGGACCGATTTTCCGGTACGAGCGCCCGCAGAAAGGCCGTTACCGTCAATCGCATCAGTTTGGCGTTGAATGCTTCGGCTTCGCCGGTCCCGAGGCGGATTTGGAGGTGATCTCGCTGGCCTGGGAGCTGGTGCAAGGGTACGGGATCACCGACGCGGTGCTCAACCTCAACTCACTTGGCGACGAGCAGTGCCGTCCGCGCTACCGCGAGGCGCTGACGGCTCATTTTCAGCCCCATCTCGACGCAATGAGCGAGGACGCGCGCCGCCGGGTCGGGCGCAATCCGCTGCGGCTGCTCGACAGCAAGGATCCGGCGGATGTGCCCTATATCGAAAGCGCGCCCAGCTTCGAGTCGTTCCTTTGCCCTGCTTGCCGCGAGCACTTCGAAGGCGTGAAAGCCTATCTTGGGTTGGCGCAGATTCCGTTCACGGTCAATCCGCGCATCGTCCGCGGCCTCGACTACTACGGTCGAACCGTTTTTGAAATTACCTCGAGCGTGCTCGGAGCGCAGAGCAGCGTCTGCGGCGGAGGACGTTACGACGGACTCGTCCGCTCCCTTGGCGGACCGGACGTACCGGCCGTCGGCTTCGCACTGGGCATGGAACGCTTCCTGATGATGCTCGCCGCGAGCGGGTATGCGCAGCCGGCGACGCGTCGCGGCGTCCAAGCGATTGGGTTGGGCGCGCAAGCGCGAACGGTGCTGACCCCGATCGTCGCCGAGTTACGCCGCCTTCTGGACGCGCCGACTTTCGTCGACTACAACGATCGAAAGCTGCTCGCCCACCTAAAAACGGCCGATCGAAACCGCGCGCGGTACGCGCTGATTCTTGGTACGGACGAGCTGGCCGCAGGCGAGCTGGTGTTGCGGGACCTCGAGCACCGAAGCGACCGGCGCCTGCCCTTGGACGCCACGAGAGTCGTTGCGGAGCTCCTCGTAGAAGCGGGGACGTGATGGAAGAGCGCTACGCCGAAGAGACGGAGACGCTGCGCGAGCTGCTGGCGATCATGAACGAGCACGACCTCGAGTCGATCAAGGTTAAGCTCGGTGACGCGGTCTACGAGCTTTCGCGCCGCCCTCCGGAAGTGGCCCCGGCGCCGCATTTCCCCGCAACGCAAGCGCAGGCCGATTCGAGCTCCGTGCCGGCCGATGCCAACGTTACGAAAGTCCTCGCGCCGCTTACCGGCGTCTTCTATCGTGCGTCGTCGCCCGATGCCCCCGCCTACGTCGACGTCGGCGACCGCGTCGAAGCCGGCGACGTGCTCTGCGTGCTCGAAGCGATGAAACTTTTCAACGAAATTCAGAGCGACGATGCCGGAACGATCGTCCGAATCGTTCCCGGCAACGGCGAGTTGGTATCGCAAGGCGAGGAACTCTTTTGGATCGGACCGTGAACTACCAAGGAAGGCGTGACTTTGACGAGCTGCTCGCCGATCGGCGCGGGTTGCTCGACGCGCCGCACTACCGCGCGCAAGTCGAAGCCGTCGCCGATGCGGTCGTGGCGGCGCTGCGAGCCGGAAAGAAAGTGCTGTGGTGCGGCAACGGCGGGAGCGCCGCCGAGGCGCAGCATATGGCTGCCGAGCTTTCGGGGCGATTTCTCCGGGAACGGCCGGGACTTCATAGCGAGGCGCTCTCGGTCAACTCGTCGACGCTGACTTGCATTGGCAACGACTACGGGTACGACCACGTTTTCGCGCGTCAAGTCGAAGCATTCGCCCACCCTGGCGATGTCGTAATCGGCCTGACGACCAGTGGCACCTCGCGCAACGTTGTGCTCGCCCTGGAGGCTGCGAACAAGCGGGGCGCGGTGACCGTCGCATTCACCGGCAACGGCGGCGGTCGGGTCGCCGAAATCGCCGACCATTCCGTGATCGGGCCCGATGGTTACGCCGCGATCGTTCAAGAAGTGCACCAAGTCATGGCGCACATCGTCTGCGACCTCGTCGAACAGCGCCTGATCTTCGACGGGGGGATTCGGTGACCGCGCTGATGGTGCCGGACGCGCGAACGCTCTTCGACCGCGCAACCGGCCGTCGAATCCTCGTGGTGGGCGATCTCATGCTCGACGAGTGGATTTGGGGCACGGTGACGCGGATCTCGCCGGAGGCACCGGTTCCCGTCGTCGCGGTGGCCGATCACTCGTTCACGCTCGGCGGCGCTGGGAACGTCGCGAACAATCTGCGAGCGCTGCATGCCAACGTCGTCTTTGCCGGAATGGTCGGCAGCGACCCGTTTGCGACGCACGTTCGCGATCTGCTGCGCAACGAACAGGTGGACGACTCCGGCGTCTTTGCAAGCGCCGATCGCCCGACCACGCGCAAGACGCGGATCGTTGCGCATAATCAACAGGTCGTGCGCGCCGATTGGGAGTCGACGTCGATGCTGGCAACCGCCGATCGCGTGCGGTTGACGGCATTCGTGCGCTCGCGCGCAAGCGAATGCGATGCCGTGATCCTCAGCGATTATGCTAAAGGGTTGCTCTGCCGCGAAATCGTCGAAGCTGCGAGTGCCTGTCCCTTGGTGCTCGCCGATCCGAAACCGCAGAATATTGCGCTCTTCGCCGGCGTGACGTGCGTCGCGCCCAACGTTGCGGAAGCCTCAACGATCGTCGGCACGCCGATCGTGGATGACGCCGGCTTAGAGCGCGCCGGCCTGCGTCTGATCGAGATGCTCGGCTGCCGGTATGCGGTGATCACGCGCGGCGAGCACGGGATGGCGCTCTTTGGCAGTGAGGGCGAGCGCTTGCAGATTCCTTCGGTCGCGCGTACGGTCTACGACGTGAGCGGCGCCGGCGACACCGTCATCGCGGTCCTTGGGCTGGCGCTCGCAACCGGTGCGCCGATCGAACAGGCGATGCAACTCGCGAACTTCGCGGCAGGCGCGGTCGTCGCGAAGCTCGGCACCGCGACCGCATCGCCCGAGGAGATTCTCGCGCTGCTCGACCCGGCGACATGAGTCTCCCAGCGTACTTCGGACGGCTGCTCAGCATCGACCAAGCGGTTGCGTGGCGCGAAGATCTGCGCGCCGAGGGCCGAACGGTCGTCTTTACCAACGGCTGCTTCGATTTGCTTCACGCGGGTCACGTAGAGTACTTGGCGTGGGCGCGGGAGCAGGGCGACGCGCTGATCGTCGGATTGAACGAGGACGAGTCGGTCCGGCGCATCAAGGGCGAAGCCAGGCCGATCGTGCCCTTCCCGCAACGCGCCGCCGTTTTGCGTGCGCTGCGCAGCGTCGACGCCGTCGTGGGTTTCGGCGAACGAACTCCCGAGATGCTTCTCGATCGAATACGCCCCGACGTTCACGTCAAGAGCGATCAGTATCGCGAGGACGAGCTTCCCGAGCGAACCGTCGTGCTGACGCACGGCGGCCGGATTGCGCTCGCGCCGCACCTCGCCCGCGCGAGCACGACCGATCTAATTGCGCGCATCCTCGATGCGTATAGCACTTACCGCTAACGGCCCGGGTGAAGTCGCCGGCTGGCTGCGACCACTCTTGCGAGCGCTCTATCGACGCGATCCGCAGCTGCGCGCCTTCGTCTTTCTCGTACCCGACGACTACGCCAGCGGATTCGAAGCGAGGATCGTTCGCGACGCCTTTCCACAAGCGACCGTCGTGGAGCCGAAGCGCTATGTCAAGTTCGCGCTCGGCAGCCGGCTCGACGAGATTCCTGCGAGTGTCGACGTCGTTCAGTATGTTGGCGGCGAGTTGCTGCATGCCGTCCGCGTGCACGCGCGATTGAACGGTCGCGCCGCCACCTACAAGTTCTCGCGCCGCGCCTATCGTAAAGTTTTCGATCGAGCTTTTGCGCTGGACGAGCGTAATGCCGAGCAACTTGTCGGCTGGGGAATGCCGCGTGAGCGCATCGAGCGAGTCGGCAACCTGGCCATCGATGGTGCGCTCTTCGAAGCGGCGCTGCCGGCCGAACCCGGCGCCCCGGCGGACGGCATACTCATCATGCCTGGATCGCGTCCGTACGAAATCGAAAACTTGATCCCGTTCTACTTTGCCGCCGCGCTGCGCATGCTGCGCGAGCGCCCGGAGATTCCGATTGCCTTCGCGCTCTCGCCGTTCACGTCGCTCGAATACGTGCGCGCCGCAATCGAGCGCGGCGGTATTCCGCGCATGTTCGGGCGGACCGGGCGGCTCGTCACCGATGGCGGCGCAGAGTACTTGACCACTCCCTCAGGTGACGTGCGCTTTCCCGTTCTCACGAACGCCCTTTCAGCGGCGAAGGCTGCGCGCCTCGTCCTGACGATTCCGGGCACGAAGACGGTCGAGGTCGCGGCGCTTGGAACGCCGGCGATCACCATCACCCCGCTCAACGCTCCCGAGTACGTTACGATCAACGGTCCGCTCACCTACCTCAATCGAGTTCCGCTCATCGGGGTTCCGCTGAAGCGTGCCGCCGCCGTAGCGCTCTCGCGGCGGTTCGGCTATCACGCGCAACCGAACGTGGATGCGAATGCGTTGCTGATTCGCGAAGTGCATGGGACAATCACACCGGGCCGGATCGCCCGCGTCGCGCTCGAGTCGTACGACGATCGAACCTGGATTGCGCAGACCGGCGAACGGCTCGCCGATCTGTATCGCGACCAGATCGGCGCTTCGGACCGCATGGCCGAATCGCTGCTTGCGCTGGCGGCCTGACGCGCCTCACGCATGGAGTTTTCCGTCGTCATCGCAACCCGAGATCGCGAGCCATACCTGCGAAACGCCCTCGACTCGTTAGCTTTGCAGCGTGCCGCGCCGCCGTTCGAGGTGATTGTCGTCGACAACGGCTCGCAGGACGCGACTCGAAGCGTCGTCGAGGAGCGCGCCCGGCTCGACGCATCGGTGCGCTACGTTTGCGCGCCGCAGCCCAATCGCGGCCAGGCTCGCAATCGCGGGGTCGAGGCCTCGCGGGGGCGTTACGTCCTTTTCTGTGACGACGACGTGGTGGTCCCGCCTGCGTGGATTGCCGCGCATGCGGCGGCTCAAGCCGGCGGCGAACGTGTCGTCAACGGGCCGATCCTGAACGTTTCGTCGCGTGACGCTCGCCCCAAACCAACGCCTGCGAACTATTCACGCGCCTTCCTTTGCACGTGCAACGCGTCGCTTCCGAAGGCCGCGTTCGTCGACGCGGGGGGATTCGACGAGAGCTTCGAGTTGTACGGCTGGGAAGATACCGAGTTGGGTGTGCGCTTGCGCTTGGGCGGGATGCGCTGGACGTTCGCTTGGGACGCCTACCTTTGGCACGTCAAGCCGCCTGAAGAGAATACGATAGACGTCGAAAGCCGCAAAGCGGTCGAGAAGGCGCGCATGGCGGCACGCTTTCTTTCCAAGCACCCCTCGAGGCGGGCGCGGCTGGCCACCGGGGCGTACCCGGTCAACCTCTTCCGCGCACGCTATTTGCTTCCCGATTGGCTCCTGGCAATCTATGCTGGAGTATCGACGAGCCGCCGCGCGCCGGCGTGGATCGCAGCGCTGGGGCGAGCTCAGCTGCTGGACGGAGTCTACGCACGCGAGCTCGTGCGAGCGCTCGATGCCGACAGCCGATAGCAGCGCGCTGCTCTACTGCGCGGGAGGCGGAATCGGCGACTCGCTGGTTGCATCGCTGGTCGCGCGTGCGCTGCATCGGCGATTCGTCAACGTCGACGCGCTGACGCTGCCGGCGCACAGGGCCGTGCTCGAGCGCGTGCCCGACATCGACCGCGTGTTCGTCGACGACGGAGGCGACGAAGCTGAGCTCGCCGGCCGTCTCGCACGAGAGGGCTACGGGGCCTGCGTGGTGACCTGGGCGACGGCAAGAACGGCGCGCGTTCCCGCGCTGGCGGCGATTCCGGTGCGGGTCGGACAGGCGCGGCGTTTCTATTCGTTTCGGTTCACGGACCGCGTCGTGGTCCGCAGCGAGCTGGGCGACGTCACCTCGCATTGGTCCGAGATTCTGCTCGACTACGCTCGCGCAATCGGCTGCGACACGGGCGACCGTCACTATCGGTTCGTTCCAACGCTGCAAGACGAGCGCGCTGCGGATACGCTCAGCCACGGCCGCGAGCCCTTCGTTATCCTCAACCCATGCAACGCCGTCGCGTCACGTCGCGGGATGTGGCCGCCGCAGGGATGGGCCGCATTGGCGCGCGCGTTACGGGAGCGCTTTGGTGCGCGAATTTTGGTGAGCGGCTCGTCCGCAGACGCGCCGCTGGCGCAAGGCGTGGTCGAGATCGCGCGAGATGACGGCATCGTCTCCATCGCCGGTGAAACGAGCGTTGGCGTGTTTGGCGCGCTTGCACAGCGAGCTCGCGCCTTCGTCGGCATCACGACGGGTTCGATGCACCTGGCCGCGGCCGTCGGTTGTCCCACCGCCGGGATCTTTCCGTTTCAATCCGATTTTCCGGAACGGTGGGCGCCGCTTGGAACGCGTACCACCGTCGTTCGTGCCTCATATCCTTGCCACGCCGGCGATACCAAGGAACGTTGCAAGGATTATGCTTGTATTGCACACCTCGACCTGCCGCGTATCCTAGCGGCAGTAAACCGGCTGCTTGCGTGACGCTCGCAACGATTCAACTCTGCACCTACAATCGTGCCGGACTGCTCGAGCGCGTGCTCGATGCCTGCTGCGAACAAACCGTCGCCGATGACGACTACGAGATCGTCCTGGTGAACGACGGATCGACCGACGATACCCTACGGGTGATCGAGCGCGTGCGCGAACGAGCGAGCTGCGCCTTTATCGTGGTCAACCAGGCCAACGCCGGTCTGTCGCGCGCGCGCAACGCGGGCATCGCCCGCGCCTCGGGCGAGCGCATCATCTTTATCGACGACGACGTTTTGCCGCTACCCAACTTCGTTGAGGAACATTTGCGCGCGCAAGAACGGCATCGCGCGGCGATCGTCCGCGGCGGAGCGATCGAAGTCGACGACCCCGACGATCTGCCTCCGCCAGTCTGGAGCATTTGGAACTACAGCGGCAACTACTTCTGGACGACGAACGTCTCGGCGCCACTGGCGACGATCCGCGGCATCGGTGGTTTTGACGAATCGTTCTCCGAGTACGGTTGGGAGGATATCGACGTCGGACTTCGATTGCGCCACGCCGGCGTTCGCGCGATTTTCCACCCGCAAGCGCTCGTCTATCACATCAAGCCGCGACCCCGGGCCGACGATGTCGAGAAGATGGTGCGCCAGGCGCGCGCGCAAGCCCGGACCGCCGTGCGCCTCGTCCGGCGTCACCCGCACTGGCGGGCCTATCTCGCAACCGGGATCAATCCGGTTCAGCGCGGGTTTCATGCCGGGCTGCGCAGGCTGCGCTCCGATAAACGATGGCAGCAGCGACTCGCCGGTATCCCGCCGGACCGCGAGCTTCGTCCCGCCGAGCTGCGAGCGGCTCGAGCGCTCGCAAACGATGCCTACTTCGGTGAGTTGGAGCGCGCGCTGCGCGGGTGAAAATCCTGCTATCGCGTACCGATCGAATCGGCGATCTGGTCCTTTCGACGCCGGCGATCGCAACCGTGCGCGCCTCATTTCCCGAGGCACACGTTGCGATCGTGACGAGCGAGTACAATAGCGTGGTCGTGGAACGCAACAACGACGTTGACGAGGTCATCGTGCTGCCGCATAACGCAAAACCGAGGCAACTCGGGGCGCGCCTGCGGGGATACGACGTCGCCATCGCGCTGGCGCCGCGAGCCGTCGATTTACAACTTGCCGGCGCGACACGCGCCCCGCTGCGGGTCGGATATACCTACGAGCGGCGCTGGATCGCGCGCCTCACCGCAGCGCTTTACGTGAATCGGATCATGATCTCTGAGGCCGATCCCGAGCTTTGCGATCGCAATCCGCATCGCCCCGTGCGTCACGAAGTGGTGCAGTTGCTCGATCTCGTCGCCCTGGCCGGGGCCCGCCGGCGTATGCTCGATCTGCGCTTGGACGTTACCGATGAGGATCGAGCGGCGGTCTGCGATTTGCCGAGCGATCCAATCGTGCTTCATCTGGGGCAGCGCTGGTTCACCAATGGAAGCACGTTGGACGGAACCGTGGCAATCGTCGAAGATCTGGCCCGGCTCGCGCCGGTCGTGATTACGTGCGCGAGGGACTGCGAAGCAATGGCGCCGGTATTCGAGAGGAACGCGAGCGTTGCGCGCCTCGTGCGTGGGCTGCCGTTTCACGAGTGGGCGGCCGTGTTGGAGCGCGGGCGCGTCGTCGTTACCGTCGATACCGGTGCTACGCACGTCGCGAGCGCCGTCCACCGGCCGACTGTCGTCGCTTTCGAGCACCGCTACTTCAGTCTCAACTCGCAAGAATGGTCCCCGTACGGCGTGCCGCACGTGCTCGTGCAAAAGCCGGCCCACGATGGAGCCGCCGCGCTGGGGCGCTTTCGCGAGGAGATCGTCGGCGGCGTCGCAACGCTGCTAGGGAGCCCCCGTTGATGGAAATTTCCGTCGTCATCCCCACATACAATCGCCTCGAGACGCTCGCTGAAGTCGTGCCGACGCTCCTCGCGCAAGACCTGACGTCGCCCTACGAGCTACTCGTTTGTGATTCAAACTCCGCGGACGGCACCGCGGAATATCTGGCGCGCTTGAGCGAGCGCCATCCCGAAGTGCGCCACGTAGCCGGCGCCTACGGCGGCCGCGCTGCAGCGCGAAACGCCGGCATCGCCGCGGCGCGTGGCGAGATCGTCCTCTTCAACGACGCCGATATTCTCGCTTCGCCCGATCTGCTCTCGGCGCACGCGCGCCGGCACCGCGAGCGGCCTCACATCGCGGTCGTCGGATGGGAAGTCCAAGTGAAAGACTTGGCCGATTATGCATTCAAGCGAGATCACCCCGAAGCGCGCGGGCATCTCCATCCGCCCTCGCGAAAAAAGCTCTCGTGGCTTTATTTTCTGACCGGAAATGCATCCGTGCGTCGCGCGGATCTGTTGCGGGCGGGTTGCTTCGACGAAAGCTTCACCGGATACGGACACGAGGACTTGGAGCTGGGGTACCGGCTACGCCGGATCGGCGTCGAGATTTGCTACGAGCCGCGCGCGGTGAGTTATCATTGCCAGTCGGTTTCCTATGAGGACCAAAAGCAGAAGATGCGGCTTGCCGGCCGGTCGACGGCGCGCTTCTACCGCAAGCATCCCGATTTCGCGGTGATGTTGAATCTTGGCATGACGCCGCTTTCGCTCGGTCTGCACTCGATGCTCTCGCGCTTTCCGCACCTCTTGGGCTATCTCGACGGGCGCGCGACGCGCTCGAAGCTCGCGCGTGAGCTTCTACTTCAGTATTATTACGTTTCCGGCATAAAGGAAGGATAAGGGTGGCGAAGCGGGTTGCTTGCGGTGCGTTGCGGGCCGGCGACGAAGGCGCGTCGGTCGCGCTCGACGGTTGGGTCAATCGCCGCCGCGATCACGGCGGCCTGATTTTCGTCGATCTTCGCGACCACACGGGGGTCACTCAGATCGTCTTCGATCCGCAACACGCGAGTTTCGCGCAGGCCGAACATCTCCGCAACGAGGACGTACTGCGCGTGCGCGGCATCGTCCGGCGGCGCCCCGCGGGTACCGAGAATCCGCGCCTGCCGACCGGCGACGTCGAAGTCGCCATCGGCGAGCTCGAAATTCTCAACCGGTCGCAGGTGCCCCCGTTTCAAGTCAACTCCGACGACCCGGTGGACGAAAACCTTCGCCTCGAGTATCGCTACCTCGACCTTCGTCGCCCGCGCATGCAGCGCAACCTCCGAACGCGTCACCGCATCATCAAAGCGATGCGCGATTTCTTCGACTCGCGCGATTTCTTAGAGATCGAAACCCCGATGATGATTAAGTCGACGCCCGAGGGGGCGCGCGACTACCTGGTGCCGAGCCGGCTCTATCCGGGACACTTCTATGCGCTGCCGCAGTCGCCGCAGCTGCTCAAGCAGATCTTGATGATCGCCGGTTTCGGCCGTTACATGCAAATCGCGCGATGCATGCGCGACGAGGATCCGCGCGCCGACCGACTCGTCGAGTTCGTCCAACTCGACGTTGAGCTTTCGTTCTGCACGCAAGAAGAGGTGCTCGAGGTAATGGAGTCGTGCATGCGCTACGTGTGGCGCACCGTGCTCGAGATCGATCTGCCGCCGTTTCCTCGGCTCACTCATCAGGACGCGATCGCGCGTTACGGCCTCGACAAGCCCGATTTGCGCTTCGGCTTGGAGCTCGCCGACGCCGGCGCGGCCTTCGCCGGTACGGAGTTCGCGGTCTTTCGCTCGGCGATCGAGAGCGGCGGTGCGGTCGTCGCGCTTCGTTATCCGGGCGGCGCCGCGCTGTCGCGCCGCGACTTCGATGCGTTGACCGAAACGGCGAAGCAGTACGGCGGCAAAGGTATGGTGTGGATCGCGCTTTCGCCCGACGGCACGAAGTCTTCGGCGTTGAAATTCTTGACCGAGGATCAGATTGGCAGCGTCCGTACCGCCGCCGGCGCGCAAATTGGGGACGCGCTTCTGCTTTTCGCGGATACGAAGGAGCTCGCATTCGCGGTCGCGGGAAAGATGCGCAACGAGGTCGGTGAGCGCTGCGGCCTGCGCGATCCTAAAACGTTCGCGTTTGCCTGGGTCACGGGCTTTCCGTATCTCGAGATCGACGAGGCCACGGGACAACCGGTTCCCGCGCATCATCCGTTCACGGCGCCGGCGCCGGGCGACTGGGAGCTCATTGACAGCGATCCCAGGGCGATGCGCGCACAGCATTACGACATGGTGCTCAACGGATACGAGCTCGGCTCGGGCTCGATCCGAATTCACAAGGCCAACGAGCAACGCAAGATTTTCGAGATGCTCGGCTTGACGGCTGAGCAGGTGGAAGATCGGTTCGGCTTTTTCGTACGCGCGTTGGAGTACGGCGCGCCGCCGCACGGCGGCATGGCACTCGGCATAGACCGGATCGTGATGATCGCGTGCGGCGAAGAGAACTTGCGTGAAGTTACGGCCTTCCCGAAGAACTCAGTCGCGCGCGACGTGATGATGGACGCGCCGAGTACGGTCCCCGAGCAGCTTGTCCGCGATCTGCATCTCCGGCTCGCTCCCGAAGTGCGCTAGCGCCGGTCGCGCGCAGCTCTTCCCGAGCGCTCCTAGAGGTGGACCCATACGTCGGAGACGAGCGATTTAAAATTGAGATTTGTTGATGCCGTCGACCTTTCCAGAACTCCCTGAATTAGTCACGCACGTCGCGCGTTAAGCGTTTTTAGAAGCATAACAAACGCGTAACGAAAGGTGTAACGAAAAGCGAGGAGGTCTGCGATGTTTGCAGTCTTGTTGATGCTATCGAACTTTTTCTTCTGGCCCAGTGCGGTGGACTGGCAGACGAACCAGGAGAATGTGGCAATACGGGGGGCGGTCGTCGACGAAATTACCGGACTGCCCGTACCAGGGGCTGCGGTCCATGCGATGTCGCCGGCGTTTGATGCACGGACGGTCTCGGATTCGAAAGGCGAGTTTATCTTCCTCACGCTCTTTCCGGGAACGTATAATCTCTGTGCGGATAAAGCCGGCTACGGCCGCGGCGGCTGCTGTCCAGTCGATCCCGAGCCGCCGCCGCAGTTATTTGCCGGCTTCGAATACGGCGCGACGGTCATGCTTATCCGCGGGACAACGTAACAGGCTAGTAAGAAAAACTCCGTAACGCGATAAGGGACGCGCTCAACCTTCGGTTGGGCGCGTTTCGCTTCCGGCTCCGAATACGGCGCGTTGGTCTAGCCAAAGTGCGTCCTAGCCTTGCGGCGGGGGCAATAGATCGTTGGTTCTGCGGAAGATCGCATCGAACATGGGCACCGTTAGTTTACCGGTGTTCGTGTTTTGACGGCTGGGATGATAGGAGACGATCACCGTGAGCGACCGCCGTCCCTTTGTTGCGATCACTTCCGCGCCGTGTGCGAAGACCGGTCGCGTTGGATCGAGTGCGAAGCCGCGTTCACGAAGCATTTTTACGATCGCGTCGAACGCAACGGATCCGAGCGCAATCATCACGCGCAGGCGTGGCAACGCGTCGAACTCTTCGACGAGGTACGGAAAGCAGTTGCGCAGCTCCGCCGGCGTGGGCTTATTCTGCGGCGGCGCGCAGCGAGCGGCCGCGGTGATCAGGCAGTCGCGAAGCGTTAACCCATCATTGCGATCGACCGCCTCGGGCTGTGAGGCAAAGCCGGCGCGATAGAGCGCCGGGTAGAGGAATCCGCCGGAAGCGTCGCCGGTGAACGGGCGTCCGGTGCGATTGCTGCCGTGCGCGCCCGGCGCGAGACCGACGATCAGCACGCGTGCTCGGGGATCACCGAACGCCGGCACCGGCTTTCCCCAGTAGACGCAATCGCGGTGCGCTCGTTTACGCTCGCGCGCGATCTGAGCCGAATACGCGCGCAGCTCGGGGCAACGCGTGCATCGCACGACGGCGGCCTGAATTTCTTCGAGTGTCATAACACTAGCCGCATTGCAGCACGTCGGCGTACTCGACGCCGACCGGCGCGACGACGTAGGCGACGCCTTCGTTGCGCTGCCAAAGATGCTCGATGGCAGCCCGAGGATAGACGACGCGAACGTTGCGTGCTGCCGGATCGTTGATCGCGCAATCGCCGTCGCGAGTGAATCCCCGCAGCACGACCAGATGACCGTCGGAGCGCTCGAGCGGCGCGCCGGGAAGTTCGCCTTCACTCCAAGAGTATGAAATCGCGAGCGGCAGATTGCGCTCGATCAGGCGTTGCGCGTGGTCGAGATTGCTCAGATGCCCCACCACCCCACGCAGGCCGAGCGTGCCGCTGTGCGCGACGTTGAAGGCCCAGTTGCCCGTGCCGTTATACGCGCGGTCGAAGACGGCTCGTGCCGTATCCGCGACCGTACGGTCGATGCCATGAAACGCATGAATCATCGCCAGGCTCGCTGGACTGCACCAGCCCCGCTGGGTGGCGTCTTCCTCGTATTGGGAGCGCGCCGGAACGTCGAGGATGAGCGCTTCGCGGGCGTATGGCAACGAGGGACGTGAACGCACCGGCGACGAGAACGCGACGAGCTCGAAGTGGACGTCGCGCGCGCGGACCTCGATCCCGTCAAAGGGTTGCGTCGCCCGGATTACGTCGACCTCAACCGCGACACCCTCGTGTTGCGGGCTGTATGATTTTGCGCCGCCTGGGCGCCACTGGACGAGATCGAGCCAATCGGAGGCCGGAGTACGCGCGCGCAGTAGGCGGAAGGCGAGCAGACCACTCGACGCGTGCGTATTCCAACTCAAGACGCCGGAACGGGAGGGTTCGAAGAAGAGCCGGGTCGTCTCGTCCGCGCCGAGGGCCTGGGCAAAAGCAGCTTCGCTCAGATGCGCCACTCCCACGCGTTCCAGCTGTCGCCGATGAACGCGGCTGGAACGTAGTTCTTGAGATCGGTGTTCGTCGCGGTGTAGTTGTTGCGCCAGCTAAAGAAAACGGCCGGAACGATCTCCCGGATGCGTTCCTCTTCTTGCCGGTAGAGTCGCTTGCGCTGGGCTTGGTCGAAAGTAGCGGCCGCGGCCGCGCTCGTCGCATTGACGATTGGATCGTTCAGCCACGACGTGTTTGCGCCGCGAGGCGGAATGAAGGCGCCGTTCCAGTCCCCGGAGTTATCCGGATCGGGGCCGTTGGTTTCGATCGACCATTCGAGATCGTATTTTCCGGTGTAGAGCGGACCGTCCATTGCGAAGAGGTAGCTGCCGGGATAGTTGCGGACGGCGAGATCGATCCCCACGGCGCGCAGCATCGACTGAATGAGGACCTGCGATTCGGTGTTCTCTTGATGCCCGGTCGTCGCATAGATCGCGAGATGCATCGTCTGCGGCCCCTTGCGGAGCACCCCGTCGGGACCGGGCATCCAGCCCGCCTGCGCGAGCAACCGTCTCGCATCGGCCGGATCGTAACGGTACGGCGGCAGCGCCGGCGCCGCCCAGGATTCCGGAAAGATATCGGAGACGGCGAGTCGATCGATGCCGTGAAAGACCGTATCGTTGATGCGCTTCCAATCGACCGCCTCGGCGATCGCTTGCCGGACGCGAACGTCATGCAGCAGCGGCCGGCTCAGGTTCAACCCAAGGTGGCGCCAATCGGCGATCAGGCTGCGATCGATTTTGATTCCGGAGATACTCGAAAGACGGGCAATCGAGTTCGCATTTACGCTTGGATAGACGTCGATCTCGTGGGTTGCGAGCTGGTTGAAGAGCGTGTTGACGTCGGGTACGACGCGCCAAATTACTTCTTTGAGTTTGGGCGGCCCGCGAAAGTAATGCGGGTTGGGGATGAAGACCAATTGAGAACCGTGATTCCATTCTTGCAGCAAGTAGGGGCCGCTCGACACCGGCCGCTCGTTAAACGCCGCCGCGTTGAGACTCGGAAGCTTTGCGAGTAGGTGCGCGGGCATCGGAGGATAGGCTGCGCCGCCCATGCCAAGGATGCCGAGGACGGCGACGTTTGGACGCTTGAGCCGAATCACGATCGTGTAGGGATCGGGTGCGCTCGCCGAGGCGATCGCGTCCCAGCCGTAACGGGTCTTCACGTTGTTTGCCGGATTCATAACGGCGTGGTAGGTGAAGAGCCAATCTTCGGCGGTGAGCGGTGCGCCGTCGGACCAGACGATGCCACGGCGCAAATGAACGACGATCTGCTTACCGTCGCGACTGATGCCGTGATTGTGCAAGGTCGGCACTTGCTCGGCGAGATCGGCAAGGTAATTTCCTCGTGCGTCGACTCGCAGGATAAACGAGAAGAGCAAGCCGGAAATGGTGTCCGCAGCAGCAGTGTGCGCGAACATGAGATTCAGGCTGTCGGGCTCTTCGTCTTCACCGAGCCGTAGCACGCCGGGAACCGTCCACGCGTTGCGTTCGCCGTGCGACGCCACGTTCTGCG
Source organism: Candidatus Acidiferrales bacterium (assembly GCA_035484815.1). Lineage (GTDB taxonomy): Bacteria > Vulcanimicrobiota > Vulcanimicrobiia > Vulcanimicrobiales > Vulcanimicrobiaceae > Cybelea. The sequence continues at coordinate 40,160 of DATHOO010000003.1, forward strand.
ATCGCGCACAGCCGATAAGCGCGAGCAGCAGCAGTGCCGGCAGCGCAGCGAAACGACGCGGAGCGATCACCGATGCGTCGCAACCGTCAATGGAGGACGTTTAACGATCCGAGAAGCGATGGTCTGATAGAAACGCTCTGCGCCGAAGCGGACCAGATCGTCGGCGGGTAGGCCGGTGATTTCGCTCGCCCGAGCCACCTCCGAGCGCGCCTCATCCGGCTTGAGTCCGTACGTGTTGAGCGCGATGCCGACGACGTTGGCCGGTTTGAGCGTTTTGAGCAGCGCCTCGTGGATTGCAATGGCTTCGGCATAGCCGAGCGCCGGCGTCGGGTACGACTCGATCGTGACGCGACGCGGGTCGCAAACCAGCACGAGCGCGTCGGGAGCGCAGCCGGCCATCAGCGCAAGCGTGACCGCGGCGTACGCCGGATGATTGATCGCGCCTTGACCCTCGACGACGATCAGATCCGCGCCTTCGTGCGCCGCGTAGAGGACGAGTTGTTCGGCGGCGCCCGCGGCGAAATCGGCGATGACGCGATCGACGGAAATTCCCCACCCCGCGATCAGCACGCCGGTTTGTCCGGTGGGAACGAAGCGTGCTTTTTTTCCGGCGTTCCTTGCAGCGCGGACCAATTCGAGCGAGACGCTCATCTTGCCGACCGCGCAATCGTTTCCGACCGTCAACACCACCGGTGCCGCCACGTCGTAGACGTCGCCGGCAAAGAGCGGAACCTCCGGCGCTTCGCGCACATCCCAAATCGTCGTTCCGGACGCCCCCGCCGCGACGCGAAACTCACGATCGTCACTCAGGATTTCGTGCAAGCCGCTTACGATCTCGAGGCGCGCGCCGATCGCTTCGAGAATCGCGCCGCGCCATTCCGGCGGCAGCCCGCCTCCTTTTGGAGCGGTTCCGACGAGCAAAGCGTTCGGCGAGAATTGCAGTGCTTGCGCGACGCTCTCGACGATCGGCGCGTCGCTTTCGAGATAGGCGAGGACGTCGCGCACGCGCCGCCCCGCATTGCTCGGATCGATAACCGCAACGATCTCGTCGGTTCCGTAGCGAATGACGCCGTGCGCGGTCTTGGCATCGACGGCGAATCGGCCTGGCGCGAGAATCGCGTAACGGCGGCTCATGCAACCACGCTCTCGCGTACTCCCAAGCCGGGAAGTTCGGGCAGTTGAATCTTCCCGCGATCGTAGGTGACGCCGGCGAACGGGTCGCGCGCGATCAGCAGTGGACCGTCGATGTCGGCCCAATCGGCGAGCGGCGATAGGTGTGCCGCCGCCGTCGCCGCGATCGCGCTCTCGACCATGCAGCCGATCATCACCTTGAGACCCATTGCCCGTGCGGTGTGAATCATCGCAAGCGCACCGCGAATGCCGCCCGTTTTTGCCAGCTTGACGTTGGCCCCATCGACGCAGCCGTTCAGGGCCGGAAGGTCGCCGGCGACGAGCGCATCCTCGTCGGCAACGATCGGAATCGAGACACGCTCGCGAATCGCGCGCAGCTCCGCGGGGCGTCCGGCCGGAATCGGCTGTTCGCAGAATTCGATTTCGTAACGCTGCAGTTCGCGTAAAATGTTGATCGCGCCCTCGACGTCCCAGCCTTCGTTGGCATCGATACGAATCGCGCCGCCGTATCGCGCACGAATCGCTGCGATCGTTTCGATTTGTTGCGACGAGGTGCCGATGCCAAGCTTGACCTTGAGAATCGGATGGTCGGCAACTTCGTCGACCTTACGAAGCGTCAGATCAGGATCCGCGATCCCGATGGTGCGGCAGGTTGCCGGCGTCGCCGACGGGTCGAGACCGAGCAGTGCGTAGAGCGGTTTGCCGAGTTCTTTGCCAATCAGATCGTGCAGTGCGATATCGAGGCCGGCGCGCGCCGCCGCGGGAATGCGGGCGTGCAACAATGCTTCGAGCCGATATGGATCGTCGGCGGCAAGCCGGTTCGCTCGAAAGTATTCGAGGACGCTTTCGACCGATTCGCCGTAGCGCTCGACGGGCGTCGCCTCCCCAAGGCCTTCGCCCCCGTTGCAGTGTACGCGAATCACCGCCGAGCGCGCGACCGTCTCCGCTTGCGCGCGCGCGATCTTGAACGGGTGAATGAGCGGCAGGTTGATGGCCGTAACCGAGACGGAGAGCACCAGGCCCCGCATTCCACCGGGCACTGCGCCTTCCTCGGCAGCGTTGGTTGAGGCCTTGACGAGCGGTGATACGGTAGAGGGGCTCGACTGCGTATAGCGCGCAGCGCGTGTGGTACCGAACCGACTTATAAACCGAGGGAGCATCAGCTCCGGATACGACGAACTGCCGAGTCTAAAAACTTGCCGGATCGGCGCCCGGGCCGCACCCACCTGCGAGAATGCAGGTTCGATCGCCGCGCGCAGACGCTATGTGTGGTTGAGTAATTTCATGCTGCCGCCAGGGCGGCGCGCCAGCGATCGAGCGCGGCAGCGAGCGCGGCCGGGGATGCCGATTCCGCGGCGTCGTCGATCACCAGGTGACCGCGAAATCCCGCGAACGCAGCGATCGTGGCAGCAACGGAGCGGTCCGTCTGAAGCCCCGCGTCGCTCCAAAGCAGGACCGTATTTACCCCGAGCGCGCGCGGGTCGCTGGCGGCATCGAGCCGCTGCGGCTCCGGCCCGAAGCGCAGCCAAGCCGAGTCGGCTTCTTTTGCGACACGCTTGAAGTCGTGCGCGCTCGCGGCAAACGTTTCGGGTGCGTTTCGCACGGCGAGCGTGACGTTGAGCGCTTTTGCAAGCGAAGTTGCTTCGCTCAGCTGCGCAAGTTGATCGTTCCACGATTCGTCGATTTCGCGCGCTAGCGGGGCCGCGACGAGCGGGGCGCCGAGCGTGACCGCGTAACCGAGCACGCGCCCCATCCAATCGCGCGCCGATGCGAAAAACCGGCCATCGCTGAGGGCCGCGATCGACAGTCCGCGATCGACAGCCATCTTCTTCACCTGAGCGAGATAGTCGTCGTCGGTGCGCGGAAAATGCCGGAGGTCTAAAACCACGCCGTCGCAAGCGAGGTCGCGGGCGCATACATCGATGAACTCGAGTTGCGTAAGCTCGCCGCGCTCGATCTCGCGGTGGAGCGAACCGCTCGCGCAAGCAAGCTTCATTGGCGTCGGAGGTTCGACTGTGGCGCGTTGCTCACCCTCGGATGCGACGCTCAAACTCCCGCAGCAGCATATCGGAACAGGGTAGCGAAGAAACCGAGGTGGACATTCTCGCGCTGCGCAACGTCGAAGCACAGGACCCGGAACTCTTCGCTGCCATCGCCGGCGAGGAGCGCCGCCAGAGAGAGAACCTGGAGCTGATCGCCTCGGAGAACTACGCGAGCCGCGCCGTTCGCGAAGCGCAGGGCAGCGTGATGACCAACAAGTACGCCGAAGGCTATCCCGGCAAGCGTTACTACGGTGGATGCGAGTGGGTCGATGTGGCCGAACGGCTCGCGATCGAGCGGCTCAAACAGCTCTTCAACGCCGAGCACGCCAACGTGCAACCGCACTCCGGCGCCCAGGCGAACATGGCCGTCTTCATGGCGCTCTTGCAGCCGGGCGAGACGGTGCTCGGCATGTCGCTCGCGCACGGCGGTCATTTGACGCACGGGACGAAGGTGAGTTTCTCCGGCAAACTTTACAACGCGGTCGCTTATGGCGTCCGGCGCGACACCGAGCTGATCGACTTCGACGAAGTTCGAGCGATGGCGCGCGAACACCGGCCGAAGCTCATCGTTGCCGGCGCGAGCGCCTACCCGCGCGTCATGGAGTACGAACCCTTCCGCGAGATCGCTGACGAAGTCGGCGCGGCACTGCTCGTCGATTTCGCGCACATCGCCGGTCTGGTTGCGACGGGGCTTCATCCATCGCCGGTGCCGCTCGCCGATTTCGTCACGTCGACGACGCACAAGACGCTCCGTGGCCCGCGCGGGGGATTCATTCTTAGCACCAGCGCGTGGGCGCAGGCGGTCGACAAGAGCGTTTTCCCCGGCATCCAAGGCGGCCCACTCATGCACACGATCGCCGCGAAGGCGGTCGCCTTCGGCGAAGCATTGCAGCCGGAGTTCGCGACCTACCAGCAGCAAGTCGTCGACAACGCGCGCGCGATGGCCGACGAGTTTAGGCGCGCGGGTTTGCGGCTCGTCGCCGGCGGCACCGACACGCATCTGATGCTCGTCGACGTCTCGGTCAAGGGTCTGACCGGCAAAGCGGTCGAGGAATACCTCGATCAGATCGGGATCACGGTCAACAAAAATGCGATACCGTTTGACAAACAGAAACCGTTCGTGGCTAGCGGAATCCGATTGGGCACTCCTGCGATCACCTCGCGCGGCTTCGGCATCGAGGAGAGCCGTGAAGTCGCCCGCATCATCATCGACGGCTTTGCGGATATTGAAAGCCGCGCGCAGATCGACCGGCTTCGCGGTCGCGTGCACGAGCTGACTTCCCGCTTCGACGTTCCGTAGCCGCCTGGCAGCAGGGACTTTCGGCCCTTTACCAGGTTTCACGCCCCACGTAGGCTTGGTAAGCAGCGGGGCAGATCGCGGGGCTTAGCTTTGTAGCGTTCTTATAGCTCGCTGCGCGGAGCTATGCAGACGGGGTCGAGGTCTTCCAATGGTGGCGCATTCATGAACCATCCCAATTTTCGCAGCATGAACGTTGCGGTTCTCGCTATTTCCTTGGCGCTGCTCGCCGGCTGTCAGGCGCCGAACTCGGCGTTCGGCCCGCTGGGAGCTATGCAGAATGTCGGCAATCCGTCGTCGCGGCCTCACGCCGCGACCGGCGAGAAGGTTCTCTTTAGCTTTAACGGCACCGACGGTGAGTACCCCACGTCAGGCTTGACCCAATCAAACGCGAACGGTGCCGTCCTTTACGGCACGACCGCGACCGGCGGATCGGATACGGTTGGAACCGTTTACCGAGTAACGGCCGGCGGGTCCCACCGCGTCGTGCGCAACTTCAAGGCCGGAAGGCTGAGCTTCTCGCCCGCGGGAGCGCTGACGTTGCTGAACGGGAGGTTCTACGGAGCGGCCGCTGCGAACAGTCGCTGCCGATCGCACCATCCCGGTACGTGTGCCGGGGCGATCTTTGCGATCGACAAGTCCGGAAAAGACCGCGTGGTTTATGCCTTCAAAGGCGGGAGCGACGGGGCGCAGCCCAGGGGAGCGTTAACCGTTTTGAACGGCGTCCTGTATGGCGTGACCGCTTACGGAGGCAAGTACGGTCAGGGAATCGTCTTTGCGATCACGCCATCGGGTTCCGAGAAAGTTCTTCACAGTTTCGTGAAGCCGTATGGCCTTGCGCCGACGGGAAGCCTCGTGAGCCTCAACGGAAATCTCTACGGTACGACAACTTCGGGCGGCGCGCACTCCTACGGCACCGTCTTTAGCATCACACCCTCCGGCACAGAAACGGTGCTTCACAGCTTTGCGGGTCCACCCGATGGCGCTTCTCCAGCTGCGGGCCTCATCGAAGTCGGCGGCATGCTTTACGGGACGACGGTGCGGGGCGGCGGGGGACCGTCGGACTACTGCTTTCTCTCACGCGGAAACCTCGGCTGCGGGACGCTCTTCTCAGTCGACACGTCGGGCGATGAGACGGTCGTTCACGACTTCAACGGGCCGCCGGACGGGGCGTTTCCGCACGCCGGCTTGACCGACGTGGACGGCACACTCTACGGAACAACGGCGGATGGCGGCGCTTACCGGTGCACGAGAGGCAGCGAGTGCGGGACGATCTTTGCGGTCGATACATCGGGCGATGAGACCGTCGTTCACGACTTTAGCGGGCCGCCGGACGGAGCAACTCCGTACGCCGGCCTGACCTACGCGGACGGCACGCTTTACGGAACCACGGAGGACGGGGGCTCCGGTGCCTGCGTCAGCTACGACCCTGGATGTGGAACCGTTTTCTCCGTTGCACCCTTGAAGCATCGATCTCGGACAAAAAGGTAAGAGCATGCGCCTGTTACGGATTGGCTCAATATTTTCAACGGCCGCGACCCTGTTGGTTCTCGCGGGATGCACCGGCACACAGCAAGGGTTTCGAGTTATGCCGGGTGGCACGCCGTCGACTCTTTCTCGCGCGTCGGGTACAGAAACCGTTATCCACAGTTTTGGTGCAAAGGGAGATGGTTCAGTCCCATCTGCGAGCCTGCTGAACGTCAATGGCACGCTCTACGGAACGACGACTGCCGGCGGCAGTGGAATCGGATCGCTATGCGGTTCGGGCGGATGCGGAACGGTCTACCGCGTGACGACCGACGGCCAGGAAAATGTCGTGTACAGTTTCTCGGACGCAAACGGCGTAGGTCCGACGGCAAGCCTTATCGACGTCAAAGGCACGCTGTACGGCACGACGCTCTACGGCGGTGCAGGCGACGTCGGCACTGTTTTCAGCCTCACGCAATCCGGAACGGAGAGCGTGATTCACAGCTTCGTGGGCAGAGCCGATGGAGCGAGCCCCTATTCAAACCTCATCGAGCTCAAGGGAAAGCTCTACGGCACGACCTCCGCGGGCGGTACCTACAACGACGGCACCGTTTTCAGTATCACGCCATCGGGTCAGGAGAAGGTTCTCTATTCGTTCAAGGGCCCCGACTACGGCGACGGTGCATCGCCTCGAGCCGGTCTGACCGACGTCGGCGGTGATCTGTACGGCACGACGTTTTACGGCGGCTCGGGTGCCGGCACGGTTTTCAAGCTCACGCTGTCAGGTAAAGAGCGAGTGATCTACCGGTTTTCCCCGTATCGCCGAGACGCCATATCCCCGGGCTCGACCCTCGTAAAGCTAAACGGGCGGCTCTATGGGACCTCGTGGTTTGGCGGGGCTCACCAGGGCGGCGCCGTTTTCAGCGTTACGACTTCGGGTGAAGAGAAGGTGCTTCACTTTTTCAAGGGCTCGCCGGACGGAGCGACTCCGTTTGGAGGCCTCGTCAACGTCAACGGTACGCTGTACGGAACGACATGGGTGGGCGGCCTCAGCTACGGCGAGTCGAATGAGGGCGTGGGGACGATATTCTCGATCGATCCAGCGGGGAAAGAGCGCGTGATTTACCGGTTCGCCGGTCCGCCTGACGCGGCGCTCCCGGGGGCCGGCCTTGTTGACGTAGATGGGACACTCTACGGCGCAGCGGCTTCGGGCGGAACCTATTCCTCTTCGAACTGCCCGGGCGCGGGTTATAGCTACGGATGCGGAGCGGTATTCGCGCTGCCGCTAAAGGGCTCGAACTCGTAATATCCGCCTGTCGATAACGTCAGGTGCAGCTGGCCGCTCTCAATCGTATATGACTGCGCCGTTGACAAATCCTTAGCCACGCGATCGGAGAGCGAGCCGGGCGGGCACATCGCGCGCGTAAGCGCCATCGGCCCGAGTTCGATCTGACCCGGCGACGTCGACTTCCACGTTCCTTTTCCGCGATTGCAGTCGACCTGTGCGGTGAGGCTGCCGTCGGCTTCGAACGTCACCGTGTACTTCGACGAATCGTCAAGATGCAGCGACGTGCCGTCGGCGTTTCGAATTTCCAATAACTGCCACGACGTGTTTGGTAGGCCGGCCGGCGGTAGTGGTCCAAATTCGTAGAAACCGCCGGTCGACAGGTTCAAGTGCAAATGCCCGCTTTCGATGGTGAATGAATGCACCGCCGCTAAATCCTGTGCCATGCGCGTATCGAGCGACGGGGGAAGGCACATCGCCATCGTCATGGCCATCACCCCGAACTCGATCTGCCCCGGAGATGTCGACTTCCACGTTCCATGCCCGCGATTGCAGTTCAAACGCGCGATGAGGCTTCCATCGGCGTCGAACTCCAACGTGTACTTGGCCGGATCGTCGGGGTGCACCAACGTGTTGTCGGCGTTTTGAATTCCCAACAGTTGCCACGAGGTGTTTGATAGGCCGGCCGGCGACAGTGGCTCGAATTCGTAGAAACCGCCGGTCGAGAGATTCAAGTGGAGATGACCGTTTTCGATCGCGTAAGAATGCACCGCGCCTAAGTCCTTTCCCATCCGCGTATCGAGCGATGGGGGAAGGCACGCCGCCATCGTCACGGCCATCACGCCGAGTTCGAGCTGCCCCGGCGACGCCGACTTCCACGTTCCGTGCCCGCGATTGCAGTTCAGGCGCGCGACGAGGCTTCCGTCGGCATCGAACTCCAACGTGTACTTAGCCGGATCGTCGGGACGCACCGTCGTGCCGTCAGCGTTATGAACTTGCACCAGTTGCCACGATGTATTGGCGAGCTCTTGGGTTTGAGCGCCAGCCGGCGCAACGAGCGCGAGCACGGCGACGACTGCAGTCGAAATCGAACGGTGCAAACTGCTCATGAGTCCTCCTCCGCAGGATCGGCTACCAGTTTCATCCTAGCGCCCAGACCTCGATCCCGGAAGCCCCTCGGCCCATCGTTCCGCGGCCACCCGCCAAGGCTCAGCGAAGAGCCCTGCTCCGAAGTGACGGAAAACTAGGGGCCGGCCCTTCTGCTATCAGGAAGCCTTTCGCGGGTAACATCTACAAGCATTCGGCGCCGTTCACCGGTCGCGGCGCGGGGGCATTGAACGGCTGACCGTTGCGCCGAAAGCAGCAAAATATTAAAAATATGGAGCAGTTAATCATGAAAATTCCTACCCTTGCCAAATATGTTTTGGCCATAACAATGAGCGCCGCCGTGCTCGTAGCCTGCAGCAATAACGGTGGATCTTCTCTCGCACCATCCGGCACTTCGTCCGGCGGGGCGGGCATCACGCACACCGGTAGAGCGGTGGTAGTGAACGGCGTTCCGATCGCCGCGGCCGACCCGAACCTAAACGCGCATGTTACGGTTGGGTCTGAGCCGGTAAAGGCCAAAGGAAACGGTCCTTACCAGTACGTCTCCAACTTCTACACCGGTCTCCTTGAATACGATTATCCGAAGGGCGACGCGCCGATCGGATCGATCAGCGGCTACGGCGGGGGCCTTTGCACGAAGGGTGCAAAAACGTTCTGGGTCGCGACGGGGTCTGAGGTCGAGGAGTTCAAGGTCGGCGGCATGAGCCCGATCCGGGTGCTCAAACCTGCCAGTGGAGGTTGCGCCATCGACCCGACGACCGGCGACCTTGCATCGCCGATTTTCTCCGGCGGCGTCATTATCTTCCGCCACGCGCGCGGAATGGGCAAGGTCTATGGCGCGGCCTGATCGAAGCGTTCTTCGACGGCTACGACAACCGCGGGAATCTCTTCATCGACGGCTATAACACCGGCGGCGCCGTTGCGGTCGCAGAACTTCCAAAGGGCAGCAGCCCGTTCGTAACCATGACGCTCAGCAACACCGTCGAGTTTCCCGGTTCCGTGCAATGGGACGGCAAGTACCTAACCATTGAGGATCAGGAGACCAGTGCCATCTACGGCTACGCTTGCAGCGGCAGCAGCTGCGGGCTCAAGCGGACCGTCTCGCTCACGGGTGCTGCCGACTGCGCGGGGACGTGGATTGCGAAAACCATCGTCTTCTGCGCGGATGCCGGCAACGATGACGTCGCCGTCTATAAGTATCCGGCCGGCGGTTCATCCATTGCGACGCTTACCGGTACCGACTTCCCGCTCGGTGTGATCCAAGTGACGAAATAATGCAAAATTGCCGCGTTAGCCGAGCGCCGCGGCGGCGAAGGTTACCGAAGCAGCGTATCAGCCGCTACGCCGTTGCCGTCAGCGTCGCTTCGGCATTGCTCTCCGCGTGCGGTGGCGGTTCGTCGATACCGCGGACTGCCGATAATGCAATCAGCGATCCCAGTGCGGCCAAGCACAATCAAACCTTCCACTACACCGGCAAAGAACAAACGTTCAAAGTCCCGACGGGCGTCAAAGAACTCACCGTAGTCGCGCATGGTGGCGAGGGCGCTGGCTTCAGCCTCTACCCAAGCACTGCTAGCCCGGGTCGTCCGGGCCGGGTTCGGGCGATCATCCCTGTCCACGCCGGCGAGAAGCTTTACGTTTTCGTCGGCGGCTCCGGTGCGCACGGTGGATTCAACGGCGGCGGCGCCGGCGGCCGTTCTGGAAAGAGCGCCGGTAATCCGGGCGGCGGCGCGTCAGACGTTCGCGCCGGCGGCGATACGTTACAGGAGCGCATTATTGTTGCGGCGGGTGGTGGAGGCGCCGGCACAGCCATCTACTACTACAGTCACGGCTACGGAGGTAATGGCGGTGGTTTGACCGGCCAAACGGGAGGCGGCGGCGGTACCGATGAGAGCGGCGGGGGAGGCACGGGCGGCACACAGAGTGCAGGCGGTTCAGGCGGGCCGGGCGGCACCACCGGTTCCTCCAGCTCCTACCATGGCCAGCCGGGCGGCAACGGAACCTTAGGCACCGGCGGTAACGGCGGAAACGGCCAATCGTACTACGCTGGCGGCGGTGCAGGCGGCGGCGGCGGATACTACGGCGGTGGCGGCGGTGGCGGTGGCGCCTCAGGCTACTACTATTATCGTTACCACGCGCAGTGTGGTGGCGGAGGCGGCGGCGGGTCATCGTACGTCGAGCCCAGCGCGCTCAAATCACGCATGTGGACGGGCTGGAAAGCAAAGGGCGACGGACTTGTCGTCTTCAGCTGGGATTGAGGGGAGGCAGCAATGCGGGCTTTCGAGTTTAGCCGCTCTGCTTTGAGCGTCGGCATGGCAACCACGTTGCTCACCGCGTGCGGCGGATCGTCGACACTACCGACTACCGGGAACGCAGCGACCAATGCGAGCCCACCCACGAATCATCACCAGACCTTCGACTACACCGGCGCCGAGCAAACGTTCATCGTCCCAGCCGGCGTCAAGCGGCTCACCGTGGTTGCGCGCGGAGGCGAAGGGGGCGGCTACGGGTACGGCCCGCAAACCCTTGATGTCCCCGGCTTGCCTGGCCGGCTCTACGCGGTAATCCGGGTGGATCCCGGCGATAAGCTCTACGTTTTTGTCGGTGCGTCCGGTCCTGACCGTGGATTCAATGGCGGCGGCGCGGGCGGCAGTGGACAATATGGGAGCTCCGGTTACGGCGGTGGAGGCGCGTCGGACGTTCGCACCGGCGGCGACGCGCTAAAGGATCGCATTGTCGTTGCCGCGGGCGGCGGCGGCGCCGGCGGGCGATTCTTCGACGCTTTTGGCAACTCCGGAGGCAACGGCGGCGGCCTAGATGGCGAACCGGGACAAGGGGGAGGGGGTACTTTCGCCGGCATGGGCGGCGGCGGCGCCACGCAAAGCGCGGGCGGTGCAGGCGGAGCCGGTGGCTCGGGCTCTCAAAGCAGCGGAGATGGCCAGGCCGGCAGCGACGGCGCGTTACGCCGCGGCGGCGACGGCGGAGATGGCGTGCCCCGCACCCGATACAACCAGGGAGCAGGCGGTGGCGGCGGCGGC
>DATHOO010000004.1:0-52732 GCA_035484815.1 Candidatus Acidiferrales bacterium
GACGGTGCGCGGGTAAGCTTGCATCGCAACGCATTCTAAGTGACCGTAGGATAGTGGCCGCGCACGCCAAGAGCGCAAAACCGGAGCTTCGCCGGAGCGTCACGCCGTGGGGCTCATTCTCGTGGGGTTACTCCGATGTCGGCGCCGATATCTTCGTCGGCCTCGGGCTCGTGCTCGCGTGGGCAGCCGGAGCGTCAAACGTTGCGTTCCTCTTTGCGGGCGTCGTCTACGTCTGCATCGGCCTAGCGTACACCGAACTCGCGGCAACGTATCCAGTCGCCGGCGGCGGGCAATACTTCGTGATGCGTGGGCTCGGCGATTTCTTTGGTTTTATCGCGGGCTGGGCGGTGCTGCTCGATTTTACGATCGACGTGACGCTCTTTGCGTGGAGCTCGGTCGATTACATGAGCCAGCTGATTCCGGCCCTCGTCAACTCGGTCCACCCATGGCTGCATTTTTCGGTCGTGCTCGGATTGGTTTTAGGACTCTGCCTGCTCAACGTCATCGGGGTGCGCGAGAGCACCGCCTTCAACGGCGTCGTTTCGGCGCTCGACGTTATAAGCGAGACGTTAATTCTCTGTTTTGGTTTTCTCTTCGCGTTTCGTCCGCATCTTCTGATTCACGCGATGCAGTTCAACTGGCCGACACCCTATGCGCTCATGCTGGGAACATCGCTCGCGATCGTTTCGTTCGTCGGGCTAGAGTCGATCTCACAAGCCGCACAGGAGACGCAACGTCCGGCGTCGGTCATTCCGCGAACTTCGATCGCACTGATTCTGACGATCCTCATCTTTGCGCTCGCCTACTCGAATCTCGCGCTGGGCCTGCAGCCCTGGCATCCGATTACCGACGCGGCCGGTCACACCATGCAGTTCTGGCAAATCTTCCCGAACAACGCCGACAACCAAGGGAAGGCGGTCGCACTGCTGGCAGAGCAGGTGCCGTTCTGGGGAGCGATCGCCGCGCTCTACGTCCCCGTTCTGGGCGCCGTCCTGCTGCTGATTTCCTCAAACTCGGGCGTTTTCGGCAGTTCGCGAATCGCCTACGCAATGAGTACCAGCAACCTGCTGCCGTCGATCTTTCAGCGCGTCCACCCGAAATTTCGCACGCCCGTAATCTCGATCGTCTTCTTCTCGACCGTCGCGGTAATCGAACTGCTCTTCGCGGCGGGTCCGGGCCTCTATCGGGCGCTCGCTGGACCCTACGCGCATTTCTTCCGCGGCGAGAACGGTCTCGAGTTTCTCGCCGATCTCTATGCCTTTGGCGCCGCGACGAGCTACTCGTTCGTCTTCCTCGGGTTGATTGGGTTGCGCCTCACCGACCCCTTGAGCCCGCGCAAGTTCAAGATCCCGTTGAACATCCCGATGCGTTTCCGCGGCGAACGCGTCGATTTTCCGGTTATAGCGATCATCGGTTTCATCGGCATTTTTTCGATTCTGATCTTCACGCTCTTCACGCACCCGCTCGGCCGCGTCTTCGGGCCCACCTGGTTGCTGCTCGGTCTCATCATCTATCTGGTCTACCGCCGCCACCGTCGTTTACCGATACTTGGCTCGCAGCGCAGGGATTGGCGTACCGTGCAGATCGACATCTTGCGCCGCTCGGGCGAACTCGAGCTGATGGATGAGTACCTCGCAAATCTCAAAGCCAGCGAACAGCGGCAGGCGGCGCGGGCATAGCGCATGTTGGCACTGCGCGCCGTTCTAGCCGTCTTAATCATCCTCTGCGGCATCTTCATCCTTGTGGAGATGCTTCGCTCGCGCGGCGCCGGATTCGCGATTCTGCCGGGCGTCGTGCTTGCGGGCGCGATGATTGCGCTTGGCGCGCACCGGATCTCGCTGATCCTGCGCGTTCGACGGGGGAATCGTTGATCTCGCTTTCGAGCGACGTCCACGTTACGCTCGCGGGAGCGCTCGTCGCGCTCTTCATCGCCGGCACCGTTGGCGCGACGTTGTGGTGGATGCTGCACCCGGCGCCCTCTTACGTGCAGCGCATTGCGGCACAAGCCGAAAGCGAGCTCGAGCGAATGGTCGGCAGTCTCATCGTGGCCTTTTCGCCCGACATCGACTCGGCGCACATGATGGCGCTCGCCGCGAAGCTGGCGCGGGGCGAACGCTCCGAGTTGCTCGCGCTCTACGTCATCGAAGTACCGTACACGCTGCCACCCGATGCCGAAATGGCATTTGAGGAGCGCGCTGCGCTCGACGCGCTCGGCGCGGCCGAAACAATCGCCAACGCGAGCAACGTAACGATTCGAACCGAAACGATCAAGGCTCGCTCGACGAAACAAGCGGTTCTCGACGTCGCAAAGCGCGAAAAAGCGAACATGATCATTCTCGGCTCGTTTCGCGAAGGGAAGTACAGCGGCGCACCGCTTGGCCGCACGATCGAGGAGATCGCCGCCGATGCAAAATGCGATGTGCTTATCGGCGTCGAAGGTAAACACGGAACACTGCTCATCGACGAGAGCGCACAACCGAGTTCGAATCCGGCTTAACCTACGAGGGAGGACGACCGTGAAATTGCGACGCGAGTTATCGTCTTGGAGTGCCGTTGTCGCCGGCCTCACGGCGCTGCTCTGGCCATGCGTGGGAGCGCTCTCGGCAAACACCGCCCCGGCGATCACCGCTTTCAATCAGGCTTTCGCCGCCGTCAACGATTACACGTGCGTGTTGCACGTGCACGAGGCCAAGGGTACGCAGACACAGGATCGCGTCTATCAGTACTCGTTCATGAAGCCGCATTACGCCAGGACGCTCATCCTCGACGGCGACGGCAAGGGCTCGGGCGGCGTTTGGGCCGGCGGCGATCAGATCAGCGGTCACCAAGGCGGCATCCTCTCCGGGTTTCATCGGAAGGTCGACGTCAACGATCCGCGCGCCGTCTCGCTGCGCGGCGTAACCATTCCCGATGGCCTCTTGCAGCGCATCGTGGAGAACTATGTCACCATTCCCGGAAAGCTCACGCAGACCGAGGGCGGCAAGATCGGCGGCGTTCAAACCGACCGCCTCGACCTCAAGCCAACCGATCCAACCGCAAATGCCGGCGTGACCGAGCAGATCCTCTACCTCTCGAGAGAGACCCATTGGCCGGTCCGCCAAATCATGTACGAGGGCCAGCAGATCGTACTCGACGAAACCGTCAACGACTTGAAAACCAATGTCGGCCTGACCCAAGCAGATTTTCCGTTCTAAGTTTATCGTAGTTTCTGGCTGTTATAAGGAGTACGTTCGATGCAACGTCCTGTTTTCGGATTCTCACTGCTTTGCGCTGCGGCGCTTGCGTGGTCGGGTTGCTCTTCGCCGGGTACCGGGACCACCTTCGGCGCTGCGCCCTCAATGAGCAACGGTGTGCTAACGCATGGCGCTTCACTGCCGGCGGCCGGACACGCGGTGGGCGCCGGTTGGCTTTCGCCTCAGGCGAAGAAAGCCAAAAATCTTCTCTACGTCGCTGATCAGGTCGCCGGCGCCATCGAGATTTACAATCAGAAAGGTCAGAGCCAACAGCCGATCGGTAAAATTACGGAGGGTGTCTCCGGCGCCGACGGCCTCTTCGTCGACCCGCACGGTAAGTTGTACGTCTGTAACTTCGGTAACGGGACGGTGACCGTCTATCCGCGCGGTAAGACCTCGCCATCGGAGACGCTCACCGGAGCCGGCTCGCCGATTGACGTTGTGACCGCGCGCAACGGCACCGTGTACGTTGCGAACTTTAACTCCGGCACCGACGGGACGGTGCTCGAGTACGCGAAAGGGCAGACGTCACCGTCGAAGACAATCGTGACCTTAGGCTCCGGGTCGTACCCCGAAGGCCTCGCGCTCGACTCCTCCAACGATCTCTTCGTCGCGTACCAAAGCACCGACGGTGAAGTGCTCGAGTTCAAACCCGGCTCATCGAGCGGGCAGAACCTCGGCATTCACGTCGGCGCTGCCGGCGGTCTGACGATCGATCGCCACAACGATCTGCTGCTCGACGACCAAGTCTTGCCCGGCGTCGACGTCTACCCGCCCGGCAGCAGCACGCCGTCGCAGCAGATCACCGGATTCTCCGCCGCTTTCGACGTAGCGCTCAACCATAAGAACAACGAGCTATGGGTGACGGCGCCGTTTAAGCCGGCCGTCTACGGAGTTTCCTATCCCGCCGGTAAGATCGTCGATACGATCAGCTCCCTCACATCTGCCTTCGGCGTTGGTACGAGCCCGGACGGTTCGCAATAGCGTCGGCCAGGGAATCCCCGAAGTCGAGAGGCCGCCGCAGCCAAGCTGGGCGGCCTCTCGACTTTTTTCGTAACGAGGACTACAATCCGGCCAAGCGCTGTATCCGTCAAGCCAACCGGAGGACGAGCCATGCAGATGCGGATCCAACTGCCGTGCGCCGCGGCCATCGTACTGTTTTGCTGCACCGCCTGTTCGGTGCAGTCGCAAACGCCGCCAATGTCGCCGTCGGCGGCAAGCTTCGTCTCACAAAAGGTGCGTCCGCAAACCGGCCATCAGTTCCTCTACGTCGGCGGCGGTAAGCTTTCCGAATTCGCTTTAGGCGAGTCGACGCCGCGACGCCGGCTGAACTCAGATCTCGGCGTTGTGGCACTGGCGTTCGATCCATCCAGCGGAATCCTCTATGCGGGCAACGGCAGCATTTCTTGGGGCACGCTCTCGAGCTACGACGCGAAGAGCCTTACGCCGCTGAACACGTTTAACGGCATCGATGGAATTGTGTCGCTGGCGGTAGACCGTTCCGAGTACCTCTACGCCGCTAGGTGCACACGGGGAATCCTCGTATTCGCGCCGGGCGGTACGAAGCTCGTCAACCAGATTCAACGCGGAACGCGCAGAGTTTGTGGGCTGGCCTTCGATGGATCCGGTCAGCTCTATGCGGCAAACGATCGTTCCGTCAATGTCTACGCGCCCGCCCAAAACCCTGGACATCTTAAACTCGTCCGTACGATTACCGATGGCATCGATCGCGCGGACGAAATCGCGTTTGGACCATCAGGTCAACTCTACGTCGTGAATCGAGGCTCCCGGCGAGGCTTCGTGAGCGTCTATGCCGCCGGCGGCTCCGCACCGGTACGCCGGATCACCACGGCGATCGATGCGCCGGTGCAACTGGCGGTGGATTCGGCCAACCGTCTTTACGTCGCCAACGCGCCTTGGGGTCCGGGCGGCGCGCTTGCGGGTTGGGTCTCGGCTTACAACTCGGACGGCAAGTTGCTCCGAAAGATCACCGACGGGATCGATCATCCTACGGCGCTTGCCCTCGATAGTTCCGGCGAGCTCTACGCCACAAATCCGTATCACCGACCCCACGGTTCGGTTACGGTCTACTCTGCAGGCGGGGCTGCGCTATTGCGCACGATCGTCCATGGTATCGCACAGCCTAGCTCACTGCTCACTGCCTCGCCCTAGTGTCCAACGATCAACTGCGCGCGAAGTAGCGCTTACGAAGTTCGTCGAGGACGACGGCGAGCAGGATGACGGCGCCGAGCAGCACCTTCTGCAGATACGAATCGACGTTGAGCAGGTTCATCGCGTTGTAGAGCACGCCGATCAGCAGCGCGCCGAAGAACGTACCGATAATGCTGCCGCGCCCGCCCGCCAAGCTGGTGCCGCCGACGACGACTGCAGCGATCGACTCGAGCAGCTCATCGCCGGTTCCGGTTTGCGGCGAGCCCGACGAGAAGAGCGCCATATAGAGGAATCCAACGATCGCCGCACAGGCGCCGCTGATCATGTAGACCGCCGTCTTCACGCGCGCGACGTTGATACCCGCGAGCCGCGCCGCCTCTTCGTTGCCGCCGATCGCAAAGACGTAGCGCCCGAAACGCGTCCGGTTAAGGAGCACGGAGGCGGCAACGATGACGACCAGCATCCAGATCACCGGCACCGGTATGCTCGGGAGATGCAGCGCTCGCGTCACACCACCCAAGAACGAGCCGATGCCGGTGTTCTGAAAGTCGCTGCTTTGCAGCGCGACCGGGCGTCCGTGTGAAAGGATGAACGCCGCCCCTAGTGCCATCTCGAGCATCGCCAACGTCGTGATGAAGGGCGGAAGATTGAGCTTGACGACCGGCAGCGCGTTGACCCAACCCGCGATGCTGCCGACCGCGACGGCAACGATGAGCGTGGCGGCGATGAGCGGAAAGCCGCTCAGGTGTACGGCGTTGGCAAAGAGCGCGGCAACGACTCCCGTCAACGCAACCAGCGATCCGACCGAGAGATCGATGCCCGCGGTGATGATGACGAAGGTCTGTCCCACCCCGAGTATGCAGTTGTACGTGATCTGCCGAAGCACGCGAACGAGGTTGCTGGCCTGCAAGAACGATCCGTGCGAAGCGATGTCGACGATCGCCACGAGCACGAGAACGAAAGCCACCGCCGCGGCGATCCGCAGCCAGTACCACATGCGCTCGCGGGAATTCAAGCCGCGGCTCCGGTGGCGGCGGCGATGACGCGGTCGGGCGTCGCATCGGCGCGGTCGAACTTGGCGACGATCCGGCCGCCGCGCACGACCAGCACGCGGTGCGCCATGCCGAGCACTTCGGGGAGATCGCTCGAAACCATCACGATCGCCGCGCCGCGCGCCGCGAGTTCGACTATCAGCTTGTAGATCTCCGACTTGGCGCCGACGTCGATGCCGCGCGTCGGCTCGTCGAAGAGAAAGACGCGCGCCTCGCCGAGCAGCCACTTCGCCAGCACGACCTTCTGCTGCGTGCCGCCCGAAAGATTACGCGCGAGCTGCTCGGTGCTCGGCGTACGGATCTGCAGCTCGTCGATCATCCGCACCGTTGCAGCGCGCTCGCGCGCGACGTCGACCAACAGATCGCGATCCACGAACTCCGCGAGATGCGCCAGCGTGACGTTCTCACGCACGGTCATGCCAAGTACCAGCCCCTGCGCCTTCCGGTCTTCGGTAATGAAGGCAATTCCGTCGGCGATCGCCTCGCCGATACGGCCGCTGCGCACCGCTTGGCCGTCGATTCGGATCTCGCCGCGCGACGGAGAGTCCGCTCCCGCGATCGCTCGCACGATCTCCGTTCTCCCGGCACCGACCAGTCCCGCTAGCCCGACGATCTCGCCCGCACGCACCGAGAAGCTGACGTCGTTAATAATTCCAGCACGACTCAATCCCTTTACGTCCAATCGAATCGCCGCATCCGCGGGCAGCGCGGGCAGCTTGGGGAACTGCGCCGAGAGCCGCCGTCCGACCATCGCTTCGACGATTTCGCCGGGCGGAAAGTCTTTCGCGAGGCGCGTTTCGACGATCTTGCCGTCGCGCATCACCGTTACCCGATCGGCGATCCGGGGAAGCTCGTCCATTCGATGCGAGATGTAGATGATGCCGGCGCCGCTTGCGCGCAGCCGCCGAACGACGGCAAAGAGCCGTTCGATCTCACGGTCGGAGAGCGCCGCAGTTGGCTCGTCCATGACGATGATCCGCGCCGACGTCGCGAGCGCCTTCGCGATTTCAACCGACTGCTGCTGTGCTACCGAGAGCTTCGAAACGGGAACGTCGAACGGCAGCTCCAAGCCCAGCTCGCCGAGGACTTGTTTCGCCCGCGCTCCGACGGCCGCCGCATCGATGAGGCCGCCCCGCGTCGGCTCGCGCCCTAAGCTGATGTTCGCGGGAACCGTCAGCTGCGGGACGAGGGTAAACTCTTGATAGATCATTCCGATGCCCAGGTGCTGCGCTTCTTGCGGCGTTGCGATCTTCACGCGCGCCCCGCCGATGAAGATCTCACCGGCGTCGGCTTGCAGTGCTCCGGCGAGAATTTTCATCAAGGTCGATTTGCCGGCGCCGTTTTCGCCGACGAGCACGAGGACCTCGCCGGCGGCGAGCGTCAGCGAAACGTCCGAGAGTGCTTGAACGCCGGGAAAGCGCTTCCCGACGCTGCGCATCTCGAGCAGCGGCGGCGTCACGTTAAGGTGAGGCTTGGGTATTGGTGCGCGTAAACGTCCCGACCGGGATTTTGATTACCGGCGGCGGCTGTTTGCCGCCGAAGTAACCGTGAATGATGTCGATGGTGGTCGAGCCAATCTTGCTTGGATATTGAATCGCGTCGCCGTACATCCCGCCGGCGGCGATGGCCTTCCGGGCTTCCGGCGACGCATCGTAACCCACGATCGCAACTTTACCGGTCAGCCCTGCGGCTCTCACCGCGGCCAGCGCACCGAGCGCCGAATCGTCATTGACGCCGAAGATGCCCTTGAGATCATGATGCGCTTGCAGGATATCGCCGCTATCGCTGCTTGCCTTATCGCGCGTTCCGCCGGAGTCGACGTCGGACACGATCGTAACCGACGGGCAGAGTTGTGCGATTGCGGCTTTGAAACCTTTGACTCGATCTTGTACGCTCGTGACTTCCGGCTCGTCGACGATGGCGATGGTGCCGCTCTTGCCGATCGCCTCACACATCAGTTTGCCGGCCTGGAAGCCGCCTTGGACGTTGTCGCTGGCAACGTGTGCGACCACGTGCCCCTCTTTGCTGGTACTGGCGATGTCGGCGGTAAAGACGGGGATGCCGGCGGCATTCGCCTCCGCGATCGCGCTGCCGATCGCCGTTGAGTCGTACGGCGTCAGCACGATCGCATCGACGCGCTTTGAGATGAAGTCTTCGACCTGGCTCTGCTGGCGCGCGTTGTCGCGGCTCGCATCGACAACGATCAGCGTGTAGCCGTGTTTCGCGGCCTGGCTGCGCATGCCCGACTCCATATCTTGATAGAACTGCGCTTCGCGATTTTGAATCGAGACGCCGATCGTCTTTTGTGCGTTGGTTTGCGCCGCGGGCGAAGCCGTCGCGCCGGACTGAGACGAGCCGTGCGAACAGGCGGCCAGCGCGAGGCACGCGCCGAGAGTAAAAGCTATACGAGCGAGCGCTCTTTCCAAATCCTTCTCCTTAAAGAAACTCCGAACGGGGGTTGGGCGCGCGCCGGACTCCGGCCTGTTTTTCGACCGCTGTCCACAGCCTATGACGTTTCTCTTGTGCAAACTGTGGAGAAACCGCGGCAAATCAGCCGTTCGTAGCTTCTTCGCGGTCGACTTCGCGCCAGCGATCGGGTAGGGGCGTTCGGAGGAAGGGACGCGGCGACGTTCCCTCCGGGTTCCTTTTCAGCCACGCGGCAGCACGGTCTGCCAGATACTCGAAATCGTGATACTGCGCCGGACCGCGGGCCCGGCGCATGATCGCAATCGCCGGTGAGAGCTGCCTCCAGCAGTGCACGATCAACCGGGCGAAAAGATCCATGAACGTGTCTTCGGAGACCAAGTCGCGTTTGACGATGGTTCCCATCTCGTTGAGCCAGTTGCAGGCCACCATCTCCGGATGGAGTCGCGGATCGACGAAGCCGATCGCTTCCAGCTGCCGGCGATACGCCGGGTCTTCCAATCGTTCCGGGAGCCGTTCCTGGATATACGTCAACGCTGCCTGAAGTTCGGGAGCGCGAAAATCGTGCTCGAGCGAGAGCAGCGCCTGCAGCTGATTCCCAGTGCGGATATGGCGCAGCTGGACCAAGGCGGCAATCACGCTGGCGCAAATCACGACGAACGTTCCGGCTTCGGCGAGCGCGCCCAACCACTCGGGGCTCATTGCGGGCGTCATTCCGTAGTTCGCGGACGGACCCCTAGACATCGCCGTCTCCGCGCGCAGAGAGATTGCGAGTGCTCTCCCTCGCCTTTTCCGCTGCGATGCTCGGCATCGAGGGCTACGTCGTGCGCGTCGAAGCGGATAGCGCCGCCGGCACTCCGGCGTTCGCCATCATCGGCCTTCCGGATCGCGCGCTCGGCGAGGCGCGCGAACGGGTGCGCGCCGCCATTGTGAACTCGGGATTCGCCTATCCGCCGGGGCGGCTGCTCGTCAATCTCTCTCCGGCCGATGTTCGCAAAGCCGGGCCTGCGTTCGATCTCGCGATCGCACTCGCGCTCATGGGCATCGACGAGCAAATCGAGGCGACCGTACTACGGCAGTTCATCGCGCTTGGCGAATTGGCACTGGACGGCAAGCTGCAACCGGTCAGCGGAATCCTGCCGATGGTGCTCGGCGCTCGCGACGCCGGCTTTACGAAACTCATCGTGCCGGCCGCCAACGCCGACGAAGCTGCGCTCGTTACCGGGATGGAGCTTTACACGGTCGATTCGCTGCACGCGGCGGTCTGCGTGCTTGCCGGCAACGGCATAAAGTGGCGGCGGCGAAGCGCGGCGCCCGTACTCGATGGTACCGATGAACGCGTGCACGGCGACCTCGCCGACGTGCGCGGACAGCTCGCGGCGAAACGCGCGCTCGAGATCGCCGCCGCCGGCGGCCACAATCTGCTCCTCGTCGGTCCGCCAGGCTGCGGAAAAACGATGCTCGCGCGCCGTCTGCCGTCCATACTCCCGGCGATGTCGCTTCAGGAAGCGCTTGAAGTGACGAAGATCTACAGCGTTGCCGGCCTGCTCGTTGGACGCGCGGGCATCGTGCAGGCGCGTCCGTTTCGATTTCCGCATCACACGATCAGTCAGACGGCGCTCGTCGGCGGCGGCGCGCTCGTCAAACCCGGAGAGATATCGCTCGCGCACCATGGCGTGCTCTTTCTCGACGAGTTTCCCGAGTTCACTCGAAGCGCCATCGAGGTGATGCGCCAACCGATCGAGGAGGGAACGGTCACGATCGCGCGCGCGGCTGGAACGTTTACCTATCCCGCGCGTTTTCAGCTCGTTGCTTCGATGAATCCCTGCCCATGCGGCTATCGCGGCACACGCAGCGCGGAGTGCCGATGCGACGATGCCATGGTGGCGAAATACGTGAGCAAGCTCTCCGGCCCGCTGCTCGACCGGATCGACCTTCAAATCGAAATCGCGCGCGTGGCGTTCGACGATATGGTGCGCTACGAAGGCGCGGAGCCCTCCGCGCGCATTCGCGAGCGTGTGGTGACCGCACGCGAACGCCAGCGCCATCGATTTCACGGCACGGGGCTCGGCTGCAACGCGGAGATTCCCGGCAATGCGATCCGGCGATACTGCGCGCTCGACGAGCCCGCGATGCGGCTGCTCGCCCACGCCAGCGCAAAGCGGCAGTTCTCCGCAAGAGCGCTCGATCGCATCGCCCGCGTCGCGCGCACGATCGCCGATTTGGCCGGGCTCGACGCCATTCGCGGCGAGCACGTCGCGGAGGCTATTCAATACCGCAGTTTGGAAAGGCTGGGAGCGGCAGCGTAACGTACAAGGGACGCGTGCGAACCGCGGTTATGATGCTCGCCGGTTGGATCGCGCTCGGTCTTTTGGCACCGGCGCGAGTTGCGGCGGCGAGCGATCCGACGATGCTCGTCGATACCTTTGTGGGAACGTCGGGAACGCCGGTCGGCGGCCCGATCGACACTTTTCCTGGAGCCGACGTGCCGTTCGGCATGGTGCAGTGGAGCCCCGATACGCCGTCGCAAAATGCCGGCGGCGGTTACGAATACAGCGACCATCAGATCACGGGATTCAGCTTGACGCACTTGAGCGGTCCCGGCTGCAACGTCTTCGGCGACTTCGGTGTGCTGCCGACGACCGGCGCAATTCCGGCCGATCCCGCCTCCGCGCGGCAGCCGTTCTCCCATTCGACCGAAATGAGCGCGCCGGGCTGGTACGCGGTTTCGCTCGGCGAGCCCTCGATTCGCACCGAGCTGAGCGTTACGCAGCGAACCGGCATTGCACGATTTACGTTTCCGAAAACACCCCGCGCGAATCTGCTCTTTAACGTTGCTTCGAATCAGGCCGGCGTGACGGATGCCGCCGTTGGGGTCGATGCGAACGACGAACTGTCGGGTTCGGCCTCGAGCGGGTTCTTCTGCGGCATGCCCGATCGTTACACCGTTTACTTCGCTGCGCGCTTCAACCGGCCGTTTCGTGAGTACGGTACGTGGAACGGCACGCAGGTTACGCTTGGATCGAAGGCGGCGAAGGGACCGGCGAGCGGCGCGTGGGTTTCGTTCGACACGACCAGCGGTCCGCCGATCGTCGTCAAGGTCGGCCTCTCCTTCGTCAGCGTCGCCGGCGCACGCGCGAACCTCGACGCCGAAGATCACGGCTGGGACGTGATCGCCGTTCGAAACCGCGCTACCGAGTTTTGGAGCGGAATGCTCCACCGCATCACGATCTCCGGCGGAACGCCGCAGCAGCAGCACACGTTTTACACGGCATTCTATCACGTGCTCCTCCATCCGAATCTGATCAGCGACGCCGACGGTCGCTACACCGGCTTTGACCAACGGATCCATCACGCGCGCCCCCGCCACGCCGAATACGCAAACTTTTCGGACTGGGACATCTATCGCACCGAAGTTCCCTTGCTGGCGTTGCTCGCGCCGGGCGAGACGAGCGATATGATGCAATCGCTCGTCGACGCCGCGCGGCAGGAGAACGGCTGGCTTCCGCGTTGGGCGCTCGTGAACGGGCCGACGAGCGTCATGGGCGGCGACTCGGTCGATCCAGTGATCGCCGGCGCCTATGCATTCGGCGCGCGCGATTTCGATGCCCGAGCCGCCCTCGCCGCAATGGTCAAAGGCGCGTCAACGACGGCGCCGCCGCCGGGTCAAGGCTGGTACGTTCCGCGGTGGGAGCTCGACGACGAGTATCTGCGCAAAGGCTATGTCGTCAACACGCACACGACGTCGGTTTCGCCGGGTCCCAACGGCGCGTCGGAAACGCTCGAATACGCGTTGGACGATTTCGCGATCGCGCGCCTCGCCGACGCCTTACGCGACGTACGAACGTACGAAACGTTCATGCGGCGCTCGGGAAACTGGATGACGCTCTTCAACAGCGCGGCCGCGTCGATCGTTCCGCGCGATCCCGACGGAGCGTTCATGCACACGCCGATCACCGAGAACGGACAGAGTGGTTTTCAAGAAGGCAACGGCGCGCAATACACCTGGCTGGTTCCGCAGGATCTACACGATCTGATCGCGGCAATGGGCGGCCCGGCGGCGGCAACCGCGGCGCTCGACAAGTTTTTCTCGCAGCTCAATGCCGGCGAAGATAAGCCGTATGCGTGGCTCGGGAACGAGCCGAGCCTCGGAACGCCGTGGGTGTATCTCTCGGCCGGTGAACCGTGGCGCGCACAAGCAATCGTGCGCCGTGCACTTACAACGCTCTATGCGGATACGCCGGATGGCCTTCCCGGCAATGACGACCTGGGAACGATGAGCGCGTGGTACGTCTGGTGCGCGATGGGTCTCTATCCGCAGAACCCCTCCGTGCGCTATCTCGACCTCGGAGCGCCCTTGTTTGGTGCGGTAACGCTGCGTGCACCCGGCGGTCCGACGGTGACGATCGACGCGCCGCGTGCCGCAACTGAGGCAGCGTATGTCGATTCGGTTCGCGTGAACGGACGCGCGGGCAACGCCGCTTGGATTGCGCTCCCGTTGCGCGGCACGGTGCAGCTGGATGTTTCGCTTGGCTCGAGCCCTAACGCGCAATGGGGCAGCCGCGCGGATGCCGCGCCACCCTCGTTTTCGACCGCCGCGCTCTCGTTGCCGCCCGCATCGAGCGCGGGCTTCACACCCACGGTTACCACTGTTTCGATCGGAGCGGGAACGGGCACGTCGCTTCGGTTTCGGATCTCCAACGCTGGTACGAGCGCCGCTGCGGTGACGTGGCACGCGTCGTTTCCTCGCGGCCTTCATCTCGACGTCGCCCGCGGCCACGTCGTCGTCAATGGCGACAGCAGTGAAACGATCGATGCCCGCATGTCCGCGGACGCCGACCTACGCGCCGGGTATTACAATGCGCGCATCGACGGAAACGCTGAAAACGGCGCGCTCCTGCAACACCTCGCGATCGGCGTGCGTGTGACGAACGGCTCACAACGGCCGGCGCTTGCGTTCGCCGAAAATCGTTTCGGCAACACGATCACGCCGATCGATCTCGCGACGCAGGCTACCGGCCCTGAGATCCGCGTCGGCGAAGAGCCTCGTGACGCCGTCCTGAGCAGCGACGGCGCGAGACTCTACGTCGCTAATCTCGGTGGCGGGTCGATCAGCGTCGTCGACACCTCCGCAGCGCGCGTCGTTGCCACGGTGAAGGTCGGCTCCTCGCCGAACGGCATTGCGCTCACCCGCGACGGGAAGATCCTCTGGGTGGCAAACTCCGACAACGATACGATCGAACCGATCGACACCGCAACCCTCAAAGCCGGCGGAACGATTGGCGTCGGCTCCAGGCCGCGAGCAATTGCGATTGCGCCCGACGACTCAAGACTTTACGTGAGCGAGAACGGATCGAACGCCGTCGCTCTCGTCGATCTTCGCTCGCGCACGGTTACGGGAACGATTCCGGCCGGCGAACGCCCCAGCGGGCTTGCGCTTACGCCCGATGGCAAACGGCTCTATATCGTTAACAGCGCGTCGAACAACGTAACCGCCGTCGATCTCTCCGGTGGAGGAAGCCTTTCAAAGCAAATCCCGGTCGGAGTCGACCCGATGGAGATCGCGATTGCGCCGAACGGCCGGATCGCCTATGTAACAAACTATGCAAACTCGACCGTTACGCCGATCGACCTCAGCACGGACGCCGCGCGCGCACCAATCGAAGTGGGCGGGGCGCCGTACGGCGTCGCGATAACCTCCGACGGTCGAACCGCGGTCGTCATCTCGCATCGCGACAACGACGCCACGCTGATCGACATCGCTAGCGGGCGCACGAGCCGCTCGATTCCATTGGGAAACGGCCCCTACACGGTCGCCGCGCCTTAAAGCGAGCGGTTTACGACGAGGGCTCTTCGAGTTGCGGTATTGCGTCGCCGTCCAGAAAAGCGCTCAGCTCGCTCGGTGAAAACTGCAGCCCAGCCCAAAACGGTCCAAACTCGCCGTAACGCGCGCTCGCCTCATCGAAGCGCATCTCGTAGATCAGTTTCTTGAAGACCAGCGGATCGTCGGCATACAGGTCGACGCCCCACTCGAAATCGTCGAAGCCGATCGATCCCGAGATGACCTGCGTGACCTGCTTGTGATAGGAGCGGCCCACGACGCCGTGCGCGCTCATCATCTTTGCGCGCGCCTCGAACCCGAGAATGTACCAGTTCTGGACCTCGCCTCGTCGCTTACTCATCGGATAGAAGCACTGGTAGCGCCGCGGCGGGATCTTCGCCCAGAGCCGCGGCGCGACGTACGGGCTCTCAGCTTGCTTGCGCATCAGCTCGTCAAAAGCGGCGATCCATTCCGGCGATTGCGGCGCAAGGCCGCGTTGGTTGAGCTCGGCGTGAATCTTTCCGGTCGCGTCGTACAACCCGAGCTCCAAAAGTGAAACGTACGACCCTTGCGGAGTGAGAAATTCCCGGAGCTCGAGCTTGTCGACCAGCGTCTGCGCATATGCCAAGCCATCGAAGCTGCTCGCGTAGTGCGTCAGCATGAGATCGCCTTTGTGGCCGACGATCTGCGTCAGGCCGACGTCGCCGTCGTCATTCCCTTTAAGATGATCCACCAGGTCGGCGGCGTGCCCCGCGTATTTATCTCGCCGCTTCTCCGGCAAACCATCCCATGCGCGCCGGTCAAAACCAAAGATACGATGGAGAATCCACCAACCTTCTAGCGATTCGGGAACGTTCGGATCGCGCATCTCGTTTAACGGTTCGCTTTCGACAATGCCTTCGCGCGTTTCACCTCGGCTTCGACTTCGGCCTCCAGGCGATCCGGATGCTCGCGATATTTCGCCCAAAGCGGCGGCGTGTGCGCGATGTCGTTAAGCACGCGTGCGTACACGGCATTGACCGGGGTCGGGATGCGGAGCTCGAGCCCGGCCGCGGCGACGGCACCATTGAGCACGTCGACTTCGGTATACGGTCGGGCGCGCCGAAGATCGAGCAGCAATGATGGCGGTTTCGTTCCGCGCGCTCCCGCGATGCTCTGCGTCAAGAGCGTGCGGGAGAGCGCACTCGGTAAGCCGGCAACCCGGAAGAGCGCACGGACCGGGTAGCGCGGCAAATCGATCGGCTCGACACCGAGCGCCTGCATCACCGCGCGAACCTCGCGGATCATGCGAATCTCGAGCGTGAAAATCTTCTCGAAGTGTACGAAGCGATTCGGCAAGACGTTGAGGATCGCACAGCTCGCGTTGGCGACCACGTTGAGCGCAAGCTTGCTCCACTTGAGCGCGCGCCAGTCTTCAACGACCTTTACGGTGAGCCCGGTACCTGCAAAAGTCGCGGCTAACCAGTTGTATGCGTTGGAGCCGATCGGTGCCAGCGCCAACCCGCCTTCTTTCGCCGGCCGCGCGTTCCCGTCGCGGTCGCGGTCGATGGGCGTCGTCAACGCGGCGGCGACGACGTTCTCGGCGCCGAAGCTCGCCGCCAATCGTTCTTCATTCCCGACGCCGTTTTGGGGCGAGACGAAGACGCATTTTTCGGGATAAGCAATCGCTCTGCGCAGTGTCTCGATCGCGCTCTCCGTGTCGTACGCTTTGGTCGCGACGATCGCGACGTCGGCATCGTACGGACGCACCTCTTCATGGTTGCGCGGCGCATACGCAACCTCGACCCCGACGCCGCGAAGCAAATCGCCCACGTAGGTGCCCATCGCGCCTTTGCCGACGATGTAGACGTTCACGTGGAAACGCCCGTCGAGCCGAAGCCTCCATCGCCGCGCATCGACGGCGGGAGCTCGTCCACGACATCGAACGTTGCGCGCGTGACCGGCGCGACGATCATCTGCGCGATGCGGTCGCCGCGGCGGATGACGACCGGCTCCGTGCCCAGATTCGCAAGCACGACTTGCACCTCGCCGCGATAATCGGCATCAATCGTCCCCGGAGCGTTGAGACAAGTCACGCCGAGACGAATCGCCAGCCCGCTGCGAGGCCGGACCTGCGCCTCGTAACCGGGCGGCAAGGCGATCGAGAACCCGGTCGGCACGAGCGCGCGCGCGCCGGGTACGAGCGTCAACTGCTCCCTGACCGCGGCGCAGAGATCCGCGCCTGCAGCATGCTCGCTCATATATCCGGGGAGCGGCAAACCCTCGCCTTGCGGCAGGCGCCGAAGAGCGACGCGCACGCTGTCCATTAACTGGCCATAGTTCACGCTATAGCTGGGCGAGTTCTTCTCGGAAGCTTTCGATATCGCGGAAAGACCGGTAGACGCTCGCAAAGCGAATGTACGCGACCGGATCGAGCGCGCGCAGCGCCTCCATCAGCTTCTCTCCCACGAGCGAGGATTGCACCTCGCTCTCGCCGCGAGCAAAAAGCTCGCGCTCGAGATCGGCGGCGACGGCTTCCATGCGAGCCTCGGAAATCGGGCGCTTCTCACAAGCCTTGCGCAATCCGGTTAGGATTTTGTCGCGGCTATACTGCTCGCGCCGTCCGTCCTTTTTGACGACGAAGAGGCGCGGTACTTCCATCCGCTCGTACGTCGTAAAACGGTGTTTGCAGCGCGGATCCAAACACTCGCGCCGCCGGCGAACCACAGTCTCATCGTCGCGAGAATCGACGACGCGCGTCTCACTCTTGCGACAGGTCGGGCAAGTCAGCGGTAAGTCACTCCCCCACGGCATATGTTGTGGGTGAGCGTATTATACGTCACTATGGGTAGGGAACGCAAAGAAGTCCCAGCGCGCCGTGCGCGCCGGGACCTCGCGCCGATCGAAATGCGAGCTTAAGAAATCCTAGGCTGAGCCAATCTTAAACATCTTGGTGCCGCAGGTGGGGCACTTGCCTTCCACTGCAGGACGACCGTTTTTCATTGTGATCTGGACTGCGTCTTTGATCTCGCGCTTAGCTTTGCATTTGACGCAATACGCTTCTGCTGCCAACTCGGGTACCTCCGCTGCGGCCAGGCTATTCCGTTGGGCGCTTGCGATTCCCCCTGCACGCGTGAAGGAAGGCAAGATGCTCGAGCCCACCTACGAGCCGCATGACCGGATCGAGCGCGCGCGGGACGGCCGCGGTTTCGAGGCCGCCGCGGCGGGGCTGTGGTGCTCCGGAGAGCTCGCCGGCCTCAGACTGCCCAGTGTCGCCGTCGTCGGAACCCGCGCGGCGACTCCCTATGGACGCCGCCTGGCCCACCGGTTTGCAGCCGAGCTGGCGCAGGCCGGCTGCTGCATCATCTCGGGGCTCGCGCTGGGGATCGATTCGGAGGCACACGAGGGAGCGTTGAGCGCCGGGGGAGCGACCGTCGCCGTTCTCGGGGGCGGTCACCGGCATCTCTTCCCGCCCCGTAATTCAAACCTCGCCGAGCGCATCGCCAGCGAAGGTGGGGCGGTCCTCTCACCCTATCCGCCCGAGGCGCAGCCCCGGCCATGGCAGTTCCTTGCCCGCAACGGGGTCGTTGCGGCGCTTGCCGACGCCGTGCTCGTGGTTGAGGCCCCGGCGCGCAGCGGAGCCCTGAACACCGCCAGCTGGGCCGCCGGCCGGATTCCCGTGCTCGCGGTTCCTGGCGACGTCGATCGGAAGCACAGCGCGGGGTGCCTGGCCCTCATTCGGGATGGAGCGACCCTGGCTCGAGCTCCGCAGGACGTGCTCGAAGCGCTCGGGCGGCTGAGCCTGGCGCCGCCGCCGGCGCCATCTACCCCCCGCGAGCCCGTGGCGGCCGCGCTGCTCGCGGCGATCGACGCGGGCGCGTGCGAATTCGACGAGATCGTGGCTGCCAGCGGGATTGCGCCCGCGGCGGTCCTCGCCGCGCTGACCCTGCTCGAACTCGACGGATCGGTGGAATCGCGCGGAGCTTCGCGGTATTCGCGAGTCTCGAGCGAAATGCAACGCCGATGAGCGTTCGCACGACTGAAGCCGCGTCGCCGGTCGACGATGCGCTGCGCGTCTTTTCCGAAAGCGCCGCGGCTGCCGCTGCCGCGATCTATTCGATTCCGCCGCCGATCGTTACGTTCGAAGCGCCGCGTCGCCTCGAGTTCGGCGACTTCGCGACCAATCTCGCGTTCTCACTCGCCAAGACGGCACGCCGTTCGCCGCAAGATATTGCGGTCGCACTCGTGACCGAGCTTACCCGCCGCGCCCCCAAGTTAGCCGATCGTTTCAGCAGCGTCGAGCCGGTCGCCGGATTCATCAATCTGCGGTTGGCGCCGGCGGTCTGGCATGCTGCGCTCGCGCGCATTCTTCGCGAGGGCGAAGGCTTTGGCGAGGCGCCCCGCAATGGGCTGCGAGTCTCGCTTGAGTTTGGCAGCGCAAATCCGACCGGGCCGCTCGTCGTCGTGCAGGGCCGCTCGATGTCGATCGGCGCAGCGCTTGCAAATGCAATGCGATTCTGCGGCTATGACGTCTTTGTCGAATGGATCATCAACGATGCGGGCGGTCAACTCGACGCGCTCGGACGATCGCTCTACGCGCGCTATCGCGAGCACTACGACAGCGGTTATCGGCTGCCCGAAGACGGCTATCCCGGCGAATATCTGATCCCCGTCGCACAACGGATCGTCGAACGCGACGGCGACCGCTGGATCGCCGCGCCGGAAGCCGAGTGGCTGCCGTATTTTTCCACTTTCGGCCGCGACGAGTTCGTCGCGCAACAGCAGCGCACCGCGCAACGCTTCGGCATCGAGTACGATCGTTGGCAGAGCGAACGCGAGCTGCACGAGACCGGCAAGGTACGCGAAGGAATCGAGCACCTGCGCGAGCTCGGTCTTACCTACGAACGGGAGGGTGCGCTCTTCTTTCGTGCGACGCAGTTCGACGACGACAAGGATCGCGTGCTTCTGCGCAGCGACGGCCGGCCGACGTATTTTTGCATGGACGTCGCCTATCATTACCAAAAGCTCAAGAGCAACGACCGGGTTGTCGATATTCTGGGTCCCGATCATCACGGGTATATCGAGCGCCTCAAAGGATTGTCGGCGGCGCTTGGTTATCCGGGTCGCCTCGAGGTCGCAATCGTTCAACAGGTCGCACTGATGCGCGGAAGCGAGCAGATCTCGATGAGCAAACGTGCCGGCGAGATCCTGCCGCTCGACGAGATTCTCGACGAAGTCGGCGTCGATGCGGCGCGCTTTTTCTTCGTTATGCTGGCGATGGAATCGCCGCTCTCCTTCGACGTAGCTCTAGCGGTCGAGCGCGAGAGCGAGAATCCCGTCTACTACGTCCAATACGGCCACGCGCGGATCGCGTCCGTCTTGCGCCGTGCGCTGGCCGAGGACGTTGCGCGCGCGCATCTGGCCACGCTCGCGCCGCTCGTTCATCCCGCAGAGCTCGCACTCGCCCGCCGGTTGTCCGAGTTTCCCAACGTCGTGGCCGGCGTGGTCGAATATCTGGCGCCGCACCGGCTGGCGCGCTACGCGCGTGACGTTGCCGCGGATTTCCATCAGTTCTACACCGAGTGCAAGATTCTGACCGAGGAAACCGAGCTACGCCTCGCACGACTCGCGCTCTCGATCGCCGCAAAAAACATACTGGCGCGCACGCTATCGCTTGTCGGGGTTAGCGCGCCCGACTCAATGTAGCCCTGGCGCTCGTGGCAGGGTTGCCGGCTGCACTCTGGCTGCTCGGGCTTTTTGCCGCAGCGCCGGCTCTTCGTACGCGCGGAACTTACGCGTTCGTCGACCGTCTGCGCGACGCGCTGATTCTGGGCGTTGCGATTCCCTTTGCGCTCGCGGTCGCCCACGCGCTTTATGCGCCGGTCTGCTGGGCGGCGCTCGTGCTCTGCATCGGCGTTGCATACCTGCGCGAGCCGCCGGTAACGAGCGCGCCGAAGAACTCCGGCGCCGTCCCGCCGTATCTCCTGATCGGCGCGCTCGTTGCCGTCGCGTGGCCACCGCTGATGCGTCCGCTGCTCGACGGCGACTCGCTGTCCTACCACCTTCCGAATGCCGCTTCGTGGGTGCAAGCGCACTCGATCTGGACGACCGCGACGCGCTATTGGTGGTATCCGCCCGCGTCGGAGCTTTTTGCGGCCGCGCTCTATGCGACCAGCGGTCCGTTTTCGTTGCCCTGGAGCGGCTTTGCCGCGCTCGTTCTGCTCGGTTTCCGGATCGCGGCGTGGGCGCGTACGATGTGGGCGGCGCCGCCGTTGCTTGCCGACGCGCTCGCCGCCGCAACCGTAACCGCCTACCCACTCGCAATCCAAGCTGGAACGCTCCAAAACGACGTCTGGCTCGCGGCCTTCTTTCTCGAGAGCCTTTGGTCATTGCGCGCCGCGCACGGCGCCGCGACACGCACCCTAGCCGTTACCGCGCTCATCAAGCCCCAAGGCTGGATCTTCGCTGCGATTGCGCTCGCGACGAGCAAGTCACGACCCGCGCTATGGCTTTCAACCGGAGGCGTACTCGTGCTTTGGCTCGCGCGCAACGCGATCTTATGGAGCCACGCGATCGTCGCGCCCGCGAGCACGGAGTACGGCGGCTTCTTCGCATCGACGATTCTCGCTCACGGATGGCCGGCGCTCGCGATCCTCGCGCGCGTCGCCTTTATCGCATCGCCGTTTGCGTCGATCGCGCTGCTGGCAGCGCTCACCGCACCGTTCTTCGTGTGGCGGCAGCGAGGTGTCGCGTGGGCTGCCTGCGCCGCTGGATTGCTCTTCTTCGTTTTGCCCTTCGGATACGCAAGCTCCGTCGCGCAGCTCGCGACCGGCGCGTCGCTACGCTTCGCGGCCCCGGCAATCGCGGCGGGCACGGTGGTTCTGGCGTCGCTCGTCCGACGCATTGCTGCGATCGCAACCGCGCTGCTCGCCGCATCGACGCTCTTGGGCGTGGGCTACGTTCTCGCGATCTTCTGGAATGACGCGCCTACCCGCGTTGCGCCGGCGGTCGCGCTCGTTGCGGTTGCAACGGTCTGGTTGGCTCGAACGCTGCGCCAGGCGTGGCCGATCGCCGCCGCGACCATCGCGATCGCCATCGCGGCAAATTTTCTTGCGGGAAGTCATCCGGTAGACTTTTACGCCGACGCACTTCGCGTCAACGCTCGCGCGACCGGGTTCTTTTCCTGGATCGAGCGCAACCGCCCGTCAGCGCTCGGTGGAGTTGGTCTCTCGCTTGGCGCCGTCAACGTTCTTTCGCCCCAAACGCGAACCATCGAGCTTCCCGACACTGCGTCGTGTGCCGCCGCGCGAACGCACCACGTGATCCTTGCGGCAATCGCGGAGAGCGCCCGCACGGCGCAGTTCAACGCCGCGCGCCTACGTGCGGCACGCGCGTGCGGCACGAGACGATATGACGACGGCATCGCCGTCGTCACGTCACCGGCGAGGGCGCGTTAAAGCCGGCTACTCCGTATCCGGTGGGACGCCGGATGGGGGCTGCCTGAGGAAGTATGCGGGTGGATACGGCGCGGGGATCGGTTTGAACGCCCGCGGTTGCTGCTTGAAATCGAAGCTATCGACGAGGCTGCGCGCCCGCGTATCGGTGTAACCGCGGGCAGCCGGCCCGAGCGAAGCGAGCTTAAACGTCTCCTCGATCAACCGCAGAACGCTGCCGAACTCGTATTGCGTGTGGGAAACGTATCCGGCTTTTGCGTACGGCGAAATGATGATGCAGGGTACGCGAATGCCCAGCCCGACGAAACCGAGTTGCGGGGGCGCCACGCTGTCGTACCAACCACCCCAATCGTCCCAGAGCACCACGATCGCCGTCGAGCTCCAATACTGGCTCTCGCCGATCGCGTTGACGACTCCCGCTACCCAGGATGGGCCTTTGTTACTGTTGGAGCCGGCGTGATCGGAATCGGCGGCATCGGGGATCACCCAAGAAACTTGCGCGAGCTTTCCGTTTGCGGCGTCGGTCAATACGGTCGTCTGCGGCGAGATGATGTTGCGCTGCCAATCCGGGCCATAGCGGACCTTCCGGATCGCTGCGAACGGCGACCAGAGTCGTCCGCCGGCGTACTTGACCTCCGGAGCGTAGTATTTCCAGCTTATTTGGGCGTCGTCGAGCGTGTCGGCCATCGTGTTGTACTGCGTGAAGCACGGAAACGGTCCATCGCCGGTTTCGACTCGCTGCGGGTTCAACAGCAGCGTGCGCGTGCCGGCGGGCGCGTCGCAACCCCAGGGCTGACCGGTCGGCCCGTCGACCTCCGCCTCGTCGGCAGTAAGGTTCGTCGTGCTCGCGATCAGATCGATGTGCGCCGTAAACGTCGGTCCGAACATGGTCGGGAACATATGATCGGCGAGCGTATATTGCCTTGCCATCGTCCAATATGGAGCGACGACCTGATGCTGGATGTAAGCGTATGTATAGGTTCCTGCCGGCTTTCCGTTGGTGTAGAGGCTTCGGTCGAAAC
The DNA here is from genome assembly GCA_035484815.1 of Candidatus Acidiferrales bacterium. GTDB lineage: Bacteria > Vulcanimicrobiota > Vulcanimicrobiia > Vulcanimicrobiales > Vulcanimicrobiaceae > Cybelea. The sequence goes on from DATHOO010000004.1 coordinate 23,158, forward strand.
CATTCATGCGGCCGCCGTTCCAGTCGGCCATCGCGTTACCCCAGTTGTGCAAGACGTCGGGTCCCTTAAAGGTCATGGCTTTTAAGCGCACCTTGGTACCGTCGTGCGTATAACCGTACAAGGTCGAATCGGCGCCTTTAAAACCGGCAAAAATGTCGTTGAACGTGCGATTTTCTTGCACGATGACGACGATATGCTTGATGTACTTCCCCTCCGGGCCGGTCTGTGGCGGCCCTGGGTTCGGGGGCGTAACCGGAAGCGCGTTACCGCTCCCGCCCGAAGAGCAACCGGCTGCTGCGAGCGCCACCAGCGAAACGAGTGAAATGGCTGCGACCATACGGAGCATGGTTAGCTCTTCTCCAGTTGCGCGGCAATCCATGGCGCCGCGAAATATCGCCAAAGAATCTTGATCAGTGCGGCGGCGGGAATGCCCAAGATGAGTCCCGGGATACCGAAGAGCTCGCCGCCCGCGAAGACCGCGAACATCGCGCCGATCGGCGAAACGCCGACCGATTGCCCCATGATCTTCGGAACGAGCACGTTGTCGCTGATGCGCGCCATGCCGAACATGATGACTTGCACCCAGATGATTATCCAAAGCCCTTGCGGCGCCGACATTGGAATCGCGATGATCTGGGCGATGAGCATGCCGATGATCGGAATGGCGTACGCGACGCCGGAGATGATGCCGACGATCAGCGAAAACTTGAAGCCGATGATCGCGGTCCCGATCGCGATGACGGCGCCGGTGATCGCACTGACGATGACCTGACCTGAGATGTAATTGCTAAAGAGCTCCGTCACCTCGGCGGCCAGCTTGCGCGCCGTCGGCCTTCGTCGCGGTGGAAAGAGCGATGTGAAGCTTTCGGCGATTTGCGTGTCGTTCAGCAGGAAGAAAAACGAGAGGATGATCGCCGAAAACGCTATGAAGAAGCCGGTTGCGGTGTTGACCGCAATCGCACCCAGCGACGCGAGCGTCGCGCTGACCATCCCTGAAATCTGGACTGCGCCGATCTTCCCGAGGTTGAGGCCCGTGGTAGGGATCTTCAGCGTTGGGAAATGTCGATCGAGCGAGGCCTCTGCCGTTACCAGCCAGCTCTGCGCGGTCGTCGCGTAACTCGGTACGTTCGCCGCCAGCAGTTGCATCTGGCTGATCGTGAGCGGAACGACGATGACCAAAAAAACGGCCACGACGAGCAGCAACGCTACGAAAACGATCGAGATGGCCATGGGTTTCGGCATGCGTCGCTCCAAGCGCGCGGCAATCGGCTGAACGCCGAACGCGATAAACGCCGCGATCACGAAAATCGCGATCGTACGCGGAATGTGCCGGGCTAACCAAAACGTAAACACCACGATCGCCACCGCACCAGCAATCGCTCCGATTCGGCGCCAGAGATCGGGGGCTAAAGCGGTTTGCACAAAAGCCGCCGTTCGGTCCGGAACCCGGCTCGCCGGTAGAGCCGGCGCGCTGCCTCGTTCTCCTCGGTAACCATCAACGATATATACGGTAGCCCTCGGCGTCTTGCCTTATCCTCCGCGGCTGCCAGGAGCGCCGTGCCGACGCCGGTGCCGCGCGCGCCGGGTTCGACGGCCATGTAGGCGACGAACCCCTGCGGTGAGAGCGTCACTTCATCGGGAAGCTCGTCGAGCAGCAGCAGGAAGCCGACGCGTTCGCCGCCGCGCCGCGCGATCAAGGTTGCATGGGACTGGCTATCCACGATTTCGCAGAGCCGGTCGAATGCCGTGCGAGCGTCGGTTTCGCTCGCGGGACGCAACGATGCGACGCTGGCCATCACGCAGCTACGCCCGAGCGATTTGACGAAGGCTCGATCGCCGGCCGCCTGCGCTCCACGCGACTCGGCGACCGCGACCTCGATGCTCACGCGCGGCGCGAGCCGGGGTCGGTCACGGGCACGCTGGCGCCGCACTGCGGACACTCCGCTGCATCGTACGAACGCAGCGGCAAATCGAGCAACACCTGCGTCGGCAACCCGAAATCGGTTTGGGCGCGAGCCACAATGATACCGATCCCGACGATCTCGGCACCGCGGTCGAGCACGACGCGGATCGTCTCGCGCAGTGAAAGACCGGTCGTTACGACGTCCTCGACCAAGAGCGCACGGTCCTTGGGCTCGAGCGTGAAGCCGCGACGAAGCGCCGGAATGCCGTTCTCTTTCTCGACGAAGATCGCTTTCGTGCCGAGTTGGCGCGCGACTTCGTAGGCGAGCAGGATGCCGCCGACGGCCGCGCCGACGACGACGGTCGGCTCAACTGCGCGGAATCGCTCGGCGATTTCGCGCGCAACCACTTCGAGGAGCACCGGATCTTCAAGAACCCGGAACTTCTGCACGAAGCGATCGCTGTGACGCCCCGAACTTAGACGGAAGTGCCCTTCGAGGAGAGCGCCGCGTTGCGCGAGCGCATGTCGCAGGTCAAGCTCGGTTGCACTCACGCTCGTACCGACATCTCGTCAAGGATTGCTTTGGCGGCAGCGACCGGATCGGAAGCTTCGACGATTGGACGTCCCACGACCAGATAGTCGGCGCCCGCCGCGACCGCCTGGGCCGGTGTCGTAACGCGTTTCTGATCTGCGTGCGCGCTACCGGTCGGCCGAATGCCCGGAGTGAGCGTCAGGAAATCGTCGCCGAAGAAGCGCTTGAGGTCGCGAACCTCATGCGCGCTGCAGACCACTCCCGCGCATCCAGCGTCGCGCGCGAGCGCGGCGAGCCGGATCGCGTTCTCGCCGGGACCGCCCTGTAAACCGAGCTCGTTGAGGTCCTCAGACGCGATGCTGGTCAGCAGCGTGACGGCGAACACGTGCGGGGGCTCGATGTGCAGCTCGGCCGCGCGCTCGCCGGCCGCTTCGACCGCCGCTCGCATCATTTCCAAGCCGCCCAGCGCGTGAACGTTGACCAGATGCACGCTCGGCCGCACGAGTTGTGCCATCGCCGCACCGACGGTTCGCGGAATATCGTGGAGCTTTGCATCCACGAACGTCCGCACATCGCGCGCCTCGCAATACGAGAGTATCCGCTGAGGATAGCCACAGAGCGCTTCCAAACCGATCTTGACGATGACGTCGAGCTCGTAGAGCTTATCGACGAGCGCTTCGGCGGCCTCGGCAGTCGGCACGTCGAGAGCGACGATCAGCTGAGTCACCCTTCGTCTCCTTCGTATTGGTGGGGCGTTGCAAATCCCACGTTTGCTTTTCCGACAATCGCGTCGATCCCGGCAAGGTTGCGGCTTGCGAGATACGCGTGCAGTTCGGCCACGATTCGTTCAGGAATACGTGGATCGGTGAAGTTGGCCGTTCCAATCGAAACCGCCCTAGCGCCGGCTAAGAAGAACTCGAGGGCATCGGTGAGCGTCTCGATGCCGCCCTGACCGACGATCGGAATCTTCACGGCTTGCGCAACCTCATAGACGGCGAGCACCGCGATCGGTCGTATCGCCGGTCCCGAGAGACCACCGCTGAGATTGCCCAAACGTGGCCGCCACGTCTCCGCGTCGATCGCCATTCCGCGAACGGTGTTGATCACGGCGAGCGCATCAGCGCCGGCCGCCTCCGCCGCGCGCGCGACGGCGGCGATCTCGGTGACGTTCGGCGAAAGCTTCACGATCAACGTTTTGTCGGTCGTCGAACGCGCCGCCCGCACGACCGCTGCGGTGAGTTCCGGGTCGCAACCAAAGGTCTCCCCTTCTCGCGCGACGTTCGGGCACGATACGTTCAACTCGACCGCCGCAATCTCGTCGCGCGCGGCCAGGCGCTCGCAAACGTACGCATAATCGTCGACCGAAAATGCCGCAACGCTCCCGACGATCTTGCACGGACGTTGCGCGTACTTGTGAAGCTCGCGCGCCAGATACCAGTCGAGTCCGGGATTCTGCAGACCGATCGCGTTGAGCATCCCCGCGGGCGTGTGCACGATCCTCGGCGTGGGATTTCCCAAGCGTGGGAGACGCGTGACACTCTTGAGCACGATTGCGCCGATCTTCGAGAGATCGGCGAAGGGAGCGAACTCCTCGCCGGAACCGTAGCAGCCGCTGCCCATGAGCGTCGGGTAGGCGAGTTCGAGCTTCCCAAGCTTCGTTGCAAGCGTCGGACGGTCGCTCACCATCGCAGCTCGTCGGCCCAGAATACCGGTCCCTCTTTGCAGACTCGCGCGTAGGCGACGTCACTGCCGCCCAGTGCTGCCGGTGGAAAACTCGGCGCTTGCGCACTCGACGCGATAACCGGCACGACGCAGCCCCAACAACCGCCGATGCCGCAGCCGAACGTCTCTTCGAGCGAAAGCTGCGCGCGCACGCCGAACCGATCCGCGATGTGCGCGACGCCGCGCAACATCGGCGAAGGTCCGCATGCGTAGATTCGATCGGGCCGGCGCGCTCGCGCGAGCGCGTCGGTGATGAAGCCACGCTCTCCGCGGCTTCCGTCATCGGTCGTTACGACGAGTTCGCAGCCGGCCGCGGCGAAGCGTTCGGCGTCGACGAGCAGTTCTGCCGTTCGTGCGCCGTAGAAAAGGCGCACGCGCGACCCATTGCGCAGCAAGGCTTGGGCGCAGAGCAACACCGATGCGATGCCGACGCCGCCGGCGACGATTGCTACGTCGCGCGCGGCCTCGGAGAGATCGAAGCCGTTACCGAGCGGACCGACGACGTCCAGCCGATCGCCGCTGCGCAGTTCGCTGAGCTCGCGCGTGCGTTTACCGGTTATAAAGAAGAGAAGGCTTGCGCGCTTGCCTTCTGCTTCGTAGACGGCGAGCGCCGTTGCAGCCGCTTCACCGCTTGGCGGAATGGCCATGATATACTGCCCGGGGCACGTCGTCTTCGCCAGCAGCGGTGCGTCGAGTGACACCAACACAACGCCGGTTGCGAGTTCGCGGCGTTCGATCACCGTGGTCTCATGCACGCCGGCGTGCAGGTCGCGCGTCACCATCTCTCTACCTATTTTCAACAAATTCTTAGGAAAATCTCCGGAAACGGCCGCACGCCCTTGCTACTCGAGCCGTTATACTGTATAGAGAGCGTAAACAACAGGAAAGGAGGGTCCACTGATGGCAGGTCTTATCGTCTTCAAATCGCTAGCCGACGCACTCAGAGCGGGCTACCAGGTTTACGATCGGACTGCTGATGGATATCTGGTCAGGACTCGTACGGCCGCCGGCTGGGCCATGGCCTTGGTCTCCTGCAAGTAGTAACATCGTTTTTATTCCAAATATAATGCCGCCGGTCAACCGACCGGCGGCATTGCTATGCTATGCAAGCTTGCGTTGAGGGTCAGCTGCGATAATCCGGTGGTGAGGCCGGTTTCTCGATTTCGGGAATCGACCCCGGCCGCCAGCCGCCGTACGATGCCGGCCCAGGCGGCACCGCGCTTCCCGCAGGCGCTCCCGGCGGCCCGGCCGCAGCTCCGGTTCCTCCGCTCGCATCGAAACGCTGTCGCGTGGCAGCCGAGCCGAACGACGCGCCCCCCAGCACCGCGCCGATAATCTGGGCGATCCCGACGAAGAGCGGGATTAAGCCGCCCAGGAGCCAGGGACCGTAGACGAACGAACCGTCGCCGCGGTAGCCAATGAAGCCCAACCCGATCAGTAGCGCCAGGCCAACGAAGGCCACTTGCATGCCCTTGCGGAGTTGCTGTTGTGCGTAGAAGTCGGTGTGATAGACGTACTGATCTGGCGGAGCCTGCGTCGCGCCGGGCGTCCACCCGTACTTCATCGCCCGCCGCATTTCGCGGGGGTTGGGCGGGGGCACGATGCCGCGACGCAACATCTCCATCCGCTCTTGATGCGCGAGAACGCGCGAAACGATGAATGCGGCAATCGGCGCGCCGAAGATGAAAATGATCGCTACCATCGGTATGAGATCGCTGTAATCTATCACTGTAGGGATTCTCCGTTTGTAAGAATGTGAATCGATCCGTCCGACGTCGCTACTTTCATTTTACCCGTAGCGGCGCCGAGGCGAATCGTACGTTGCGCGGCGTCGTCCCGATCGAGCGAGTTTCCGTCGACGACGATGCGTCCGTCGCGGGTGGAAGCGTCGATCGTAAGATCCGCGTTAGGTGTTAGCTTGAGCCCAATCGAGCCATCGTCGGTCTGCAAGGTCGCGTCGCCGGTTACGCTGAGGGCGTCTGCCTCGATGCGTCCGTCGCGCGTCTGCGCGAGCAGCGAGCCCACGGCCACGTTTTTGAGCGCGAGGTGCCCGTCGCTGGAGACCATACCGAGATGGTCGCCGCGCACGTTCGTTGCACTCAAGTAGCCGTCGTCGCTGCGCGCATCAATCGACCCTTGCATGTCGGTCAGGGTCACGTGCCCGTCGTTGGAATGGACGCTCGCTCCACCGGTGACTCCGAAGACGTCGGCGCCCGCGCAATCGGCGATCTCGATGTGGGAATCCCGCGGCACGTCCACTTGAATGGCCTGCTTGCTGAATCCGAAGATTTCGATCGAGAGTCTGCCCGACGAGCGGGGACGCTCGATGCGCACCCCGTCCGACGTGCGCGTTACGCGCAGATGGGGATAGCTTCCGGTTGAATAGACGGCTCCGCGCATCTCCGTGAGATCGCTGACGTGGACGAGCTCGTCCGGCGAAACCCCAACGTGGACGCGCGATACGGTGTCGTCGATGACGACCCGTGGTGCGGAGCCCGCGGCAACCGGTGCAATCGGTGCGGCGGAATAATCGACGTGCTTCAGGCCGGCCGCAAAACTTGCGTGGCCGTGGCCGACCGCATAGATCGCCATTCCGGCGATCAAGACTTCGGCCGCGACCAGCATTGCGACGATCGAGGTGCGCGACATTTAGAGCCGCGGCCCCCAGCCGTCAAAGGTGGGGCGCAAGGATTGAGCGGAGTTCCGCTCGTCGGTCGGATTCGGGCGGTCGGACCGCCCGCCACCGGGAAGGGTTTTGTTCGGAATATTGGTCATTTGTGGGTTCGGCCTCCGTGAAAGTTCCTGCCCTAGGTACGGAGCATCCCGGCTGTTGTTTCGCCGCGAAATGCCCCGCGGCGGCCTCGACCTTGGCCGAAACAAACCGGGCCCCGCGCGCGTAGGACAGGCGTGCCGGCACTCTTGGCCGAGGCTCCGCGACTCTTGGTGAGACCCGGGCCCGACGACGGCGAATTGGTGGCTTTGACGCTCCGGGGCAACCCGGACGCCTTTGCCACGCTCGTCGAGCGATACGACCGAGCCGTCTACCACTTGGCGTACCGAACGCTTCGGGACGTCGAAGAGGCTCGAGATGCCACCCAAGAGGCCTTCTTCAAAGCCTTTCGCAGCCTGCGCACGTTCAAACCCGGCGCGAAGTTTTCGACCTGGATCTTCGCGATCGCCTACCATGCCTGTTGCGACCGGCTCAATCGCCGCAAGCACTATACCGGCGAGCAGCTTCCGGAGCGCGCCGATGCAGGGCCCGGCCCGGAGCAGCAAGTCATCGAGCTCGACCGCGCGGCTCGGTTGCGCTGCGCGATCGATGCGCTGCCGGAGAAGTACCGCACGGTCATCACGCTTTTCCATCTCCAAGGCAGACAGTACGACGAGATCGCGACCGTGCTCGGCCTGCCGATGGGCACCGTCAAAACGCACTTATTTCGTGCGAAGGAGCAGCTACGCAGGCTTCTCGGCGAAATGGAGGTAACCGAAACATGACCATGGACGACAACGAACTGGAACGCGCGATTTTCGCGCTACCGCTTGAGGAGCCGCCCGCCGGAATGCGAGCGTCGATCTTGATGTCGACGGCTTACCGGCCTGCGCCCGCCTTTTCGTTTCTCGAGCTCGCGGCGCTGGGCGCCTTAGGAGCGGTTGCCCTCTGGATGGTCGTCCTGTTGGTGCTCGGCGGCGGTACGCTCTTCATTCAAACGCTCGCTGCCATCGGCAACGTGGCATCGCGGGTGCTCTCGAACGCAACGACGCTCGCGTGGCTGGCGGCGGGTGGAGCGACGGCGCTCTGGCTCACTCTTTTCACCGGATACCAACCTCTGGGGGTTGCTCCTCACAGGTCCGGAACGAGGGCCGAACGATAAAGTATATGCATGGAGAAATACCCAGCCCAGGATCGGCACCCATATAGAATCCTCGTCATCGAGGACGACGCGGCGATCAGTCGCGTCCTGCAGCTCGAGCTAGAGCACGAGCGCTACGAGGTAGAAGTCGCGCGCGACGGACTCTCGGGCCTCGAGAAAGCGCTCAAAGAACCCGACCTCGTCATTTTGGACCTGATGCTCCCGCGGATGGATGGCATCGAGGTCTGCAAGCGCATTCGCGCCAAGAGCCGCGTGCCAATCATCATGCTGACCGCGCGCGACCGCGTACCGGATCGGGTCGCGGGCCTCGACGTCGGTGCCGACGATTATGTGACCAAGCCCTTCTCGACCGAAGAGCTGCTCGCACGGGTTCGAGCGCGGCTGCGCGAGCGCACTCCGCAGGGCAACGTCATCGAGTATCGGGACGTCGTGATGGATCGCGATCGGCACGAAGTGCACCGCGACGGAAAGTCGATCGCACTCACCGCAAAAGAGTACGCGCTCCTGGAGTACCTGCTCTTGCACCGTAACAAGGTCCACACGCGCGACGAGCTCTTCAACGGCGTATGGGGAAGCGACTTTCTCGGCGATTCCAACCTGATCGACGTCTACATCCGCTACCTGCGCGGGAAGATCGACGACGGCTTCGACGACAAACTGATCACCACCGTGCGAGGCGTCGGCTACACGATCAAGGATTAGGGCGATGTCTCTGGGTTTGTGCCCGTGTCCCTGAAGTGGAGGATTGCGTTAGGGTACTCGCTGCTGTTGATCATCGCGATCACGGCGATGAGCGGGATCATCGTCTGGCGCTTTCAGCAGATCCTCTACGGGCAAGCCGAGGCCAGCGTGAACGCCACGATGCGCGCCATCGTGCAGTTCGCGCAACAGTCGGCGACGCCGTTTTCGCTCGAGGATTCGTCGGGCGGAACGCTGCAGTTTCTCTTTAACCCCAGCAACCTCGCGACTTGGAACTCCGCCACCAGCTTCGTGCAGGTCGACTCGGGGAAAGGCTATCCGCTGGTGAAGACGGCGAATCTCGGCTCGCTGACGATCCCGCCGAATCCAAAGCTCTCCCCCGCGCACGACGTCGCCTTCCGCCAAGAAACGATTGGCGACCGCTCCTTCCTCGTCGAGGACCGTTATCTCCGCGTGGGAGACAACTCCGCGATCATCCACGTGGCCGAGCCGCTCGATACGCTGCAGCGAACGTTCGCGAACGCGCGCGATGCGATCGTCATCGTGCTGGCCACAACCGCGGCCGCCGTGGTCATCCTGTCGATCGCACTTGCCTCGCAGGTGATAACGCCCATCAACGATCTCTCGCGTGAGATGCGCGAAATCACCACCGAGCGGCTTCCACTGGCCGGCGTCTCGGTCGACGGGCGCCGGCGCGGGCTTGCGCTGCTGCGGCGCCGCGATGAGATCGGACGGCTGGCGACGAGCTTCAACAATCTGTTGTCGCGACTCGCCGAGGCTTTCGCGCGCGAGCGGCAGTTCATCTCTGATGCGTCGCACGAGCTCAAGACGCCGCTGACGTCGATCAATGCCAACGCGCAGATGCTGCTGCGCTGGGGCGATCAGGATCCGACGATTCGGCGCGAAAGTTTAGAAACGATCGAGCGTGAGAGCGCAGACCTTGCAGGTATGGTCGGCGGAATGCTGACGCTCGCGAAGGCCGATCGCGGCGATGAGATTCCAAAGGAGCCGCTTTCGCTCGCGCAGATCGCGAGCGAAGTCGTCCAGAACGCCGGCTCGCGCGCTGCTGAAAAAGCCATCGACCTGCGCTTCGCGCACAGCGGCACGCCAATTGTGTACGGTGACGCCCATCTGCTCCGCCAGTTGATCGGCAATCTCGTCGACAACGCGATCAAGTTTAGCGAGGACGGCGCGGTCGACGTGCGGGTCGGCAACAGCCCGAACTCGGCCTGGATCGAGGTGGCCGATAGCGGTCCGGGGATCTCGGAGGAAGAGCTGGCGCATATCTTTGAGCGATTCTACCGCGCGGACAAGGCACGGTCGCGGGTGGTACCAGGCACTGGGCTGGGCCTAGCGATCGTTCGCTCGATTGCTCGCGTTCACGGCGGAGAGGCCAGCGCGGCCCGGACCCCGGGGGGTGGCGCCCTTTTTCGCGTCGTCTTACCGCGCGTACAGCTTCCGTTCACCGGTCTCTCATGATGCACGTGGTGCGGCCCCGATACAATAGGGCCGTGCACGGGGGATTGGGACGCGGAGCCGCCGTGGCGCTCTTCGCAGGTTTATGTTCTTTAGCGATCGCCGCGCCGGCATGGGCCGACGAGCAGTTTGACGTTGGACCGTCGCCGGTCCTCAACGTCAACGTCACTCGCGGTCAGGTGACCATTCAGACCTGGGATCGGCCGCAAGTCCAGGTCTCTTCGGCGAACCCGCTCGACATTCAGCACGTTGCGGCATCGGTGGCCGACGCACGCCTCCCCAAGCAGATGCAGATGATCTCGCATACCATTCAAACCGAGCACGGCCCCGTGACCCTACTGGCGGAATCCTTCGTCCTGCCGCAGCTGCCGGGTAACCAGCACGATGCCATCGTGGCGCGGGGTAGCGGTAATATGACCATCACGATCCCGCGGGGCACCGCGATGGTAATGGCGCATTTGCGTGCCGGCCATTTGAGCCTCAACAACTACACCGGCGTCTTCATCGCGCACGTCCGAGCGGCGGGCATTTCGCTGAAAAACGTCGGCGGGACCGGATACGTCGAGTCCCTGCGCGGACGCATCGTCGCGACCAACTCGACCTTCGAGCGGCTGCGCGTGCGGACGGCGACCGGCAATATGCTTTTCCAAGGCTGCACGTCGCATCAAATCCAGGCTAGCAGCGCGTACGGATCGATCGTCTACGATAACGGCAACTTTGCGCCGGGTCTCGCGCGCTTCGAATCCGAACACGGCAACGTCGCCCTCGGCGTTCGCGGCAACGCGCAGATCGGGGCGCACAGTGATGCCGGCCACGTCGTCTCGAGCTTCCCGGAGGACGCCGGAGTTCGTGGCGACCCCACGACGAAACAGGCGACCGTGGGCAACGGCGGCCCGGTCGTCACCGCAACGTCGAAGAACGGAACCGTCTACCTCTACAGCGGTTCGATGAACGAACATCCCCACGTGCGCGCGGAGCTCAGCGGCAGCACGCAGCTCCCCATGCAGCTTCGAAACCCGGCGCCGCGTCCACCGGTCAACCGCCCGCCGCCGTAACCTCGGTTTCCAAGTCTAAAAGCATTCCATCGTAGGCCGCAATCGCGCGCAGGCCAAGCTCGTCTTCGATTTGGCGCGCCAGCTTCGGCGGGTCTGCCTCGAGCATCTTCGTCCCGAAGTGCTGAAAGACCGCGACTTTCGGCCGTACCTCGGCCACGATGCGGCAGGCGTCGGGCCAGGTGAGGTGATCGACGTTCAAGTCGTCGCGATACCGAAGGACGTTAGTGACGAGCACGTCGGGGCGATGACGCGCGTAGTCGGCCGCCAACCCCTCAAAGTACTTGCCGCAGGGAACGTATGCGACGCGAATTCCCCCATGGCTGAAATGCAGGCCCTGGGTCTGCACGGCATGGATGTGTCGCATCGAGGTAACGAGCTCGACCTCGCCGATGCGATACGGTCCGCTGTTTGGCTCGAGCATCTCGATCCGGTCCACGAAGCGGCGGACGTACGGCAATACGACCGGCCCGTCGTCGAATGCGTCGGACGGTGCGAGCACGGCGCCGCGGCGGCGGAAGCCGCCGGAGGTCATCGCCTCGATAATCACGTTGACGTCGCCGGAATGATCGAGATGTTTGTGCGAGAGCACGATCGCGTCGAGCTCACGCGGGTTGCAAGGCGGCACGTGCGAGAGCGCGCGCACTAAAGCGCCCGGCCCCGGATCAACGTGAATCTGCGTCGCGCCGAATCGCATCCACATCCCGCCCGAGGCGCGCAACTGGCGCGCGACGACAAAACGCGCGCCGCCACTTCCGAGGAAGAGGATCGAGGCGCTCAATCTTCGAGTCCTAGCGTCACTAGCCGAGAAGCGGAATGGTCGCAAACTCGCCGTTGAGCACGCTCGCCGAGGAGCGTCCCAACCAGCGCTCGAGTACGGTTGCGTAGACGTTGCGAAAATCGACGGTATACCGCACGTTGCCCATGTTGGTGCTAGCGAGGTTCGGCGGCGTCCCGTAGAGACCGCCTTTGACGGCGCCGCCGATCAAGAAGAGGGGTGAAGCCTCGCCATGGTCGGTTCCACGACTGCCATTCTCCTCGATGCGACGGCCGAACTCGCTGAAGGTCAACGTGAGCACCCGCCCGTCGTTCCCGTGCGCGGCCAAGTCGTCGTAGAAAGCGCCGATGGCATTTGAAAATTGGGTCAGGAGCGAATTCTGCGTCGTCTTTTGGTTAACGTGAGTATCGAACGAGCCGTGCTCGACGTAGATCACCTTGGTTCCGAGGTTGCTGCCGACGATCTGCGCCGCCAGGGCCAGGCTGCGTCCGATGCCGGTTGCCGGATAGGCGGCCTTCGTCGTGTATCCCGCGACCAGCTTAGGCAACTCTTCGGAGCTGCGCTGTGCGTCGCCCTCGATCTCCATGACGTGCGCCAGATACGGCGACTCGAACGGCAAGCTGGCGTCGTGTGCCTGACGCCAGAAGGCGCTGCGCGCGGTCTGATTTCTGTTCGCCATCAACGCGTATTGGCCGAGACCCGGAATCGCCGGAATGTCGGTTCGGTCCGAGACGAGCGCTTCCGGTAAGACTCGCGAGAGCGCGACGCCTTTGAAGAGATTCTCCGTGGGAAGTCCGGCAGCGTCGAAGTATCGTCCAAGCCAACCGGTGTGCTCGTAACGATCCGGCGCGGCCGTCTGCCAAATTTCGGTCGAACGGAAGTGCGAGTGGTCCGGGTTTGGATAGCCGGCGCCTTGCACGATGGCGACCATACCCTTGTCGTAGAGTGCCTTCAACGAGCGCATTCCCGGATTCAAGCCCACGCGGGCATCGATCGCGAGCACGTCGCTTTGCGCGATGGCCAATCCCGGGCGTAGTTGATAGTAACCGGCGTCGCCGTGCGGTACGACACAGTTTAATCCGTCGTTGCCACCGTACAAATTGACGAGCACGAGGCAACGCCGCTCACTGCCCGGCAAGCCCGGTAGCGGCGCCTGCGCGAGCGCCCGCGCGAAGACGTGATCGGGCTGCGCGATGACCGCAAGTCCCGCCGCAGCTGCAAGTAAGAAGTTTTGTCGTCTCATGCCGTGCTCGTCATGCGATTAATTGAGCTGGTAAGCGGGTGTTGCCATCGTCAGATAGACGGCGCCGCTCACGCGTTGATCGAAGTTCTCCGGCGAGAGCGATGCAAGGGCGGCGCTCCCGGTTCCGTTCAAGTAGCCCTTGAGTTCGGCGAACGACGCTGGGGCGAAGTCGCCCTGCAGGATCGTCTGCGCGAGGGTGGATGCCGCGCCGTTCGTCGCGAGCGGCAAGCTATGCAGCCACGACGACGCGCTCAGCGTCTGCGAATCGAGCAGCCGCGTGAGAAAGTTTTGCCGCGCGATCATCGTACCGCTCGTGAGCCAGTTTGACCCCCCTGGCCATCCCGCAACGCTCGTCGGATAGAAGAGGTTCTGCCCCATCAGTCGCAGCGCCGGCAACGCGCTTTCATCGACGGCGGGAAGGCCAAGCGTTTTGTACGCCCCGACGACGAACTCAACCGGACTCTTGACGAGGGCCCGGTACGCCCGCTCGCTGTAGAAGACGTTGCTGCGCAGAATCGTTTCGACGACCGGAGCGAGTTCGAAATTCGAACGCCGCAGCGATGCCGCGACCTGCTCGATGAGCTCCGGTTCGGGGTCGTTGTAGACGAACCAGTTGAGCAGACTCGCGGCGAAGAATCGCGCGCACTGCGGCTGCGCGAAGATGATGTCGACGATGTCGTCGCCGCTAAAATTCCCCGTTCGTCCGAGGAACGTCTTGACACCCGCGTCGTGCAACGCTGCATCGAAGCTGACGGTATCGTTGCGGCGCTCGACCTGCCAGCCGGTCCAAGCGCGTGCCGACTCGCGAACGTCGGTTTCGGAGTAGTTATCCACGCCCAGCGTAAAGAGCTCCATGAGTTCGCGCGCGTAATTTTCATTGGGGTGCGCGGCGACGTTCTGGGCGCCGTTGAGGTAGATCAGCATCGCCGCGTCTTTGGAGACGCTCCGGGTGAGTTCGCGCAGATTTCCGAGCGCGTACTGCCGGAAGAGCGCGTTCTGATTGTAGGTAATCCACGGAAACGCCGGCGTAGCGCGCGAGGTGAAGTGACCGTGAAAGTAGAGCGTCATCTTCTCCTGGAGCGGGGCCGGCGTCGACAGCATGCGGTTGAGCCACCAGAGCTGCGTCGCCTCGGTCACTTGCCGGCGCGCGCGAAATCGCTCCCGGCGCGACGTGAACGCTTGGCGCTGGGCAACGTTCGGAAGCGCTTGCGGCGGCGCGATCGAGTTAGGCGAGGGAAGCGCGAGCAACATCGCCGCAGCGGCGCTGGGCTGCATTCCACGGTAACGCCGCACGTCGTCGGGCGATCCGCCGAAACCCGCGCGGCGAAGCAGATGTGCCGCGGCGCGCTCGTCCAGCGCACCACGATAGGGTTGGAGTGCAGTAGAGAGATCGGGACGACCCTGCGGACGCAGGATGCCGCCGACGTCGACGTGAGCCGGTGCGGCCATTGCTTCCAGGAGCTACGATTTGGCCGTCAAGCGAACCTCGCGATTTCACGAGGTCTAACCGGGCTCTCAGGTGGGCATGCCGAAAGGCGGCGCGATGGCGGTCTTGGAATCGCGGCTGGAACGGCATTCCCCAACTTTTGCGGCGAATGCGGAGCGCATGGAGCGGTTAGTTGCCGAGCTGCGCGATCGGCTGATCGCGGTTCGTGCCGGCGGCGGCGCCGAAGCCGTCGAAAAGCATCGCCGGCGCAATAAGCTCACGGCGCGCGCGCGCACCGAGCGGCTGATCGATCCCGGGTCGGATTTTCTCGAGCTGTCGCCGCTAGCTGCCTACGATATGTACGGAAACGATTCGCCCGCTGCCGGCATCCTCACGGGAATCGGGCTCGTTGAGGATCAGCATTGCGTGATCGTTGCCAACGACGCCACCGTCAAGGGCGGCACTTACTACCCGATGACGGTGAAGAAGCATCTCCGCGCGCAGGAGATTGCCGAGCAGAACCATCTGCCCTGCATTTACTTGGTCGATTCGGGCGGCGCGTTCTTGCCGCTGCAAGCGGAGGTCTTTCCCGACCGCGACCACTTTGGACGTATCTTCTACAACCAAGCGCGCATGTCGGGTAAGCGCATCGCACAGATCGCTGCCGTCATGGGCTCCTGCACGGCGGGCGGCGCGTACGTCCCCGCGATGAGCGACGAGACGGTCATCGTCAAAGGCCGAGGCACGATCTTTTTGGGAGGACCGCCGCTCGTCAAGGCCGCCACCGGCGAAGAAGTTACCGCCGAGGAACTGGGCGGGGCCGACGTACACACGCGCATCTCCGGCGTCGCCGACCACTTCGCCAACGACGATGCGGAGGCGCTCGCGATCGTGCGCGAGATCGTGAGCAACCTCCATCTCGACCTGCCGCGACAGTGGGATCGCATCGAACCAAAGCCGCCGAAGTACGAACCGCGCGACATCTACGGGGTCATTCCGGCCGACAGCCGGGTCGGTTACGACGTGCGGGAGATCGTGGCGCGTTTAGTCGACGGATCGGAATTTCACGAGTTCAAATCGCGTTATGGCACGACGCTGGTCTGCGGCTTCGCTCGCATCGAGGGCCATCCGATCGGCATTCTCGCCAACAACGGCATTCTCTTTAGCGAGAGCGCGCTCAAAGGCACGCATTTCATCGAGCTCTGCGCGCAGCGCGGCACACCGCTGCTTTTCCTGCAGAATATCACCGGCTTCATGGTCGGGAGAGAGTACGAAAATCGCGGAATCGCTAAGGACGGCGCCAAGCTCGTCATGGCGGTGGCTTGCGCCGAAGTACCGAAGTTCACGGTCGTGATCGGCGGCAGCTTCGGCGCCGGGAACTACGGCATGGCCGGCCGCGCCTACTCGCCGCGCCAGCTCTGGATGTGGCCGAACGCGCGCATCAGCGTGATGGGCGGCCCGCAAGCGGCGAGCGTGCTCTCAACGGTCAAGGGCGACTTAACGCCTGACGAGCGCGCGGCTTTCGAAGCGCCGATTTTGGAAAAGTACGAACGCGAAGGAAGCCCATATTATTCGACGGCGCGACTGTGGGACGACGGCATCATCGACCCGCTCGACACGCGTCGCGTTATCGCGATTGGTCTCGACGCCGCCGCGCACGCACCGCAGCCCCGCACGCGGTTCGGCGTCTTTCGCATGTAGCGCGAAATGAGCTAACGCCGCGTTATTTGAAGACGACCTTGAAGTACTTCGGTGAAAGGATCCAAGCGCCGTCGCGGTAGCGCAGCTCGGCGGTGGCGTGAGCCTTGGTCGGGCAACAGAGTGCTGCGCCCGACGCGTAATACGGCCCCTTCAACTCAATCGACGTGCCGCCCGCCCCGATCGTCGCACTCAAATCGCACGCATTCTCAATCGTGGCGACCGCAGCGATGTTCCTGCGCAGTTGGGTCGCAAAGATCGTCACCGCGCCGGAGCCGCAATCCGCGGCCATCTCGTGCGATTGCACGACGAGTTGATGCACGCCCGGCTGCATCAGACTCGCCGTTCCGACGATCCGCGCCTGAGCAACGGGGAACCACATCTGCGCGCCATTTGCCTGCGTTACGCGCGAGAGCGGACCGCCGTTACGGGGCGATTGGTAGCGCAGCTGGTACGCGCCGCGCTCCAGCATATAGAGCGACAGGAACCACTGATAAAAGCCGCGATTGTTGCTCGCGCCGACGCGTTCCTTGCTCACGATCGCGCGCCATTCAATGTTCCCGCTGCCGCTGAAAGCGACGCGTTCGTTTTGCGCGACGCTTCCCGGAGGCGGGGGCACGAAGCCGGCAGTTGGCGAGCGCTGCGGGCGGAACGCCCCGGCACAGATCAGCAATGTGGCCGTTGCAACGGTGGCGATGCTTCTTTTCACGGCCGCAACGGATTCGTCGGCATCGCCGCGGGAAGCGTGACGTTACCGAGCGTCGCGGGCGGCGGGCGCAGGACCTGCGCGAGCATGTCGTTCCAAGCTTGGGTAAGAATCGGCAGGAGCGTTACGAGGCGGTGTATTCCGCCGGGTTCTGAATAGAACGAAACGTCGACTCCGGCTGACTGAAGATAGCCCGCGGTCGCGGTCGGAAAGCGCGTTGGGATGCTGTCGTCGGCGCTGCCGGTCAGAATGTAAAAGGGTGTTCGCGGCATCAACGCAATGATGCGCGCGGAATCCGATCCCAGCAGCGCGCCGGCAACGCTCATAACCGCCGCCCACTCGTTTGGATGGACCGGCGCAACTTCGAAGACCGAGAAGCCACCCATCGAATACCCCGCCAAAAAGCGCTTGCGCGGATCGATCGCAAACGTTCGCGTCGCCGCTCCGAGCGCATCGTACACGTCCGATGCCGATCCGCGAAAATCATAATATCCGCGTCCCCACGGAGCGATCACGATCGTGCCGGTTCGCTCGGCGAGCTGCGCGATGTAAGGCGGCGCGAGCAGCTGCGTCTCCGATTGCGGATGACCGTGCAACCACACGATCAGCGGTGCGGGTTTTGCCGCGGTATACGTCTGCGGCACATAGATCGCAACCGGCTGCATCGTTCCGTCCTTCGATGAACGCACGAACGTTTCCCCGAGGCCGCGAATCGAGCCCATCGCGTTGAAAGAACCACCGATGAGTTGTTCGGCTAAGCTAAGATCGAGGCTCGCAGTTCGCGCCATCGTCTGCGACCACTCCGGCGCCGTATAACCTTGCGGAACGCTCGGATCGCCGAGCGTATCAAAGTCGTCGTACAAACGCTCGTAGTAGTCGTAGGTAGTGTCGCGGCCGGCAACCGGAGCGATACTTGCAATCTTTGCTAAGTACGTTGCCGCCGCGACGTGCAGGGAGACGCGCAGGTCGCCCGCGGAACTCCCCAAGAGGAGTACCAGAGCTGCGGTGCTGACCAGCGCGCCTCTGGTCATGACACTACTTCAACGCTCCGGCGTTCTTGGCCGTGACTTCATTTTGGGAGACTAGATGCCGGCGTACCATTCGTAGCCTTGATCTTCCCAGTAGCCGCCGCGACCTGCGTTGATGTTTGCGAAGCTACCGACGACTTCGACGCGCGCAATCCACTTGGCGCTCTTATAGCCGAGTTGAGTCGGCACGCGCAAGCGCACCGGCGCGCCGTGATCCGGATCGAGCGGCGCGTCGTTTAAACGTAGCGCGAGAAGCGTTTGGGGATGACGCGCCTGGTGCAGATCGAGGCTTTCGTAGTACAAATTGCCCGCTCCGTCATTGTCCATGCAGCGAAAGACGACGTAGCGCGCATCGGCACGCGGCCGCACCGCGTCAAGCAGCGCGGCGAGCGGCACGCCGCTCCACTTCCCGATCGCGCTCCAGCCTTCCACGCAGTCGTGTCGGGTGATCTGCGTCCGCTGCGGCATACGGGAAAGCTCCGCCAGGTCGAATCCGCGCGGCTGCTCGACCGCGCCATGGACGACGAGACGGTAGGCGGCAAAGTTGCCCGCGAGCAATCGCAGGTAGTTCGCATCCGACGGCGTTGAGAAACCGTTGACGCGAAATTGCCGGTCGACGTCCTGCTCGCGGTATTCACGAGCAAGCCCTCGCGTGCCGATGAGCGCGTGATTAAGTCCTTCGGCCGAATCGAGAACGCTGCGCACGGCGTCGTTCCGGCTCAGTGCTGAGGTAATCGGTCCACAGCTCGTGAGTGCGGAAATCGTCGACGCGACGAAGAGTCGCCGCTTCACGGTTGGTACCAGCCGCTAATCATCGAGCGCATCTGGTTCACGAAACCCTGCGTCGCGACCTGGAACGTATGAATCGCAAAAAAACCTAAAAGGAGCAGCATTCCGGCAAAGTGCCAAAGCCGCGCGAACTGGCGCCCGCCGAAAAGCGTGGTCAACGGATTGGCGATGGCGTCGATGCCCGGCGAGAGCGCCAGCCCGGTGATCACGACCAGTGGCGCGATGACGAAGAGCACGGCCGTGTACGCGGCCTTTTGCAGCGGATTGTAAACGTCGTACGACGGCGGCGTTTTCCGCAACTTGAGATAGTAGGCTTGCATCGGCCAGAGTTTCGGAAGGTCGCTCGAAGCCAAGACCATCTTACGTAAGTTGCCCTTGATTGCGCTGGAAATCAGCCATGCCAGCCAGCAGAATGCCGCAATCCACGCAAAGAAAAGATGCCAACGGCGCCCGCCGGAGAGATCTTGATAACCTGGAATCGTAAGCCACGCGCCAAAGGCGTGTGCTCCATGCGATCCCATCCCGTCGCCGGTCCAACCCAACCAGCCGGTGGTGACGAACGTCCGTCCGAAGATGGTGGTCGTGCCGATGCCTTCGGCGGGCGAGCCGATTGCAAGCACGCGCCGTGCTGCGTCGCTCTTATCTGAAGCATCTAAGTTCGGCGAGGCGTTAAAAATCTGCAGACCGCTGCCGACGAGCACCAGCAATGCGACGACCCATAACCAATGGCTCGCACGCACCAGCACGGGATAGCGATAGATAGCCGGCCGGGTCACATCTTTCATCCTTTAAAGTATAACGCGCGCGAGGCCCGGTCGGATGAGGGCGCGAACCCGGCCCGGCATGGCTGAGAGCATCCACCTTGCGGTAAGTGGCGGCGTTGCCCGCGTCGCGCTCGCGCGGCCGGAGGTCCGGAACGCCTTCAATGCCGAGGTCATCGCGCAGCTGCACGACGTCTTCGCGCGCATCACGGCGGCGGACGACGTTCGCGCGGTCGTCCTTTCCGGTGAAGGCCCGGTCTTCTGCGGCGGTGCCGACGTCAAATGGATGCGAGCTTCTTTGGATTTAACCTTCGAGGCGAACGTCGCCGACGCGGAGCGCATGAGCGATATGTTTCGCGCTATCGACAACTGCCCCAAGCCGGTCATCGGGCGCATTCACGGTGCGGCGCTCGGAGGAGGCGCCGGCCTTGCGGCGGTCTGCGACATCGCGATCGCCGCAGAGGACGCAATCTTCGGTTTCACCGAGGTCAAGCTCGGAATCATTCCGGCGGTCATTTCGCCCTTCGTGCTGGCGAAAATTGGGGCGTCGCAGGCGCGCGCGCTCTTTGTGACGGGCGAACGCTTCGACGCCGGGCGCGCCGAGCGCATCGGCCTGGTGCATGAAGTCGTTGCACCCGCCGAGCTGGATGCGTCGGTCGAACGCCGTATCGCCGAAGTTCGCACCGCCGGCCCTGAGGCCATCGCCGCCGCGAAACTGCTCGTGCGGCGCGTCCTCGATAACTCCTACGCCGACTCGCGCGCGATCACGACACAGGCAATAGCAAAGCAGCGCGTGTCGCCCGAAGGCCAAGAAGGCTTGCGTGCCTTTCTCGAGCGCCGCCCGCCGGCGTTTTCAAAATCGCCTGCGCCGTGAAGCGTCTGCTGATCGCCAATCGCGGCGAGATCGCCGTTCGCGTCGCACGCGCAGCGCGCGAGATGGGAATCGTTCCGCTCGGCATTTACTCCGAAGTTGACGCAAGCGCGTACCACCTGCAATTCATGGACGATGCACGCGGTGTCGGCGGTGCGGCCGCCGCCGATTCGTACCTGAACGGCGAAGCGATCGTCGCTGCGGCGATCGCGATGAAGGCCGATGCGCTCCATCCTGGATACGGATTTCTCTCGGAGCGCGCGCCGTTCGCGCGCATGGTGCGCGACGCCGGGCTGATCTTTGTCGGGCCGGCGCCCGAAGCGATGGCCGTGATGGGCAGCAAAATCGAAGCGAAACACCGAGTCCGCGCGTTCGGCGTTCCAACGGTGCCCGGATACGATGGCGACGACCAGTCGCTAGCGACGCTTCAAGCGGAAGCCCATCGCATCGGTTACCCGCTCTTGATTAAGGCAAGCGCCGGAGGCGGCGGCCGCGGCATGCGCGTCGTGAACGACCCATCGGCGTTCGCCGAATCGCTCGAGGCGGCAAAGCGCGAAGCGCGGGCGGCGTTCGGCGATGACGCCGTGCTGCTCGAACGCTATCTGCGCGATCCGCGACATATCGAATTCCAAATCCTGGCCGACACGCATGGGAAAACGATCCACCTTGGCGAGCGCGAATGCTCGATTCAGCGCCGCCACCAAAAGATCGTCGAAGAAGCGCCGTCGGTGGCGTTAACGCCGGCCTTGCGCGCGGAGATGGGCGCGGCGGCGGTACGTGCGGCGGAGTCGGTGAGCTACGCCAACGCCGGCACTTGCGAGTTTATGCTCGACGGCGACGGCCGTTATTACTTTCTCGAGATGAACGCGCGACTGCAAGTCGAGCATCCGGTCACCGAACTCGTCCACGGCATCGACCTCGTACAGTGGCAACTGCGCATCGCCGGCGGCGCGCCGTTGACGCTGTCGCAATCCGATATCCAGCCCCGCGGTTGGGCGATCGAGGCGCGGCTTTACGCGGAGGATCCGGCAAACGACATGCTGCCGTCAACCGGAACGATTTCGCATTGGTCGCCGCCCGAAGGGCCCGGCGTGCGCGTCGACGCCGGCGCTACCTCGGGAAGCGAGGTGAGCCACTATTACGATCCGATGCTCGCCAAGCTGATCGTCTATGGTAGCGATCGCGCTGCGGCCATTGCGCGATTGCAGTATTCCCTCGAAGCGTTCGATGTCGACGGCGTGCGCACGAACCTCCCGCTTTTGCTCTGGATCGCACGCGACGCAGCCTTCCGCGCGGGCGAAACCACCACCAGCTTTTTGGCGCAGCGCTTAGACGAATCGATCTTTGCCAACACCGCACCGCCCGCCAACGCGGCAATCCTCTGCGCCGCTGCGCTGCTCGTGGACGGCCGTGCGCCGTGGCGGATCGGCGACGTAAGCGTCCCGCTTCGTTTGCAGCACGGCTCCGCCGTCGTTGAGTTCGTTGCGGATGCCACCGAGCGGCGCGACGCGTGGCGGATCTCCGGCGAACGCACCGGCTTGCTGCAGGCTCGACGCGCGGGTGAGGTCGTGCACGCGACGTTCGAGGCAACGCCCGTGGCCGGCGTGGTAACCTACGACCGCAAATCGTTCAACGTTCACCTCGACGGTCGCACGTGGACGTTTGCGCCGGCAGCACCGCCCGCCGTCGACGCGGCCGGCGCCAGTCACGCGGCGGTCGGCGGCGCGCTCGTGACGGCCCCCATGCCGGGAAAGATCGTCAAGACCGCGGTGAAGCCGGGCGAGAAAGTCGAGGAGCGGTCGTTACTGATCGTCCTCGAAGCGATGAAGATGGAGCACCGCATCGAGGCCTCTGCCGCCGCCACGGTCACTTCTCTGCTGGTGAAGGAAGGCCAAATCGTCGCCTCCGGCACGCCCTTAGTGGAACTTTCGTGAGCTCTCCGCTGTCAACTAAGTGGGGTCGATGAGCTTACCACGTAACGTTACGATTTTCGAAATGGGGGCGCGCGACGGATTACAGAACGAGCACGCGCTGATTTCGACTGACGACAAGGTACGTTACATCGATCTCCTCTCCGACACGGGGCTGCGCTGGATCGAAGCAACCTCATTCGTTAGTCCCAAGGCAATTCCGCAGCTTGCCGACGCGGCCGAAGTCTTCGACCGCATCCGCAAGGCGCCCGGCGTGCGTTACCCGGTGCTCGTTCCAAACCTCAAAGGATACGAGCGTGCGCGTGCGGCCGGCGCCGACGCGATCGCCGTTTTCACCGCTGCCTCGGAGCACTTTACGAAGCGCAACATCAACATGACGATCGACGAGTCGCTGACGACGTTTCGCGACGTCGTGCGCACGGCGAAGGCCGACGGCTACTGGGTTCGCGGCTACGTCTCGACGGCATTTGGCTCACCGTTCGGCGACGCCGTCACACCCGCGATGGTGCTCGACGTCAGCCTCAAGCTGATCGACATGGGCTGCGACGAGCTTTCGATCGGCGATACGATCGGCGTCGGCGTTCCCAGCCAAGTCGATGCGCTCGTGCCGCTGCTCGCGCAACGGATCCCGCTTGAGGCGATCGCAATGCATTTTCACGATACGCGCGGCACCGCACTCGCGAACGTCTACGCGGCGCTGCAGCACGGGATCGCAAAGTTTGACGCTTCGTCCGGTGGTCTCGGCGGCTGTCCCTACGCGCCCGGCGCAACCGGCAATGTCGGCACCGAAGACGTGCTCTACCTGCTCCATCAAATGGGCATCGAAACGGGCGTGGACCTCGAAAGAGTACGGGCTGCCTCGCGTTTTATCGCCACGGTGGTCGATCACGCGCTCACGAGCAAGGCCTACCAGGCGATGGAGGCCGCTAGCGTAGCGCGAGCGGGATAACGAAGCGCGTCGCCGTGTGCGAATCGCTGTAAGCGCTGATCTTGTTGTCGACCAGACCGGCGGCGATTCCCGACGAGCGCACCTCCGCGTCGGTCGGTGAAGCGCCTTTCCCTTTGGGATGAAAAACCCAGAGCGCGCCGGCGGGTCTGAGATGCGTGGCGGCACGCGCGATGCGATGAAGATCTCGCGGGCCGTCGACCCGTAGAAAAATAAGGTCGTAACTCGTGCGAAGCGCCTGCGACGCGGACTTCGCCAGGCGCTCGTTGAGCGCGATCGTAAAGCCCTCTTCGTGCGGCCCGACGAGGGCGACGTGCGCCTCGGCGACGACGCCGAGCTTCTCGAAAAGGGGGCGTTGGGAGTAATCGCGTTCGGCTCGCGCGCTCATGCAAACCCGAGGTTCTTTGGTCTCGGGGGAATCTCCGTGTAGGCCATCGGGCGATCCCACCAGTCGTGGCGGCGGGCGCGAAGCTTCGCTTCGCTCGGCTGCGGCGGGAGGCGCAGGTCGAGCGCTCGGACGTAAGCGTCGAGATAGCGATCGATCATTCGCTCGACGCTGAAGTGCTTCTCCACGTGCGCGCGGCAGGCGCGCCGGTCGAGGCTCGCCAGCAGCGGAACCTTCGCAACCGCCTCGTCGACGCCGTCACAAAGGTAACCCGTCACGCCGTCCACGACGATTTCCGGCAGCGAACCCATGCGCGCGGCAAGCACCGGCGTGCCGCAAGCCATCGCCTCGATCGTGGTGAGCCCGAACCGCTCGGGCCGCGTCGTCATATGCACGAGCGCCAGGGCCCCAGAGAGCAGCTCGTTTCTCGCTTCGCGCTCGACGGCACCGAGGAACTGGACGCGATCGCCGTCGATCTGGGGCGCAACCAGCTCACGAAAGTACGCCTCGTCTTGCGGGATTGCGGCGATCTTCAACCGGACCCCCGCGCGCTTGGCGATCTCGATCGCGAGATGCGTTCCCTTCTCCGGATGAAAGCGGCCAAGAAAGCAGAGATAGTCGCCCGGCCTCTCGCTGAATTGAAACTCCGCGGGGTCGACGCCGTTGTACGTCGTGGCGAGATAGTCGAGTCCCGGGTCTCGATCCGCGTTGGAGATCGAGCAGTAGAAGCTTCGGGCCGCACCCGCATAGTAAGCCGCCAGAATCTGCGGCGATGAGAAACCATGAATCGTCGTCAGCAGCGGCGGCGCGTCGGAGGCAAGCGCGTAGGTCAGCGGCTTCCAGTCGAAGTGGTTGTGAATCAGATCGAATTCATGAGCGCGCCGAAAGCACTCGCCGATATGCAGCGCTGTGAAGACTTCTCCGTTGAGCGCCGGATCTTCGTTAAGACCCACCGGCACGACCGAGACGAGCCTGCCGTCGAAGCGTGAGTCCCCGGCGGCAAAGAGCGTCACATCGAGACCGCGCCGGCGCATGCCGTCAGCTACGTTGAAAGCGACCTGCTCCCAAGGCCCATAACCGGCCGGCGGCGCCGGCCAGGAAATCGCCGCCAGTACCCCCAGCCGAAGACCTTGAAGTCCCATTAGCGATCGTCGTCGACGACGCGATCGTCGCGATCGGCGACCGCGAGATTGAAATGGGTTCGCCGAATGAGGCGTTGTATCGCAAGCGATGGGAAGGCCGGAACCGGCTGCGCGCGCGTGTAGTCGAACATGTCGCTGAGATCGTCGTCGCTCACATCGCGCTGTCCCATATTGCCTAGCCCCCAGTTCACTTCGATAAACTTGGTAATCGCGGTGGATTCTCGGCGCGTATGCGAGACGTAGGGGACGGCGTGCGGTTTCGCGGGATCGTAGTTCGAGCGCGCCCAAGCCGACATGACGACGATCGGAATCCGAAACCCCCACGTCGTCCCGTTTGGACCCGGCGGCGGTGCGACGTGATCGAACCAGCCTCCCGAGTCGTCCCAGGTGAGGATGATCGCGGTATTCTTGTAGTAGTTACAGTCGCGCGCAGCCCGCTGGCTGGCAACGACGGCCAGATAAATCGATCCGACCCAGCCGGGACCCGCGGCGCTCAGCGTGGCGGCGTGGTCCGAATCGACGGCGCTTGGCAGGGCGAACGCGACCGATGGCAATCGACAGTTCGCGATATCGCTGAGAATCGTTCCCGACGGCGTAACGATGTTCTCGTGCCACTCGGGACCATAGCGAATTTTACGGAACGCCTCGTAGACGTTGACGGCCGGGTTCATGGAATCGTTAAACGGCCCGGTGTAGTACTTCCAGCTGACGTGCGCTGCTTGGAGTGAATCGGCGATCGTCGGCTGATCGAAGCACGGGAAGATGCCGGGCGTTACGATCGACTCGCCTTGACCGAAGAGCGGGACGGTCGTGCCCGGTTTCGCATCGCAGCCCCAAATGCTGCTGTTCGGATTGCCTGCGATTCGGCTTTGCGCCGTTGCCAGTGTGTAATGGCTTGGTAGCGTCGGTACTAATCGTGGAGCGAAGTTCTCGTCGGCGAGGGCGTAGTGCGCCGCGAGCAGATGATAGATCGTCGTTTCGTGGTCGGGCACGTACGCGTATGGAAAGTCCGCTCCAGGCTGCGGGAACCCGAGTACGGTCCGCACGTGATCGGTCGCAAATCCGTTCATCTTGCCGCGGTTCCATTCACCGAGGAGCGCAAGATGGCTATGGCTCGGATCGGCCGGATACTCGAGCGGTACCGATCGCAGTTGTATGGAGCGGCCGTCGACCGTCGCCGTCTGCGAGGTGTTCGCGCCCGGATACGGACCGCCATTGGCTAGCACCGAGGAGGCAAAGAGATTATCGAAGGTTCGATTCTCCTGCACGATAACGATCACGTGACGAATCGGGCTGCCGGTGACTTGCTGCCCGAGCAGCGTTGGATTTGCGCCGGGCGGAGTCGCCGCGCCGCCGAGCGCCGTGGCGGGTGCGGCAGCCAGCATTAAGATGCTTAATAAAATAACGTTGCGCATGCGACGATGATAGCCGATTTCGCTTACACGATCACGCCGTTTTTGAAAACGAGCTGCGGGTCGCGCAGCGCGCGCACGTCTTCGCCGGCATCCCGCCGCAAAAGGAGCATATCGGCTGGTTCGCCGATTGCGAGGATGCCGCGATTACGCCCCACGAGCTCGGCCGCGACGTTCGTCGCCGCGTGCAACGCCTGTTGCGGCGTCATGCCCAAGAGCGCCCACATCAGCTCGACCTCTTGCGCATAATTCTCATGGTAGTTGTAAGGCGTGCCGGCATCGGAGCCGCCGGCGATCCTTACCCCGCTCTCGTAGGCATGGCGAATATTCGTAAGCATCGCTTCGTTGACCGTTTTGGCCTTGTCGACGACGTACTCCGGCTGATGACCATCTTCGATATGGGCGAGAATGCAGGTCGGCGCGCTAAGCGTCGGGACGAGATAAACCGCGCGTTCCTTGAAGAGCGCGATCGCCTCATCGTCGAGCATATGTCCGTGTTCGATTGAATCGATGCCCGCGCGGAGCGCGTTCTTGATGCCTTGCGTGCCGATGGCGTGCGCGGCAGCGCGCAGACCGTGACGGTGCGCTTCGTCGACGGCGGCCGCAAGCTCCTTGGGGGTCAGCTGCGCGTTTCCCGGCACGGCCCCTTTTGTCATGACGCCGCCGGTCGCAATCAATTTAATGCAATCGGCGCCGTGCCACATCTGCTCGCGCACCGCTTTGCGCGCATCCCAGGGTGAGTCGACCGCTCGCCCGATGGGCCAGCCGTGACCGCCGGTCATGCAGAGCACCGCGCCGGCCGCGCGTATGCGCGGGCCGGAAATGCGTCCCTGCTCGATTGCGTCGCGCACGTCGGCGGCAATCGCATTCGAACTGCCGAGATCGCGGATCGTCGTGACGCCCGCCTTGATGGACTTACCGGCGTTTTCGACCGCGTGCAGGAGCCGCTGGTTCGGCGTCGTCGTTTCAATCATGCGCATCATGTCCGGCTCGCCGCTCGCCTCGAGGTGCGCGTGCGCGTTGACCAAACCAGGCGTCACGCAGGCCGCTTCGAGGTCGCACTCGCCGCCGGCGGAGCGGATCTCCTGAATCGAGCCGTCGTCGATGACGATATCGACGCGGCGCTTGGGTGGCTCCAGCGTGCCGTCGTATAAAACTCCCGCTCGAACGATCATGCCGGGCTATTCGAAGCTTGCGTGAGCCGGGCCCTTTAGTAGATCTTCAGAAGACCTTCAGGTTGGTCAGATTGACGATGCCGTTGATGACGAGCTGCACGGCGATTGCGGCAACGATGATGCCCACGATCCGGCTAACCGCATCAATGCCCGTCTCGCCAAACCACTTCACCAGCGTCTCCGCGCCGCGCATAAACACGTACGTAATGCCGATGACGACCAGCGCGACGACGACGAAGATCGAGCCGTTGACGATTCGATTTCCGGCTGCGGCGTTGAGCAGCACCACACTAGCGGTAAGGGCACCAGGACCGGTAATGATTGGTATCGCCAACGGAAAGACCGATGGGTCGGTCAAGTTGCTGCGCTTGGCGCGAGTGACCGCCGGGTGTTCCGTGTGCTCGGCGAAAACCATATTAAACGCGACTTTGAGGAGCAGCAATCCGCCCGCGATCTTAAAGGCCCCGATCTTGACGCCAAGCGCGTTGAGCAGCGCGTCGCCCGCAAACGCGAAGGCGATCAGGGCGATTGTGGCGACGATGCTCGCGCGCCGGGCGATCTCGTTCTGCTCGGCGGCCGAACGGCCCTCGGTGACGGAGACGAAGACCGCCGCCGCCGAAATCGGATTGATCAGCGCTACCAATGTGACGAAGAAGTAAAACGCCTCGACGACGGCGCGATGACTCATGTCGTCCAGTGCAGTTTCGAGTGAGCGGCTTTGGCGCGCGCAATCGCCGCATCGTCGACCGGCCCGTCGACGAGCATCGTGAAATGCCCCATCTTCCGGCGCGCGACGGCGTGGCGTTTGCCGTACACGTGCAAAACGATCGAAGGATCGCTCAGGAGCTCGGAAACGCCGCCAAGATGATCGCCGGAGCCGTCACCGAGCACGTTCACCATAATCGCATTCGCGAGCATTCGCGGCGGCGAAAGCGGGAGATCGCAGATAGCGCGCACGTGCTGCTCGTACTGCGAGCAGGGGGTCACGTCGATAGTATAATGTCCGCTGTTGTGAGGACGCGGCGCGATCTCGTTCAAGAGTAGCCGGCCATCGGTCGTTAGGAAAAACTCGACGGCGTACGTCCCAACGATCCCGAGCCGGCGCCCCACGACGACCGCCATCATCTGCGCCTGCTCCGCGGTAACGGCGTCGACGCGAGCCGGCGCAACCGTCATCGTCAGGATGCCGCGGTGGTGGCTATTCTCCGCAACCGGATAGACGACGATCCGATCGTCGGCGTTGCGCGTCGCGATCACGCTCAGCTCGCACTCCAGCGAGACCCGCCGCTCGAAGATCAACTCCGCGCCGCCGGCTTGCGCGAGCGCGTCGCGCGCCTCTTCTGGCGTCGCAACTTGCCACTGGCCTTTGCCGTCGTAACCGCCGCGAACGGTCTTCATAACGGCGGGGAATCCAACCGAATCGATAGCACGCGGTAGCTCGGCGGCGTCCCGGACGCGCGCGAACTCGGTGGTAGCGAGCCCGGCTTCGCGTGCGAACTCCTTCTCCAGCAGACGATCTTGCGTAACGTGCAGCACGCTGCTCGATGGGGTGACGCGTTGTGAGAGCGCTTCGAGATGGCGCACCGAGCCGATGTCGATGTTTTCGAACTCGTAGGTGACGACGTCGCTACGGCGACCCAGCTCTTCGATCGCTTCCAAATCGCTGTAGGCGGCAATAATCTGCTCGTCGGCAACTTGACCGCACGGTGAGTGCTCCTGCGGATCCAGAGTAACGACGGTGTAGCCCATGCGCTTGGCGTCGAGCGCAAACATTCGACCGAGCTGACCTCCACCGATCACGCCGATGGTTTCGATTCTCTTCAATCGAGAACACTGGAGACCGCGGCATCGTGCATGCGCGCGACGTACGCAGCCAGCCGTGCCGCAACGCCGGCGTCCTGGAGGGCCACGATGCGGGCCGCGAAGAGCGCGGCGTTGACCGCGCCGCCGATCGACATCGCGGCGACCGGAACGCCGGAGGGCATCTGCACGATCGAAAGCAGCGAGTCGAGCCCTAGCACGCGAGCG
>DATHOO010000005.1:0-8366 GCA_035484815.1 Candidatus Acidiferrales bacterium
TGCCATGGCGGACAGGCCGTTCATCTATCGCTTTGCGAAAGACCTGCGTCTTGACGATCACGCGGGTTTAGCGGCGGCCGCATCGCGCGGGAGCGTGCTCCCGCTGCTCGCCATCGATCGTGCCCTGACGGCGCGGCTCAAGACGTCGCCGCGCCGCGCCGCGTTCTTTTGCGATGCCGTGGCGGCGCTTGACGGCGAGCTCCGCGAGCGAGGCAGCCGGTTGATCGTGCGGCGCGGCGAAGCGGCGCCGGCGATTGTGACGCTGGCGCGTGCGGTCGATGCGCAAGGAGCCGCCTGGAGCACATCCTACGACGCCGTGGCGATGGCGAGCGATCGTGAACTGCAATCGTTGCTCGAAGAGGCGGGGCTCGCGGCGCTGGTCGTGCACGATGCGCCGGCGATCCCTCCGGAGGAGAGCGCTGCGGCGCGCAGCGCCGGCGGACCCGGCTACCGAGCTTTTGCGCCGTACTTCGACCTCTGGTCCAAGCTGCCGATTTCCTCGCATGAATATCCGCTGTTGTTGCGTTTTGACGCCTCGGAGATCGAAAGCGAGCCGCTGCCAAAAGCCGAAGAGTTTGGAGGGTCGAGGCAGGCAATGCCGGCGGGAGCCGCTCGCGCGCGCCGGCTTTTCGAACGTTTTTTACGGGACGATGCGGCACAATATTCGATTGCCGCTAATGTACCGTCGGAGGACCGCACGTCGCACCTGTCGGCGAACCTCTCGTTTGGCACGATTTCGGCGCGCGCGATTGCGCGCGCCGTTCGAGAGCGAATGCTCGATCCGTTTGCACTCAGCGAAGAGCGCCTTTCGTTACGAATCTTTTTGCGAGCGCTCGCGCGCCGCGATTTCTTCCTCCAGCTCGGCTGGTTTCATCCGTTGACGCACGACGAGCCGCTGCAGGAGAAGATGCGCGAGTTTACTTGGCGGCAATCACACGCCGCGCTTGAGGCGTGGCGCACCGGAACGACCGGATATCCGTTCGTCGACGCGGGAATTCGGCAGCTGCGCGCAACCGGCTGGATGCATCCGCACGTGCGCGCCGTCGCTGCGTCGTGGCTCTGCTTCGACCTCGGAGTCGATTGGCGCGTCGGCCGTGCGCAATGGGACCGCTGGCTCATCGAAGACGACGAAGCGCTTGCGACCGGGAACTGGCAGTGGATTGCCGGGGTCGGCGCGGACATGGCACAGTACCCGCGGATCTATAACCCCGAACGGCAACGGCGCCGCTACGACCCGGCCGGAATCTACGTACGCCGTTGGATTCCCGAACTGCAACAGGTACCGATTGAGGCGTGGCATGGCCAGGCGGTCGATACGCCCCAGCTCACGCTCGCACTCTATGCCCGCGACGCCTATCCGCACCCGGTAGTCGACCATGCGGTCGCGGCGCGAGGCTTTCTGAGCAGCTACCGCGCGTTTGCGTCTTCTTGAGGGTAGCGCTCGTCGAGCCAGCTGCTGACGACCGGGATGCGCACGTCGTCACCGTTTCACGTCTTGATGCCGTAGTAGACGCTGGCGACGAGAAAGAGCGGTGCGAGCAACGGCACCAGCACCCAGGCGGAGAAGCCGAGGAACGGCACCTGAGCGATCAGCGAGAGCAGACCCCAGAAGCCCAGAAAACCCACGTTGAAGCCGAGCGCCTGCAGCGCTTGACGCCGCAACCGGCGCGACTGCTTGCGATCGAGCAACGACACCAGCGCTAACGGCCAGAGCGGATAGCCCAGCGCGACAAGCGCGCGGGATTCAACCGGATCCTGCGGCGTCGCTAGGGTAACCCTTCCGCGTACGCTCGCTGGAGCCGGCCGGGGCGGGACCGCGCCGGCAATCTGCTGGCGGGTCGCGGTGGCCGCTTCGACTTTGGCTGCGAGACGGCAACTCGGGCAGCTGCCGCCTTCGTCGCGACAGGTCGAACAGATCGGCTTGCTGCAGTCGACGCAACGCGCCATCGATGGGACGTTCGAGTGAAAATAGCAGTCCATGAAACTCTCCGAATCCTCCATTTGCGTTTGCCACCTTCACGTACCGAAGCGCGCTACGGGAGGTTTCATCCCGGTGTGACGGCAAGACCGTGCCGCCGATGAGCCGTCGCTCGATTCTGGTCCGCTTGGCCCGAGAGGCGAGCCCGTACTATCCGCGTCTCGCGGTCGCGATGTGCTTGGGCATCCTCGCCGGAATACTTTCTATCGTACCCCCGCTGTCCTTTCGAATCATCATCAATCAGGTGCTTGTCCCGCCACACGGTCACGCAGCCGACCTGCGGGCGCTGTACTTGTCGCTCGGCCTCACGGCGGTGGCCCTGGTGCTCGCCAACGCAGCTATTTACGGGCAGACCTACCTAACGGCCTGGAGCGGCCAGCGTCTGGTTGCGCGCCTGCGCGTGCGCCTCTTTGAACGTTTGCTGAACTTGCCGCTTGGGGAGTTTGACAAGTGGCGACCCGGCGAGCTCATCGCGCGGTTTGCCACCGATCTCCAGATGATGATCGATGCCGTGAGCGTTTCGGTGCCGCAACTCGTCGTCGCGCTTGCCACGTTCATTTCGTCATTTGCGACGATGATCTATCTCGATTGGTTGCTAACGCTCTCGCTCGTACTCGTTGCTCCGATCCTTTCGTTCGCGGTCTCGAAGTTCCAGCGCCTGATCTCGGCGAGCACGCAGCGCGCACAACAGCGCATCGCGGACCTTACGTCGAATCTGTCGGAAGTATTGCAAGGTCACCGCGTCGTCAAATCCTTCGGACGCGAAGAGTTCGAAGTCACGCGCTTTCAAAACCGAAACGACGATTTCTTCGGCGCTTACATGAAGCTCACGCAGTTCATTCAAACGCAACCCCTCGTCATTTCGACGATTATGGTGGCAGCCGTCGTGGCCATCATGTGGTACTCGGTGCGAGAAGTCTTGGTCGGACGGCTCGACACCGGGAAGGTCTTTATGTATTGGGGGCTGCTCGTCAACCTGATGAATCCGATGAACCGGGTGGCGGCCTTCTTCGGCGACATCAGCAAGGCCATCGTCGGTGCTGGGCGCGTCTTCGAGTTGCTCGACTTGCCGATAGAAGTGCGCGATCCGCCGGGCGCGGTGCCGTTGCCAACCGTGCGCGGAAGGATCGAATACTGCGACGTCACCTTCCGCTACAAGAGCGACGAACCGCCCGCGCTGCGGCACGTGACCGCGGCGATTGAAGCGGGTGAAATCGTCGCGCTGGTCGGGCCGTCGGGCGCCGGCAAGACCACGATCGTGAACCTGGTACCGCGTTTCTACGTGCCGCAGGAAGGCAGCGTCCGCATCGACGGGATCGACATCGCCGGGGTTCGGCTCGCCGATTTGCGTCGCGCGATCGCCATCGTGCCGCAAGACGTTCAACTCTTCCGGGGCTCGATTCTGGAGAACATCCGTTACGGCCGCATCGAGGCGACCGACGAGGAAGTCCGCCGGGCGGCGAGCGACGCCAACGTCGACGAATACGTCCGAGGCTTTCCGGACGGTTATGCCACGCAAGTCGGCGAGCGCGGCATTCGACTTTCAGGCGGCGAGCGTCAGCGGATCGCGATTGCGCGCGCGGTCTTGCGGGATCCCCGGATATTAATCCTCGACGAAGCGACCAGCGCGCTCGACAGCCACTCGGAAGCGATGATCGAGGAAGCTCTCGACCGGCTGCTGCCTGGGCGCACGACCCTCATCATCGCGCATCGCCTCTCAACCGTGCGACGGGCGAATAAGCTCCTCTTTATCGAGGCCGGCCGCGTGGTCGAGATCGGTACGCACGAGGAGTTGTTGGCGCGCGGCGGGGCGTACGCCCGGCTGCACGCCGCGCAGTTTTCGCTGAAGGCGACTTAGGGGCAACGGGGCGGAAAGTTGCCGGGAATCAACAATCTGGAGGCGAAGAACCGGCCCATCAGGGGACGTCCTCCTTTAAAGTCCCGTGGTTGAGTGATGGGTGCCCCTTCAAATTAGCCTCCCAGAAAGGAACTCCAGTTGAATCAGGGATTCACCGTGTGGCTTACCGGACTCTCCGGCGCGGGCAAAAGCACGATCGCGGAACGGCTCGCACCCGAGCTAAGCGCTCGCGGTTGTAGCGTCGAAGTTCTCGACGGCGACGAGGTCCGTACCCATCTCTCAAAAGGGCTTGGATTCAGTCGCGAAGACCGCGACATCAACATCGGCCGCATTTCGTTTGTCGCATCGTTGCTCGTGCGGCATGGAGCTGCCGTCATCACTGCGGCAATCTCGCCGTACGCGCAGGCGCGAGCCGAGGCGCGCCAGCGCATCGGCGATGGTCGTTTCGTAGAAGTTTACGTCCGTTGCTCGCTCGACGAGCTCGTCCGTCGCGACGTCAAGGGCTTATATAAAAAGGCGCTTGCCGGCGAAGTGCAGCACTTCACCGGCGTCTCCGACCCGTACGAGGCGCCGGAAAATCCCGACGTGACGGTGGATAGCGAGCGCGAAGCGGTCGAGGAGAGTGTTTCCAAGATCCTCACCGAGCTCGGGAAGCGCGGCTATCTGCAGGCCGACGCGAAGGCGGCGCTATGATTGCACCGCATGGTGGAACCCTGATCAATCGAATCGCCGATTCCGCGCAGGCCGAACAAGAGCTGCGTGACGCGGCGCAGGGTCTTCGGAGGCTGACGCTTACAGGACGCGAGTTGAACGATCTCGGCTTGATCGGCAACGGCGCGTTGAGTCCCCTGACCGGCTTCATGACGCACCGCGACTACGAACCGGTCGTCACGACGATGCGGCTGGCCAATGGCTTGCCGTGGAGCATTCCGGTCGTTCTCGCGGTCGACCGCGAAGAGGCACCGACCCCGGGTACCCGGGCGGCGCTCTACGACGGCGAGGGCCGCCTTCGCGGCATCATTGACGTTGAAGACGTCTTTGAGTACGACAAGAAAAACGAAGCGCGACACGTCTATCGCACCGAAGACGAAGCGCACCCGGGTGTTGCGGCGCTCTACGCGCGCAAAGACGTGCTGATCGGCGGCCCGGTTTCGGTGCTTCCGGCACAACGGGATCCCGAGAGTCTTTCTCCCGCCGAGACGCGCGCCGAGTTCGAACGTCGCGGCTGGAAGACGATCGTCGGATTTCAAACGCGTAACCCGGTGCATCGTGCGCACGAGTACATCCAGAAGTGCGCGCTCGAGACGGTCGACGGGTTGCTGCTGCATCCCCTGGTCGGCGAAACCAAAAGCGACGACATTCCCGCGGACGTACGTATGCGCTGCTATCGCGCCTTGCTGGACAACTACTATCCGGCCGATCGCGTGCTGCTCAGCACGCTGCCCGCAGCGATGCGATATGCAGGCCCTCGCGAAGCGATTTTCCACGCGATCATGCGCAAGAACCACGGCTGCACACACTTCATCGTGGGCCGCGATCATGCCGGGGTGGGAAGCTACTACGGAACGTACGACGCGCAGAAGGTCTTCGACGAGTTCACGCCGGCAGAGTTGGGCATCACGCCGCTCAAGTTCGAAAACAGCTTCTACTGCCGCCGCTGTCAAGGGATGGCTTCACGCAAGACTTGCAGCCACGATCCCGAGAGCCATGTAACCCTCAGCGGCACGCAGGTGCGTGCGATGCTGCGCGACGGGCAGTTACCGCCGCCGGAGTTCTCGCGTCCCGAAGTCGCCGCGATCCTGATCGAAGCCTCGCGCGAAACGGCGTCGGCATAATTTAACGCTCCGAACGTGGCTTAGGTAAACCGCCTAAGCCACGTTTTCGGGGGCCGGCGAGCGCCGCTGATGGATCGCAAAACGATTGCCTTCGGGGTCGCTGGCAAAGCACGTCATACACGCTGGAAACTCATGCACCTCGCTCACTTCGGCCCCGGCGGCGCGCAACCGTTCGCGCATTGCATGAACGTCGTCCACTTCGAAAGCCGCGCCCGTCGATGCGCCGGGCTCGTATCCAAGCGACTCGCCGTTACCGATACCGAAGGTCACATTTCCAACGTCGAACTCGATCCAATGGTCACCAAAGGAATCACCCGGTTGGAGTCCGAGGACTTCGGTGTAAAACGTTCGCGCACGCGGTACGTCGCGTACCGAATAAGCGAAGAACGCAATATCTTTGACCACGGTCAACTCCCTTCAACTTTTGCCTTTGCATGCGAAGGCAGCGGAACCCTAGCCGAAGAACCTCGCGTTTTGGCGCTCGAGCCCGCCAAGGAGGGCACTTTATGCTTGTGCTCAGCCGCAAGGCTAATCAGTCGATTATGATCGGTAGCGACATTCGCATCATTGTCGTGGACGTCGACCGCGATCAGGTTAAACTTGGAATCGACGCACCTCGCGATGTGCCCGTGCATCGCTTGGAGATCTTCGCGGAAATCCACCGTGGTGACGGCGAGGCCATGTCTTCCGGCGCGCTTACGCCGGTAGGAAATCCAGTTGCCCAAAGAGATATAACCGGCGATGCGGACCGCGAATGAAAGGAGCCTCGGCGATCGGCTCGCACATCAGCCAGCCGAGCGTTCGAAAGTTTGTTTCGTGATCCATGGGAACGCGGCCGGGGGGCGTCGAATATTGACTAGGGTTCTCTCTCGCACATCGGGGTAAGACTCGCCTAATGCACATTAATTGGAGCTTCGTTCTTGTCGGCTTCATCGTCGGTGTCTGCATGTCGTATAGCGGCGTCGGCGCCGGCGCAATCACGACGCCGCTGCTGATTTTTCTCGGCGTCGGGACCGACACCGCGATCGGCTCGGACCTGCTCTTTGCGCTGGGCACGAAAATAGTCGCGATGCTGACGCACATGCAAAAACGAACGGTGCAGTGGTCGGTGTTGTGGCGCCTCTCCATTGGAGGCGTGCCCGGAGCGATTATCGGCGTCATCATTAGCGCCTACCTTCATCGCCATCTCGATATCAAACAGCTCGAGCAGGTGCTGCGGATCGCTGTCGCAATTGCGCTGCTGATTTCCGCCGCCGGGATTGTGTTCAATCGGAAGCTCGCGCGTGATAAACCGGTAGGCGAGCCGACGAATTTGCCGACCGTTCAGTTGGCGGTGCTCGGCCTCTTCGTGGGCGTCTGCGTCAGCATTACGTCTATCGGAGCCGGCTCTTTGACGCTGCCGTTGTTACTGGTTATCGTACCGAGCGTAGCACTGCGGCGGCTTGTCGGGACGGACCTTGCATTCGCCGTCGTGGTGCTGGTACCGTCGCTCTTAGGGCACTTGAAAATCGGCGACGTCAACCCCGCGATCTCGGCCTCTTTGTTGGTGGGTTCGATTCCGGGCGTGTTCATCGGGACGCACTTTGTCACACGGTTGCCGGAGCGATTGTTCCGCGGTGCGCTGGCCGGCGTTCTGTTCGTGGTCGCGCTCGCACTACTTCCGATTTTGCACCACGCGAAAGGCTAGCGCCGGCTCCTAGGGCCTTCGCAACTCGCCCGCGCGCTGACGCGCGACAAGTTGGGTCGCTCGAAAGAGACTCTCAAACGTTCCCGCGTCGCTCCACCAGCCCTCGAGCAGGTCGTAGCAGAGGTCGCCGTCGTGAATGTAACGGTTGTGCACGTCGGCGATTTCGAGCTCGCCGCGCTGCGACGGCGTCAGCCCGCGGATGAAATCGAAGACCCGCGAATCGAACATGTAGACGCCGGTCACGGCATAGCGGCTCTTGGGCTGCACGGGCTTCTCTTCAATGGCGACGATATGCTCGCCGTTAAAAACCGGTACGCCGAAGCGCTGCGGGTCGTCGACCTCCTTCAAGAGGATGCGAGCGCCGGAAGGTTGTTCCCGAAACTTGCCGACGTACCGTGAGAGATCGTCTTCGAGGATGTTGTCGCCCAGCACGACCACAATGCGCTCTCCTTCGGCGAAGTGTTCGCAGAGCCGGAGCGCGTCGGCGATTCCGCGTTCGCCCTCTTGATAGGTGTAGTAGATGTCGTCGAGCCCGAACTCGGCGCCGTTGCCTAACAGCCGAAGAAAATCACCCGCAGAGTTGCCGCCGGTGACGATCATGATTTCGCTGATCCTGGCTCGGCACAGCGTCTCGAGGGGATAGTAAATCATCGGCTTGTCGTATACCGGCAGCAGATGCTTGTTCGTGACTTTGGTCAGCGGCCGTAGGCGCGAACCGAGTCCCCCGGCTAGGATGATGCCCTTCATGCGTCGGCTCGCCTTCGCCGAGGGGAGCGATAGCACCGTCAATGCGAATGTAGGCCAATAGCATGGATCTGCGATTGACGCTTGCCGGCCTGATCGTGGGCATCTTCGTCGGACTTTCCGGCGTGGGCGGCAGCGCGATCTTAGCGCCGGTCCTGATTCTGCTGCTGGGCGTAAAGCCCACGCTAGTGATCGGTACCGATCTGCTCTACAGCGTACCCACGAAGATCTTCGCCGCCGTGCTTCATTTTCGCCAAGGCACGA
>DATHOO010000006.1:0-21829 GCA_035484815.1 Candidatus Acidiferrales bacterium
CGTTGTGTCGTGTCCCTCGTGGCCGCCGAATCCGGGTATTTCCGACGAAGGCGTCGCGGATGTCGGCGTAATCGACGCTCGTTGCCGCGCGAGATAGGCTGGATTCAACAGCTGCACGACGGGCGCGTGCACGAAATCCGGATCGCCCAAGGCAGTATTCCGATCGGCAAACGCGCGCCGCTCGGCCTCGATCTCCAGATGCGCGTTTGCCGCATCGCGCAAGGCGCCGTCCGCGGGACCGACGATACCGAGAATTTCGCAGATGGCGACGCCGCCCGAACTCGGGGGCGGTGACGTTACGATCGTATCGGCGCCACGCGCGCATGTCAGCGGCGTGCGCTCGACGGCGCGATAGCCCGCCAAATCAGCGAGCGTGATGACGCCGCCGGAATCTTTCGCCGAAGCCACGAGCGCACGCGCCACCGGGCCCCGGTAGAATCCGTCGACCCCGCGTTCCGAGATCGCGCGCAAGGTTTGCTCGAGATCCGGCTGGCGCAATATTTGGCCTTCGCGCAACGGCTTGCCGTCGCGAAGAAAAACGGCCTTCGTCGACGGAAATTGCGCGAGCCAGTTGCGTTCGTCTGCAAACAGCCGCGCATCGGCCTCATCGATTCGGAAGCCTCGCGCGTACGCGATTGCCGGGGCGATGAGCGCGGCACGGGAAAGCGTTCCGAAGTGCTCGCGAGCGTATTCCAAGCCCGCCACGGTTCCTGGAACGCCGGCCGACAACGGCCCGATCGTGCTCCGGTTGGAGTCGGGCCGTCCGTGAGCATCGAGGTACATATCCGCATACGCCGCCGCGGGCGCGGTTTCGCGGAAGTCGATGAAATGCGAGCTGCCGTCCTTGAAATGGATGAGCATGAAGCCGCCGCCGCCGAGGTTCCCGGCGACGGGAAACGTCACCGCCAGCGCGTATGCGATCGCAATCGCGGCATCGACCGCAGTGCCGCCGTCGCGCAGCACGCGGGCGCCAGTCTGCGACGCCAAGTAGTGATCCGTCGCGACTGCAAACGATGCACCCTGAGCCGTCGTTTCATGCATCGTCGAAGCCGGCGACGGCAGAGCGACGGCGGCGGACGCGAATTGACTGCATGCCAGAGCGAAAGTGAAGAGCACGCACAGCGCCCTGCGAGCGCGGAACATCGCAAGACTCTACGCCGAGAGCGACCGCGCCCCCCTGCACGAGCAGTGCGAGCGGGCGCACGTGAAGGGAGGGCTAAGCCCTAAAAGAAACGCTCCAGGGTAAGAAAGGGGGCTTCTTCAATGAAGACCGGCCTGTTGTTGGCTTTTTTCCTCTGCGCGCCTACCGTTGCTATCGCGCAGCAGGAAGCGGCCGAGGCTCCCCAGCCGGCGCCGATCATTCACCATGCCGTTTCTTCCAATGCCGCTGCCCAAGCGGCGTTCGACCGCGGCCTGCTGGACTATTATGCGTATAACCCAGAAGCAGCTAACCACGAATTCTACACCGCAGCGGATCTCGATCCGAAGATGGCGATGGCGTGGTGGGGCATCGCGCTCAGCAACGCCCCCAATTTAAACGTTCCGGCGACTGATGACCGCAACAATCAGGCCCGCTCCGCGATCGTGCGCGCAAAGTCGCTCGAAGGCAACGCTTCCGCGGAAGACCACCTCTTTATCGATGCAGCCGCCGCGCGATTCAACGACAAGACGAAGGCCACGCCGGCAGCGTTGCTTGTTAACTATCGCGACGCTTTGCGGCGCATCGCCGAAGCGTACTCTGACGACCCTGATGCTGCTGCGCTCGGCGCGGAAGCCGCGCTCTACGTCGCCGTTGGAGATCTCAGCGAAAACCGGGAAGGCTGGACGGTCACGCAACGCGCAGTCTACGTGAAAACCATCGCGGCATTGCTTCCCTACTTTCAATCGAGTCTCGCAAGGTTTCCAAAGCACGTCGGGCTCCTGCACTTTTACATTCACGCGGCCCAGATCGCGAATCAGTCGAACGCGGCAGTCGCCGCTGCGACGCAACTCGCCGCCTTTACTCTTCCCCCCGAAGATTCGCACCTCACGCACATGCCCGGCCACACCTTCTTCGACGTCGGCATGTACGCGAACGCCCTCGACGTCGGCCGACGATCAGTCGCCATGGATTACGCTGCAATCGATTGCTGTCATCCGGGATTTTATAGCGCACCACGCTACTATCACGGCCATAACGTCGCGTTCTTGCTCTATGCGTTGGTCCAAACGGGCCACGCGAGCGATGCCGTCGCCGTCGCGCGGCGCGCGGATATTCCGTCGCTGATCGCCCGGGCGCTGGTCGCCGCGGGGGAGTGGCAAGCCGTGCCCGACGTTCCTTACGTGAAGGGCGGCGATCCCACGATACCGTTTGCTCGGGCCCTAGCCTTTGCGAAACTCGGCGAGGTCTCGAAAGCGCAAGCGGCGCTCATCGACATGCCCGCCGCGCCGGCGGCGTCCCCTTCGAAAGTCGCGATCGAAAATGCAATGCGCCTGACGGTTCAGGCCCAGATCTCACTCGACGAGCACAACAACGCGCAAGCACTGCAGTTATTGACGGCGGCTTCGAGCGACGCAACGCACGGCGATTGGCTGGCCGGCGGCGTCGAAATGCCAACCCTCTATTACTATTCGCCGCATATGGCATTGGCCGAACTGGCGATGAAAATCGGCAACACCAGCGTGGCCAAAGGCGCGCTAGAGGCCGAGCTCGCAGCCAGCCCCCACTCCCGTGCGGCCACGCAAGCGTTGGCGCAACTCGTTTCTTTCTAGCGCCAACGGTAATCGAACGCGCGAATCAGGGTCCCGTTACTTAGCGAGCTTCGCGCGGTGGGAGCCTTAAGATTAGTTAATCGGCGTAGTTCGTCCAAGAAAATCGGAGCCTCAAGCTGGCTTTCGCACGTCCGATAGCTCGCTTACTTGACAAAGCAACAAAGTGCGAGCATGGTTATTTTTTGCTTTACTCTGGTGACAGAGGTTCGCGCGAGCCTCAACTATTTCGCTGAATACGCTCGGAGTTCTTATTCAAAATGGAACGGCGTTACTTCGTTGGCATGGCGGCGACAGGTTTCTCTGGAGCATACTTGTCGCTTGTTGCGTGCGCTAACCCAAAGGGGACGAAGAGCCCTACTGAAGGGAGTTCACCGATGACGACAATTGCACAACAAACGGGCAGCGGTACGGCCGCTGTTCGCCCATTTCCTCACGTGAACGTTCCGGAGTCGGAACTTGACGATTTGCGCCGCCGTGTCAAGGCAATGCGGTGGCCAACAAAAGAGCTCGTCGCGGATCAGTCGCAAGGCGTGCAACTGGCGACGATGCAGGCACTGGCAAGCTATTGGGCGACTGAGTACGACTGGCGAAAGGTTGAGGCTCGGCTGAACGCGATACCGCAGTTCGTCACCGAGATCGATGGACAGGACATTCAATTTATCCACGTCCGCTCGAAGCACGAAAATGCGCTGCCGCTCATCATCACACATGGCTGGCCTGGCTCGATTATCGAGCAGATGAAAGTTATCGGTCCGCTGACCGATCCTACGGCACACGGTGCCAGCGCGTCGGATGCGTTCCATCTCGTGATTCCCTCTATACCGGGCTATGGGTATTCACCCGAGCCAACGACGCTGGGCTGGGATCCCATCCGCATTGCAAAAGCCTGGGTCGCGCTGATGAAGCGTCTCGGATACAACCAATTCGTTGCGCAAGGGGGCGATTGGGGCGCGTCCATCACGCAACAGCTAGCTTTGTTCGCACCAGAGAACGTGCTGGGTATTCACAGCAACATGCCCGGCACCGTTCCCGCCGACACCTTAGCGAAGGCAATTGCCAACGCTCCGCCCCCCGCCGGGCTTGCGGGCGATGAGCTGCAAGCGTATCGGCAGCTAGCTGATTTTTACACGCATCACCTCGGGTACGCCGTCGAGATGTCGAACCGGCCGGAGACGCTCTACGGATTGATGGACTCGCCGGTTGGCCTTGCGGCCTGGATTCTGGATCACGATAAAGACAGCTACGAAATGATTGCGCCGGCCTTCTTCGGGCATCCCGGTGGCCTTTCACGCGACGACGTGCTGGACAACATCACCATGTACTGGCTAACAAAGACGGCAATTTCCTCGGCGCGCCTCTATTGGGAAAATAAGCTCGGCTTCTTTAACGTCGTGGGCGTTACTATTCCGGTCGGCGTGAGCGCCTTTCCGCACGAGATCTATACGGCACCGCGGAGCTGGGCGGAGAAAGCATATCCGAAACTAGTGTTTTACAAGAAACACGAAGTGGGCGGCCACTTTGCCGCCTGGGAACAGCCCCAACTCTTCTCCGAAGACGTTCGCGCAACGTTCCGATCCGTCAGGACCTCATGATAAAACGGCTTTCGATCTTCGCGCTTTCTCTTTTCCTTATACCGTCGATCGACGAGCGTAACCGTCGAGTCTATCGTGCCTCCCATTAAACTATAACTGCAATTGGAGAGATCAATGGACGAAGTACAAGTGGATCAGACAAGCTATCAGATGCCACCGCACGAGGGGTTTACCGTCGCTCATTTTCTCACGGTAGCCGACCTCGAGCGATCCGCTGAATTCTACAAAACGGTCTTCGGCGGGGAAGTTGTGAGCATGGGCGATGGAAACGCACCACCGTACATCAAGATCGCAAACACGTGGCTCATAATCAACGTTGGCGGCGGTCCGACGCCCGACAAACCAACGGTGACGCTCCGACCCCCTCCTGACCCCAATGAGATCAGTAGCTTCATGAATATCCGTGTAGCAGATATTCAAGCGTGCTACAAGTTATGGAAGAGTCGGGGAGCGACGTTTCTCACCGAACCTCTGGACAAGTATGGTGAGACGCGCTGCTACATCCGCGATCCAGACGGTTACATCATCGAGGTCGGGCAAAGCAAATCTGGGGTCCCTTATGGATAGCTCAACAGTCACACGCCCGTTTCATCTAAACGATACATGAAAGCTTCGGTTGTGAGCGCGTACGGCGGCCCGGAGGTAATGAAATATCAAGACATGCCGGATCCGCAGGTGGGCGTAGGCGACATCCTCGTCAAGGTGGCCGGGATCGGCATCAACCCGGAAGACATGCTCGAGCGCAACGGCGTCTTGAAGGATCAGTGGCCGATGCACTTTCCGGCGATCATCGGCCTGGACGTGTCGGGAACGGTGGTCGCGACGGGCGAGGGCGTTACCGACCTCAAGGGCGGCGAGCGTGTCTGCGGTTGGTCGTACCACACGTACGCTGAATTAGTCGCCGACAAAGCGACTCTGTTTGCCAAGGTGCCGGCGACCATGGACCTGGTAGACGCGGCCGCGATTCCGCTTGTAGGCGTAACGGGCAGCCAAATGATCTCCGTTGCAAGCGGGTTGCGGCCCGGCCAGACGTTGT
This sequence comes from Candidatus Acidiferrales bacterium, assembly GCA_035484815.1. GTDB lineage: Bacteria > Vulcanimicrobiota > Vulcanimicrobiia > Vulcanimicrobiales > Vulcanimicrobiaceae > Cybelea. Next base: position 5,380 of record DATHOO010000006.1, read on the forward strand.
TGGTCTCCGGCGCGGCAGGCGCCGTCGGTCGTTGTGCCGTCTACATGGCGAAGGTATCGGGCGCGCACGTAATTGCGGGCGTGCAGCGCTTTCAACTCGATCAGGCGGATAGCATCGGCGCGGACGAAACGATCGCTCTCGACGACCCAGGTGCCTTCGCGGCACTCCCGCAAGTCGACATCGTGGCGAACATGCTTCGTGGGAAACCAGCGACGGATCTACTCGCTAAGGTCAAGGACGGCGGGACGTTTGTATCGGTGACGGGAGCGCCTGACGGCACCAAAGACTATCCGAAGGTGCGCGTCGTCCCGTTCCGCTCAAAGCAAGACCGAGCGGGCATCGCCTTCATCGCCGATGCCGTAAACGCCGGTAAGATGACGATCCCGATCGGCCGACGCGAGGAGCTTAAGAACGCGGGCGCCGCACAGGCCACGTTCACGAAGGGCGGCATCGGTAAAGTGCTGCTCATCCCGTGAGTGAGACGAACCTACACCCAATCCCACCTCGGGCGTAGAGCGAACCTGACCGTCCGTCGGGTTGAGCTTCAGCCGCGAAGGCCTGCGGGCTAGGCTCGCGCAAATGTACGGTTCGGCGTGGAATTGTTGCGGTTTTACGATCTCGAATGTCACTATGGGGCGCGCGAAGTATTCTCGAGTCTTAGTGGAGCTTTCAACCACGGCGAACACATCGGTCTCGTAGGCCCCAACGGCGCGGGGAAGTCCTCGCTCTTGCGTCTTCTCGCCGGCGTCGAGCAGCCATTCGGCGGTACCGTCGTACGGGCAAAAGACTTGAGGCTCGGGTATCTCGCTCAGGGCGTTGCCGACGAGACCGAGTCGACGCTGCAGGACCTCGTCGACGCTGCGCTGGCGAGAGCGACGCACGAAGAGTCGGGCGTGCGCAACAAAGTGCTGCGCACCATGCTCTCCGCCTTCGGCTTCGCGCCAACGGAATACGATCGCCCGCTACGCTCGTTTTCGGGCGGCCAGCGGGCCAAAGTAGCATTGACGCACGTGCTGATCGACGAGCCCGACTACCTGATTCTCGACGAACCGACTAACCATCTCGACGTCGCGACGATCCGCTGGCTCGAATCGTTCGTCTCCAACGATCCCCGCGGTTACATCGTCGTTTCGCACGACCGCTACTTTCTCGACCGGATCGCTACGCGCATCTGGGAGATCGAGCGAGGGCGCTTCCACGCCTATGCACCCGAACGGCCCGCATACACTGCGTACGTCGCAGCGAAAGAAGTGCGGCTTGAGGCGGAGCGGCGCGAGTACGAAACCTTCGTTGCCGAGCGCGACAAGCGGCGCAGAACGATCGCCGGCCTGCGAGCGACGCACACCTCCTCCGATTACAGCCAAGTGCGCAGTCGCGAGAAGCAGCTGGCGCGCATCGAAGCGACAACCCGAACGCCGTCCCCCGCGGCTCCCGAACGCCAGATTGCTGTCCGCCTGCGCCCGTCGCGGCGCGCCGGCAGCGGGTTCGCCTTCGAAGTCCGGGGTTTGAGCAAAGCGTACGATCAACAGCTCTTCAGCCGACTAGCGATCGACGTCGAGCGCGGAGAGCGCCTCGGCATCGTCGGTCCAAACGGCTCCGGAAAGTCGACGCTTCTGAAGATACTCACCGGCGCAACGCAGCCGGATTCCGGATCGGTTGTGTTCAATCCCGCGGCGCAAGTCGCGTACTTTGCCCAGAATTCGCACGATCAACTCGATGTCCAGGAGAGCGCGCTCGCAGCGGTGCTGGACGGCGCTGTGCTGACCCCGCAGGACGCGCGCGGACTGCTCGGCCGCATGCGGATTAGCGGCGATGCCGCCGACAAAGCCGTGCGCGATTTTTCCGGCGGCGAGCGGCGCCGTATCATGCTGGCACGACTGATGGCGCGCGCGGCCGACATCTTGCTGCTCGACGAGCCGACCAACGATCTCGATATCGACAGCCGCGAAGCCCTCGAAAGCGTCTTATGCGACTACGAAGGAACGATCGTCGTCGTCTCGCACGATCGCTATCTTCTGTCGCGCTTGTGCGATCGCGTATTGTGGCTTGAACGGGGCGCGTGGGGACTCGTCGACGGTAGTTACGATGTGTACGAGGCGGCCCAGCGCGAACGCGACAAAGTCGCGATTGATCGCGCGGTCGAAGAGTCGACCTTGCGTCTCAAGGCGTCGCGTCAAACGCCGTTACGCGTACGCTCGCAGCTAATGGGGAAGATCGAGCGAATCGAACGAGAAATCGGAGGCCTCGATGCGCGCGTCAATGAGATCGAGCTTCTCTTCGAGTCGCCCGAGATTTATACCGACGCGGCCGGATCCCGGGCGTTGAACGAAGAGCTCGCTGGACTAAAAATGCGCAGTCGGGAGCGTGTCATGCAATGGGAGACGTTGCTACATCAACTCGAGGAAGTGACGGCCACGTAACGAGCGAGAAGGCGCCCAACCACATGAGGTAGCGCCAACGGGCGAATCAGAATGCGAATCAGCGCTTCTCTTTTGCTTAGCATGGCTACAAGGGTGAAAAATCACTGAACACATTGCGAATCACTCTTGGGGGCGTGCCGTTACGGCGTCAGCACGATCTCGAAGTCGACGTTCACCTCATCGTTTACGGAAACCGTGCCGCCGGCGATACGAATCGGCGTGATCCCGAATGCCGTCTGGCGGATGCTGGCCGAGCCCGCGAAGTGCTTTTCGTCGATCTTGGCCACTTGCAGCGTGACCGGATGCGTCTGCCCGTGCAGCATCAGCTCGCCCTGGATCGTGGAGCGACTCGCACCCGCGACCTCAGCCCGGTTCGAGGTGAACCGGATCGTCGGATAGCGCACGACGTCGAGGACTTCCGGACCGAGCATGTTGGTCTGAACGTCGTTGCGCTTCTGGGGCGACAGCTTCGGATCGAGTACGCGCAACTTGGCGGCATCGACGGTGATGTCCACCGTTTGGCTGTCGCCGTCGTAGGAGCCGCTCGAAATCGGCGCGTCGATATCGTGATCCTCGCCGAGAAATCCGAATATCCCGTGCTTGGAAACGTGGACCGTCATTTTCGATTGCTGAACGTCGACTGGGCGAACGCGGCCGGCGGCCGGCGACGCCGCCGCCATCGTCACGCACAGAGCCAGTGTTGCAATTCGGAGCGGGCGCAACCCGGCGGGGATTCGCGAGATGCTCACACCGAGTGACGTAACACGACTTTGTGAAAGAAGGATGAAATCGAACGTGCTTCAGGTTTTTCTCAGCAATTTGCGCAACGCTCCGACGGGGAGTATGCGCACTGAGCCATGAATTCTGATCACAAAGACGCGGTTACGCCGGCGCTGCGAGCCGGCGAGCAACGAATCAAGACGGATTGCTGCATCGCCGGCGGCGGCCCCGCCGGGCTCATGCTCGGATATCTTTTGGCCCGCGCCGGTGTCGAAGTCGTCGTCGTCGAGAAACACGGCGATTTTCACCGCGACTTTCGGGGCGACACGGTGCATCCGTCAACGTTGCAGGTGCTCGATGAACTCGGGCTCCTCGATGACTTCTTGAGGATCCCGCACGCGAAGTTGCGCCAGTTCCACGGCATGGTCGGACCGCGACTCATGCGCGCTGCCGACTTCCGCCACGTCCCCGGCCGGTGCAAGTTCATCGCAATCATGCCGCAGTGGGATTTCCTGAACTTTCTCGCGGAACGCGCTCGCCCGCTTGCCGGGTTTCGGCTCGAAATGAATGCCGAAGCGACCGAACTAGTTCGGTCGGGCACGCGCATTACCGGCATTCGGGCGAAGACGGCGCACGGTATGTTGGCAATCGACGCAGAGCTGGTCGTGGCCGCCGACGGGCGGCATTCGGTGCTGCGCAGATGCTCGGGGCTGCCTTCGGTCGAGCTCGGCGCTCCGTTCGACGTCCTTTGGATGCGCATCTCGCGCGCTCCGAACGATCCGACTGTCCTGCTCGCATACGTTGCCGCCGGATGCATCCTGGTCGCGATCAACTGCGGCACCTACTACCAGTGCGGATACATCATCCGCAAAAATAGCTACGATGCGGTTCGCGCGGCCGGCTTGGAGGCGCTGCGCGAAAGGCTGGCCGCGTCGATGCCAGTCCTCGCCGGCCGCGTCGGCGAGCTCCGCAGCTGGGACGACGTCAAACTGCTCGCGGTCAAGGTCGACCGTCTCCGCAACTGGCATCGCCCAGGGCTGCTGTGCATCGGCGATGCGGCCCACGCGATGTCGCCGGTCGGCGGCGTCGGCCTTAATCTTGCGATCCAGGATGCGGTCGCCGCGGCCAACCGGTTGGCGATCCCGCTGCGCCGTCGCGCCGTTTCCGCGGGTGACCTGGCGCGCGTACAAGCGCGGCGCGAGCTTCCGACGCGGCTGACGCAAGGCACGCAAGTCATGCTCCAGCGCCGCATCTTCGACCGCGTCCTTTCGGCAGAAAATGCGTTCACCGACGCGCACTGGCTCGTTCGCGTGCTCGCCGCCATCCCAATCGTCCCGGTGCTGCTAGCGAGAATCTTCGGCGTCGGCTTCCGGCCCGAGCGCGTGGCGCCGATCAATCGCGGCCCCGCCACCCGCGAACCCCTCAACCGGGCCGACTCGACCTAACTGACCGTTGCGGTCTCCGAGCAAATCGTTTCGTCGAACACAAGAAGCTTCCGCACGTGCGTTTCCGCGATCTCCGTCACTCATTTGGTCGCGTAATGTTGGAACGTTAGCACTTGCCACCGCGGTCGACTTACAAACGGTCTCACGAGCGCTCGGCCACGAGCCGGCAGCAATCACTTCGCGCATTTTACGTGCGATGGCTGGCCCAAGTCGGCTCTCGCCAAAAACCGCCGGTGCCACAACTGAGCAGGCGTGCTCAAAAAGTCAATAAAAACTCGCCTTTTTTGCTAGCTCCAATGGGAATCGAACGCGCGTCCTTCGACAAGCTCAGGATGATGCGGTCCCGGCCGCTCCCGTCGAATACCGAAGAGTCCTTTCTTATACAGGTTTTCGCGTTTCTGAGTCCCGGCTAGCCCTTCGCATCCCGGCGAGTTTTGCGGAATCCGATTAGATGGCCGTTAGAAGGGCGACTGGCAGTTACCTCGACCCTGAACGACGAGGCGTGCGTCACTCGAGCCGGTCCTCTCATCTTTTTCGAAGAGGCTTCTAACCATTACTAACGAGAGCTTACGCCTAAACGATGTAAAATAAGCGCGATGAAATTACATAACGTTTTACTGGCCTGCGTTCTGGGCGCAGGATCGTTACTCGGTGCAGCGGTGCCGGCATCGGCGGCTCGCGTCGCCGTTGGAACCGCTCGACCGGCAGCGACGGGACGGGTGCTCCCGGGAAATCCCTACCACGGAACTGGATACCGGAGCTATGGCTATCGTTACGGTGCCGGCTACCCCTATCGCTACGGCTACGGCTATCGTTACGGTGCTGCCTACCCCTATCGCTACGGCTACGGTTATCCCTATGGTTATGGCGTTGGCCTTGGGGTTGGCTACGGCTACATTGGCGGAGGTTCTGGGTACGCGCCCTATCCGGCCGTATATGGGCATCGCCCATATTGGGCGCGTCGTCGCTATTGGAGCCCTTATCGCCGCGCGTACTAGGGATGTCGCCTCGTTCGCTAACCTATCGCTCCAATCGTTTGAATGAGGCTCTAGCCGTTAGAGGTTAGAGCCTCTGCGTCAAGGTTACACAAAGCTGGGGGCGCGCACTTTGGCAGCGACAGCGGGAATCGAAAGCGCCTTCAACTACCCGCTGGAGAACACGGGAACGTAGACACAGGGTTCCTGTTTTTCCGTAGATTATGGACAACATTGTCCAAAACTGCTAGACTTACCCCGTGGCAAGGCCGAAGGAGTTTGATCGCGAGGCCGCCCTCGCCGCTGCAAAGCGGGTTTTCTGGGCGAAAGGCTATGACGCTACGTCCACCGACGATTTGCGACATGCCATTGGGATCGGGCGCCAAAGCCTCTACGATACGTTTGGCGGCAAGCGCGCGCTGTATCTGGAAGCGCTCCGCCGCTATCAGGACGACAGTGTTGCAGCTCGGATCAAGATCTTGCGCACCGCCGATTCGCCACTGTCGGCAATCGAGCAATTCCTTGTAGCAGTGGCACGCGAAACCCCGACGCAGCGAGCAATGGGGTGCATGGGCGTACGCGCAATTTGCGATTTCGGCACCAGCGATCCCGACGTCTCGGAACTGGGGAAGTCGGCCGGCAGCTTAGTGGAATCAGCGCTGGAGGATACCTTGCGGAATGCAAAGGCAAAAAACGAAGTGCGGCCCTCTGTCAATGTTCGAGCTGCCGCACGGTTCTTGCAAGCGACCCTTATCGGTCTGAAGGTCGCAGCGAGGGCTGGGTCCACTCCAAATTCACTGCGTGCGATCGCCGAAGTCGCCGTAGACGGGTTAAGGAAAAAATGATGCAGACGGAGGCCCTCCAGGCTCGGCGGCTCGTTAATAAGATCGCTCTCGTTTTTGGCGGCTCTAGGGGCATCGGAGCGGCAATCGTGAAGCGGCTTGCGGCGGAAGGTGCGTCGGTGGCGTTCACGTTCGTCAGCTCGCCCGAGAAGGCAGCCCAGACGGCGCTCGCAGCGGAAGCGGAAAGCAGAAGCAGCGTTGTTGCCATCGAGGCTGACAGCGCCTTTCCCGTAACCCGCGGCAACTCGACGATCTAGTCGAGCGTTTCGGTGTACGCGTTCGGGCCGTAGAGCTTGACGTAACCGATCCACAAGCTGCGGTTCGCGTCGTTAACGAAGCAGCCAGAACCTTCGGCAGGCTCGACGTTCTCTGTAATGACGTTGCGTAATCCGTTAGACGGCCGTTAGAGGAGCAGGCGCCCTATTTAGCGCTTTCTCAGACGCAGTTACCTAAATGTCTTACAGTAAAGAAGAGGCCGAGTGCGGAGCGCTCGACCTCTTTGCAAGTCTCGAAAGGTAAGAGCGATGCTCGAATTCGCTTACGGCATGGAGGGTGGCGTAACGGCCACGCCTTCTGGAGCTCCCCCCACGGTAATGCTTTTCTTAAACATACCGCCCGCGGGAAAATCGAACGTATTCGCCAGTCCACCACTGCCCTGTTCGGCGGTGTACACGTCGTGGTTCGATGCGGAAAAAGCAAAATCGATGGGATAAGCTGGGGTAACCAGCTCTACGATAGAGACGGGACTTCCGAGCGAGCCGTGCTTCGGAGCGTTAAAAACATCGAGGTCGTCATAGGTGCTTCCACCTTCAGCGAGGATGGCGATCCGGCCAGCCTTTTCCACTTGGATGCCGAAAAGTAATCCTGTGGTGGGTGTCGCCGTAAGGATACTCATTTTTTTGGCGTCACAACCTCCAGTGATCTCACCGAGAACGATTCCACCGCTGGCGTTCTCTCCAGTAACGAACAAGTTACCTTTGCCATCAAAGGCAGCGTAAATCCCATAGGCGTAGGCAGAATTTGTAACTGTCGCACACGGCATCGCCGAATGCGGCGCGTAGATGACGACATTGCCTGTATTGTAGCCAAAGCTCGCATTGGCGATGTTCGCGACGCCGACGGTACCGTTCGACGAAACAGCGACTCCCTGGGGCAGATAACCCGAATCGTCTAACGTCAAGGTCGGAGACCCCATATAGGGAGGTGCATAGACCGGTATCGCACCGGCTCCCGAAGAACCAACGTTCGCGACGTACAGATTCCCGGCCCCGTCGGTGGCAATGCCCGATGGCGCTAAACCGGTGATTTGCCCGACCATTTTCTGCTTGCCCCGTTGTAAGTAGATATCAACGACGTCACTCGTCGCGACGAAAAGCAGCGGCTTGCCGACGGCGCTAGGGGTCATGAAACTAGGCCTATCTGCGGTGTGGTCGCCGGCGCGCCTGTCCCTGGCGAAAATACTGGTGAGTCGGGGATCTAGTCTGACGTCGCGCTGGAGTAACACAGAGCTGGCACCTGGAGTTTGCCCCGAGAGCGGCATGCCCATTTGGGAACCGCCGGCGGAACACCCGGCCAGCACTGCAAGCGCTCCGCATGCGCTGAGTGCGTGGCCTGTCACGTTAGAAATACGCATGATTGAATTCTTTCCTTAATGACTGGAAGGTGACGAGGCCGAGAAGGTCGTGTGCTTCCGGCGTACCGGCCCAGGAACGCCTACCATGTAGCCGTCTTACGGCGATAACGAGAAGACCGTGCCTTGATTGCTCACGCCCCCGTCCTCGGTCGTGCCGTAGAGCGTGCCTTCAACGTTAAAGAGGCCGCCATTCGGGTTTTCGCCGTCTCCCGAGCCGGGGCCGAAAATATGGAGGACGGTCTCCTTGCCGGATGTGGTGACGGCGAAGGCCGTTCCGCCACGGTATGATCCTCCCCCTTGACCGGTCGTGCCGTAGAGCGTGCCTTTGAGGTTAAGGAGGCTCGCATACGGGTATTGGCCGTCGCTCGAACCTCTGAAGCTGTAGAGCACGGTTTCCGTACCGGACGTTGTGATTTTGAAGACGGTTCCGTCGTCGCTTGCGCCTCCAGATTGGGTGGTGCCGTAGAGCGTACCCTTGACGTTAAGGAGGCCCGCATACGGGTCTTCGCCGTCTCCCGAGCCGCCTTTGAAGCTGTAGAGCAGAGTTTCCGCGCCGGACGGCGTGATCGAGAACACGGTTCCGTCGCTGTGTGCGCCACCTTTTTGAGTCGTGCCGTAGAACGTGCCGTTGACGTTGATGAGTCCCGCATCCGGGTCTTCGCCGTCTGCCGAGCCGCCTTTGAAGCTGTAGAGCAGAGTTTCCGCACCGGACGTCGTGATCGAGAACACCGTTCCGTCGGCGTTTGTGCCCCCTAGACCGGTCGTGCCGTAGAGCGTGCCCTTGACGTTAAGGAGACCCGCATACGGGTCTTCGCCGTCTCCCGAGCCGCCTTTGAAGCTATAGAGCACGGTTTCCGAACCGGACGTTGTGATCTTGAAGACGGTTCCGTCGCCGTTTGCGCCCCCAGATACTGTCGTGCCGTAGAGCGTACCGTTGACGTTAAGGAGGCCCGCATACGGATTTTCGCCGTCTCCCGAGCCGCCTTTGAAACTATAGAGAACAGTTTCCTCACCGGACGGCGTGATCGAGAATACGATTCCGTCGTTGTTTGCGCCCCCCAAAAAGGTCGTGCCGTAGAGCGTGCCCTTGACATTAAGGAGGCCGGCCACCGGGATGTAGCCGTCCCCCGGAGCGCCTTTGAATCGGTAGAGCACGCTGTACCGCACATGCGTTCGCTCCGCCACGACTCTGGCAGGCGATGGGCTTAGCGGGCCGCCGCTTCCCCCGCCGCACGCCGCGAGCATTGCAGCCGCGCAAAAACCAAGCGCGTAGCGACCAAACCTTGAAACTTTATCTCGATTTTCGCCTCTCCATAAGGAGCCGAGTGCGCATCTCGCCGCGTTTGAAAAATGCATGTTCATTCTTCTCCGGTGGAACTTGGGAAACGTGGGCAACCGAAATTGTAGTAGAGTGTCCCCGGTGCTAAATCGAGGGCGGTAAGATTATTTACCGTACGGGCCGATGAATCGAGCGCGACGCCGTCTGCGCATTGCGTGAGATACTCACCCTTCTCTCCTCAATGACTGGAAGAGGCAATTGGATAGGGGGGCCAAATAACTGTCGTACTAAGTGACGACCTCTGATCCACGGGACCGATGCCATGAGCCGCTTAAGGCAACTGCCAAACGAGTACGGCCGCTGCCGGCGCCCCGCGGCGTTCCCGACGAATGGCCTAGGGCTATGGTATCGGCAAGCTCCGGACGCCGCCAGTATCTAAAAGCGTAAGACGCGGATTAGCGCCGTGAATTTCGTTTTGCGTAGCGCCGTTGAATCGGATCTCGACCAATGCTTGGCGCTGACTACAGACCGCTTTCTGTACGATCCCGAACATCTGACCATGCTGCGCGACATGTGGCGCCACATCATAACTACCAAGGACGGTGTTATGGCGGTACTGGCCGACGCGTCGCTCGTTTCGCACGTCCGCTACTTCTTTACGGCGGCATTTGTCTCTAACGAGAGTGCGGATGCTTATCACCGCCTTTCGCGACCGAAGATTGCTCACGCAATGGTGGAGCAGTTCGATCGCGGGGCACATCCGTTCTTAAGCCGCCTGGAAACCGCGCATGCAAACGCGATGGGCACGGTCAACGTCGTGCTCGCGCACCATGGATACGAAGAACGCCACGGCGAATCCAATGAGAAGACTCGGGCAGCTACCTACCAATTAGTGCGCAAATATCTGTCGGGATGGAACCTTCGGACGTACACCGCCGAAGTGTTTGCGCAAGATTCCGCTCGCGACGGTAAGGAAATGGGCGAAGCGCTCGGCTTTCACACTCGACGCTACACCGAGCAGCAGCTGCGGCATGCGGGTATTCCGCCCGATAGGGCGCCGTGGGTCTGGACGGCAACGCGCCAAGACGCCTTGATCAAGCCTGCAGGGCTGGGCCTGGCGTTGATCTTTCTGTCATTTTCACGCCCGCGGTTTGGTTTCAGTTGTGCGGAGCAGGACACCCTAGCACTCGCGCTCGATGGGCACACCGATGAAGGAATTGCGAGTGTGATGAACACCCCCACGGCAACGATCAAAAAGCGTTTTCGTGCAATCCAGGAAAAGGTCGAAGATGCAACGCTAGAAGAACGCGCGGCGTTGGTGCGCGAGCCAGTAAAGATCGGTGTCCGCGGCCCGGAAAGCCGGCGGTGGATATTGAACTATCTTCGAGATCATTATGAGGAAATGCGCCCCTACTCGATGCCAGCATCAAATGGCGCCTGTACTTTACAAAACAAATAGGATGACATGCGTTGAGACGCCGTCGATCAGGATCTGAATCAATACCTTGCTTTGAAGCCAGGCCGTTTTCTGTACGATGCCGCCGAATTGGACGCAGAGTACCGAAAGCGGTCCGTAGTCGCCAAGCATTGGTCGACATTCGATTCAACGGCGCTATGCAAAACGAAATTCACGGCGCTAATCCGCGTCTTACGCTTTTAGATACTGGCGGCGCCCGGAGCTTGCCGATACCATAGCCCTACGCCATTGGTCGGGAACGCCGCCGGGCGGCGGCAGCGGCGGTACTCGTTTGGCAGTTGCCTTAAGCGGCCCATGGCATCGCTCCCGTGGAGTAGAGGTCGTCACTGAGTCCGACAGTTATTTTGGGCCGCCTACCCGATTGCTCTTCCAGTCCTTGAGAGAAGGGTGAGTATCTATTATAAACGGGCGCGCAGCGGCAACGGCACACAATGCGCAGACGGCGTCGCGCTCGATCGATCGGCCCCGTACGGTAAATAGTCTTACCGTGCTGGATACGCTCGGGAGCGCTAGATTCTTAGGCTGAGAGTACCGGGCCCGGCTGCTTCGGCGAGCCCAACGCCAGATAAGGAGACCTCGCATGTTTTGCCAATCGGTCCTTCGCCGGGGAGCGCCGGCGGCGGCCCTCATCGGCGCCGCATTCGCCTTGAGTGCCTGTTCGCAAGGCAGCTCATCGGCCTCGCTCTCGCTTCTGCCCTCGTCGATCGCGAGCCTCAGTGCTTCGTCGGGCGACGAAATTTACGTCCCGAGCTTCGCCGGCGACAGGGTGACGAGCTATACCCCGGAGGGGCAGCGACTGCTGACCATTACAGCCGGGATAAACGGGCCATTCGGGGTCGCAGTCGGCAAAGCGAGCAAGATCTACGTCACGAACATTTATCCCAACGACTTTAGCGGCAACGTTACCACATACACCGCCGACGGAAAGCAGACCAGCCCGACGATAACCGCCGGGATCGCGTACCCTATAGGGATCGCTGCGAATAAGAGCGGCAAAATTTATGTTGTGAATTTTTTGGGTGGGGCTACCGGAACCGGCTCGATTACAACGTACGAGCCCGACGGGACGCAAACGACGCCGACGATCACCGCCGGAATAGACGGTCCCTTCGGCATCGCGGTCGACGCCAATGGAAAAATCTACGTTGCAAACTACTACACGAACTCGATCACGACATACGATTCGGACGGCTCGCAGACGACGCCGACCATCACCGCGGGGTTAAACGCTGTCGCTTCAGTCGCCGTGGACGCTCACGGAAAAATTTACGTCACGAACACCCGTGGCGGAGCCAAGACTACCGGCTACGTAACCACCTATGAATCCGATGGAACGCAGACCACGCCGACGATCACGAACGGACTAAGAACTCCCGTCGGCATCGCGGTCGATCCGAGTGGCACGATCTACGTTTCCAACCAAAGCGGCCCTGGTAATAAGGGTGGTTTTGGCTGTGTGACCACCTATTTGGCCGACGGCCGGCGCACCGCACCGACGATCACCAAGGGTTTGCTCCAGCCGCAACTCATAGCGCTTCACTAAAGCAAAGCACCGGTACGGAAGGAAGATTCGAAATGATGCGTCTACGCGCTTTTCTCTTGGGCTTTGCAACTGCGGTTGCGGTCGCCGCGTGCGGAGGCGGCCTACCGAGTACGACCGGCCAATCCACCACGAGCGACGCACCCGTACAGAAGTGGCAGGCGGAGCATTCGGCGGCACGAGCGTGCCCGGATTCGCCGGAGCGCCCGCAGTGCGGCGTTTTGATCATCAAGCGTGGAGTTCAGCCGGAGGTGGCCGGGTGGGGGCCAGCCGACCTCGAGGCTGCGTACAATCTACCCTCCTCGTCGAAAGGTTTGGGACAGACCGTCGCAATCGTGGATGCCTACGACAACCCAAACGTCGCTGCGGATCTCGCCGCCTACCGTTCGCACTTCGGTTTACCCGCGGCAAACTTCACCAAATACAATCAAGATGGCCAACAGAGCAACTATCCGGCGGGTGACCCCGGCTGGGGTTTAGAAATCGACCTGGACGTAGAGATGGTCTCGGCTAGCTGTCCAAACTGCACCATCTATCTCATCGAGTCAAACTCCAACACCAACCAGAACTTCGATGCGGCCGAAAAAGAGGCGGTGAAGCTTGGCGCACACATCGTCAGCAACAGTTTCTATTGTTACGGTTGCGCTCTCGATCCATCCGACTTTGACACCCGGGGCGTAACCTATCTTGCCTCATCCGGTGATGGTTCTTACGGCGCAGCGAATCCAGCCGACTTCCCAGATGTCGTTGCGGTTGGCGGCACGCTCCTCGCAAGACGCGGCTCGAAGTACAGGGAAGCCGTCTGGCCCGACACCGGCGGTGGGTGCGCGACCGGCATTGCCAAGCCTTCGTGGCAGCACGATCCGGGATGCACTTCGCGGACGACCAATGATGTGGCGGCCGTCGCTTGGGGCGTGGCGGAGTATGACACCTACGGCTCCGGCTACGGCGGGTGGCTTACGACGGGCGGCACCAGCGTATCCTCGCCACTCGTGGCCGGGATCTACGGCCTAGCCGGCAACGCGAACTCCCAACACGGTGGAAAGAGCTTCTGGACGCTAACGCAACAGGAGCTAAAGAGCGACCTTCACGCGATCAGCGACGGCAGCGACGGCGATTGTGGCGGGAGCTATCTCTGCACCGCAGGAACCGGTCAATACAAGACCTACTCCGGTCCGGCGGGATGGGGCACCCCAAATGGTATCGGGGCGTTTTAACGTCTAAATGGAGACGCCGATGCGAACCCCGCATGTACTTCCTCCGGACGGATTAGCCAGCTAGGCGTCTGCGGGACTCTTTAGTTACACGTTAGTTACAAAAAACGAAGGCGGAGTCGCGAAAACCCTTGTAAAATCAAACTTATTTTGGTAGCGCCAACGGGAATCGAATGCGGCCCTCGTTGTATCACGTTGTACCAGCATGCTTCAAAAAAGCGCGGTTTTATTGGGTCTTTCGCCTTTTTGTAGTGCAGGAACGTGCAGCGCGGGTCTCTGGTATGGTGCCCAAATGGTGCCCGACATGGGACACGTCGTTCTTGTCAAGCGATCTGTTTCGATTCGTCCGTGACTGTTTCGTGACTGGTCAAAAATAGCGTCAGGGCGCGTTCCGCGGCGAAGGCCGGCGCAGATCGAGAGGCGGTGCGTGATGCCCAGCCGTTGTACCTTTCCGGTTTGGCGCGGATCCAGCTTCTGCGCGAATCACTATGTAGGATCCGAGCTGATCCTACCAGCGACGTCGCCGGCGTCGATGGGGCTACTCCCCAGGTCATCCCGATGGCGCAAACGCGCTCCTGGTCTTTTTCGGCCAAATTGTGCGATTTGACACGGCTCGAAACGTCACGACGCGTCCCTCGAATGGACCACATTTGGACCACCGCCAGATCTTGCCGACCGGAATAACCCGGAGGCGCAAGTGCGCCGCGACGAAAGCCCCGCTAGATCGGATCGAAAGCCAGAAAGCGAGTGGGGAGAGCGTTCGCGATACTATGTTACCTCGATCTCGCGGCGGATGACCGGGCCACATGACGCACGAAAGCTTTGCACGTCCAGAACTCCCGGCGGCTACTACGAGGGAGTGCTGACAGAGTTCATTCCCGCCCGAAACGGATTTGGGAGGATCGATCTCCGTCTCAGCGGAGGCCGCGAAGTGCTCTTACCTTTTACGAGCGATGCTGCGCCGCTGCGCGTTGGCCGTCAAATTGCCGGGAAAACACGCGTCCGCGCTTACGTCGATAATATTGTTGGGCCTGACGGCGACATGTCTCAGAAGGTCTCGCGGATCGAGGCGTTGCCCTGACGTTGCTCCGTCCTGGGTCAGGTCGCGGAGGTCCGTCGCAGTCTTGGATACGCCTCGTCGCGCTGACCCAATGGTCGCGCACCTACGGTGGCGGCGATGCCCCTCGCCACGCGCTTGATTGACCGTCGCGCTGCCGCGCCGATCGTTTACATTACTGCCTCGGAGAGGCGAACAGGTGGTGACGCCGTAGACTCGCCACATGCCGCTGCCTGGAGCTCTAAACCTAAACCACCTTCCAGATTTTGAGGTCGTCGTAACGTTTCTGGATGCGGAACATGGCGGGCGAAAGACTCCGGCGCACCAAGGATACCGCCCAGATATGGTCTTTGAGGGTGAGCCTCACGTCTGGATGATCAATCCTGAGTTCCTCCAAGAAGACGGCTCGTCTTATCCTCTCGGAGAGCCTATCACTCCCTCGGTTCGAGCCAACATGTACGTGATTTCCCCTCAGGCAAGGCCTTTGCTTCGCTCAATTGTATGCGTAGGGCGTCGAGTGCGAATGGTCGAGGGCACGTATCCGGTTGCGACTGGCGAAGTGACCGCAATCAAAAACCTCCCACGGGACTTGGGCGAGTTTGAAGGAGCAGCTTCAGAGTTCGTGCTCCCTGCGCTGGCGTACATTCGCTGGTACGGCGACACAACAGGCGATGACGGACAAAAGGCAGATATGCCCGCGCTTCACGAGATCCTGGGTCGTTTGCAAGCTGCTGCGGCGGCGCTTACAATTATTGGGCCAACTGGCGAAGACTCGCCGGCAGATGATTATGATATCCCTACTGAGTTTCCACCAAAAATCTTGTCAAAGTTGCCGGTAAATACCTACAGCTGCGTCTTCGACCCGTTGAAAGATAAGGAGGGTGACGCATCGTTTGCGAGCCTAGCTGACGATTTGCAAGATATTTATCGTGACATTGGACGCGGCCTGGCCTATTATGACGCGGGCGAATATCAAAATGCCCTCTGGTATTGGCACAACTTCTATTATGTCCACTGGGGCAGACACTTGAGCCATGCGCAGACGGCGATCTGGCAGTATCTTTCTGAGGGCAACTGGCGCTAGTTCATTCTAGGGCGCTCGTTCACTTAAGGCGACTTAGCGCATCGGATGCGCGAGCGAGCTGCCGCGACAATCTTGTCGCGGCCGAGATCTCGAGACGCTCTCGTCGCGTTTGTAAACGGAACGAGCCGGCCTTAATCGACGGGAATCTCAGATAATCAGCCGGTTCGATCGCGACCAAACCCTTGGCGATGCTCGAGTGCGAGCATCCCCGTGTCTCGCAACGGATCCGATTACTTAGGCACCAAATCGGGGGAGCATGGCGCTCAAATGGTGCCCAAATAAGGACTCGCAATAAAAAAAAGCCCTTAAAATAAGCGCGTTTCTGGTAGCGCCAACGGGAATCGAATCGGATGGCGACGATCCCGACTGATCCCGCGTAGTATCAAAAAGTGTTGTCAGATAAGCGTTTCCGCGAATTCGGTGTACCGGCTGATCCCCGCCAAAGCCGGCCGATTCTGGAACGTCCGTGCCACATCGGTGCCAATCTTTGCGGAAGGCCACATAGACGAACATTAATGGCAGAGTGGTTGAATGCGGCGGTCTTGAAAATCACTAAGACCGTCCCGACAAGTCACCGCTAGCGCCGATTGAGCACGAGAAGCAGGGCCATCGTGACGCGCCAGGACCAGTCGGAACTTATGCCGTTAGCAAATTGTTAGCAGATCCAGGGTTTGCTAACGTACTTGCTAACGCTGCAGCCCTTCGGGAGCCTAACGCCGTCCGCTCTCGATGGCTAATCGTTGTCGGGCGGTTGGTCCGAGGGGT
>DATHOO010000007.1:0-10251 GCA_035484815.1 Candidatus Acidiferrales bacterium
CACGGCCGATCCGGCGCATCTCAAACCTTCGCTCGTCTACGCTCCCGGCCCGCGCGAGACATTGGACGGAACCGCAACGACGAGCTCCCGGCTGCTGCTCGTCACCTACGAAAACGTCCGCGGCCGCGGCTGGATATATACGCCCTTGGGCGATGGCGGCTGGTCGAAACAACGACTCGACTTGCCTGACGATTCTTCCATTGCGGTCAACGATGCCGATCAACACGGTGAGAGCGCCTACGTGACGACCACGAGCTTTCTCGACCCACCGACGCTCTGGCACGTCGACGCGAGCACCGGCACGGTCGCGGCGGTGAAGGTTTCCCCGGCACGCTTCGACGCGTCGAACGACGTCGTCGAGCAACGCGAAGCCATATCGAGCGACGGCACGCGGATACCCTACTTCATCGTGCATCCGAAGAACATGAAGCTCGACGGCAACAATCCGACGCTGCTCTATGCGTACGGTGGGTTCGACGTTTCGGAGACACCCAGCTACAACGCAATTCTCGGAAAGCTGTGGCTCGAGCGTGGCGGCGTCTACGTGCTGGCGAATATTCGAGGCGGCGGAGAGTTCGGTCCGGCCTGGCACGACGCGGGACTGACCACGCATCGCCAACGCATTTATGACGATTTTGCCGCGGTGGCGCACGATCTTATCGCGACGAAGGTCACGAGCCCGCGCCGCTTGGGAATCCAAGGCGGCTCGAACGGCGGCTTGCTCATGGGCGTCGAGTTCACGCAGCACCCGGAACTGTGGCATGCGGTCGACATACAGGTTCCCCTGCTCGATATGCTGCGATACGAACAGATTCAAGCCGGCGCATCCTGGACCGGCGAATACGGTAGCGTTGCCGACCCGGCGCAGCGCGCGTTTCTGGCTTCGATTTCGCCGTACAACAATCTCAAGGCCGGCGTCGCATACCCGGAGCCGCTGATTTGGACGACGACCAAAGACGATCGCGTTGGGCCGCAGCACGCGCGCAAGTTCGCCGCGAAGATGGCGGCGTTGCACGATCCGTATCTCTTCTACGAGGTGACGGAGGGCGGCCACGGCGCGGGCGCAAATTTGCGCGAGCGCGCCTTTACCAGCGCGCTCGAGATGACGTACCTGATACGCAAACTGATGTACTAAGGAAGGTCTGATTTAGCCAATCAGCCCTTTCCGAGGCTGGCAAAGGCGCACTAGTCGCTGTCCGGAGGTACGTACGACGGACGTTCGTGCAGAAAACGGGATTCCGAATACGGCGCGGGTATCGGCGAAAATGCGCGCGGAGTTTGGGTGAAATCGAAGCTATCGAGGATGCTGGCGGCACGCGTGTCGGTAAAGCCCCGCGACCTGGGACCGATCGGCGGAAGGTTGAAAACCTCCTCGACGAATTTGAGAATGCTGCCGTATTCGTACGGTGTGTGAGAAACGTATCCGGCCTTTGCGTAGGGTGAAATAATGATGCACGGGACGCGAATGCCGAGGCCACGGAAATCGCGCTGCGGCGGCGGAACGTTATCGTACCAGCCGCCCCAATCGTCCCAAAGCACGACGATCGTCGTCGTTTTCCAATACCGACTCTCGCCAATCGCGTTGACGACCGAGGCAACCCATGACGGTCCACGATTGTAGCCGCTGCCGGTATGGTCGGAGTCGACCCAGTCCGGGGTCACCCACGAGACGTCCGCGAGAGCGGCGCCGGGCACGTCGCGAAGAATCCTCGTCTGCGGCGAAATGACGTTCTTCCAGTCTGGCCCGTAACGCACGTTCCGAATCGAATCGAACTCAGACCAAACTTTACCGCCGATGCGGCTCAGCGGCGACGCATAATATTTCCAAGAGACGCCGGCCGTGTCCAGGCGATCGGCAATCGTGGGGAAGTCGCGATAGCACGGAAATGGGCCATTGAAACGCTCGACGCGCTGCACATCGAGGGTGAACGAGCGAGTACCCGGCGATGCGTCACATCCCCAGGGCAGATCACTCGGTGCGTCGACTTCGGCAATCGGCGTGGGTCTGATGTCGGTATTGGCCGCAATCAGGCTCAAGTGAGCGGTATAGCTGGGGCCGAACTCCGTCGGAAACATACGATCGGCCAGCGTAAACCGGTGCGCCATCGTCCAATACGGAGCGGTCTCACGGCGCGGAACGTAGGCATACGCGTAGTCGAGCGGGCCGCCGTAAAAGTGCTCGTGTTCGAAGCCGTTCATCTTGCCGTGATTCCAGCCGCCAATTGCGTCGCGCCAATTATTCTCGATGTTCCCCGGGTCTTCGAGCGGCGTCGGGCGCAACGAGAGTCGCGTCTTGCCGGCATAACCAAAAGCCGGTGCGTCGGCTCCTGGAAATCCGCTAAAGAGATCGTCAAAGCTTCGATTCTCCTGCACGACGATCACGATGTGCCGGACGTCGGCTCGCAGCGATCCCGAATCCCCCGGGGCGACGAGCGGCGCGCTCGGCGCGCTCGGTCCACCACACCCTGCGACACAGAGGATGGTGACGAGCGACAGGAACCGTTTCAGCGATTGCGCTCTTTGGAGAGTTCGGATACGACGTCGCGATAGAGCGACCGCGTCGCGCGCGCAACGAGCTCGGCAACTCGGAAAAGCCCATCGCCGGATATCATGATCCCCTGCCAAGCGACGGCTTCATGACGGTGCACCAGGGCATACGTATCCTGACCCACGTCGAAGATCGCAAACTCGCTCGACTCGGCGACCAGCCGGCTCTCTCCCAGCGTCGCTCGGTCGATGCTCTCGACTAGTTTCATTTCGCGCTCCTTAAGCGTGAAGCGGGTTCGACGACTGGCAAGCGCCTCCCGCGGGTAGCCGAACCGTCACTCGGGAAAGAAACATGCAATGAGGCGCGCGCGAGGTCGCCGGTGGTGGGGCTTAGCTGCGCTTGCGCTACTCTGCACGGTGGCGCTTGCTCTCTGGCAGTGGCAGGCGCTGGCACGGCTCGTGATTGTCGCCGGGGCCGAACGGTTGGCTCAGGTTCGGCTTTCCTACGGCGATGCCACGCTCGGGATCGATCGCGCCGTTTTCTACGACGTGCGCGTGACCTCGCTTCGCGGCGAGCCAATCGCTAACGTTTCGCGGCTTTCGGTCGAGTACGATCTGCGCACGATGCTCTTCGGCGGCGACCGGCGTTTCGGTTTGAAAGCGCTGGACCTCGATTCGCCGCATGTTACGGTCATTCGCCGGCCGGACGATACCTTCAACATTCCGCTGCCGTCGCCCGCGCCAAGTGCGTATCCCTCGCCGCCGCCGTTGATCGTTCGCGGCCAGATTCGTAAGGGCTCGGTCGACGTCATTGATGATAGCCGCAACGCAATTCCGAATCTGCGCCGGCTCTATCTGCGCGGCGTTGGGGCAGATGCCGATATTTCAACCGCGGGAAGCTCGCGCTACACCATAGACTTTGGTTATGGACAACGAGCGGATCGCCTCAATCTGGTGCGCGGCCGCGGAAAGATCGAGCGCGATGTGATCGATCATCACTGGACGGCTTCGGCGATTCCGATCGCTGCAGCGGCGGATTTCGTCATCAACTCATCCACGCTCGCGCTCCACTCCGGCGTGCTGCATAACGTCGACGCGCGCTACGTCGGGCTACCGGATCAAAGCGGAGCGATGCAAACGCACCTCGCCGCTACCGCCTATCTCGACGGCGCGCGAATCTCGATCGCCGGGCTCTCAAAACCGGTCGACGGCGTGCGCGGCGGCATCGACGTCTACGACAACGGCTTGCTAACCCCCGGGCTCGAGGCAAACCTTGCCGGAGTTCCCGCGCGCGTAAGCGGCGGCATCTACGGATTGCGCGCTCCTCGCGTTGCGATCGCGGTGCGCGGCAACGGCGACCTCACGCAGCTTCGCACCGCGTTCGCACAAGCCGTTCACCTTCCGATACGCGGTCGGTTGGCATTCGCGCTCCGCGTGGAGGGACCGGTAGGCAAGCCGGTCACGTGGGTCGATCTGCGCTCGGCCGGCGTCACGTACGCCGCCACAAGGGTCGACGATCTGCGCGGTCTCGTTGCTTTCGACGGGCGCGACGCCGATATCGTTAACTTCGACGGTCGCTTCCAGGGCGCCACATTGAGTGCGCGGGGACGGGTGGGAGTCCAGCGAGCCCCGAGCGCCATCGAGATGCTGGTTGGCGCACGTACGTCGCTCGAAGCGATACCATACGCGAACAGCTTGCTGCCCGGTCTCAGCGTTACGGCACTCGCGGTGGCTCGGGCCGATGATCCCAAGGCGATCGCGCTGCGCGGCGCATTGTGGGGCGATGCAGCAGCGCAACGGCTCGACGCGATCTTCGACGTCAATAGCCGCGGCGTCGGTTCGATTGGGCCGCTTCATCTCTCAGACCATCGTGGTTCGCTCTACGCGCGCGTGGCGCTCGACCGGCCGCGCGATTCGCTCCTTGGTCTCGTCGATGCGCGCGGCATTCGCCTTCTCGCGGCGCAGCCGGCAGTGAACGCGACGATCGTCGCCGGCTTGACGAAAGGCGTGCTGCGCGGCGCCGTAGTCGGCGACGCCGGAAGCGAAGCGAGCTTCGCCGCGACCGTCGACGGAACGCCGCGGTCGCCGCAAGTCGGCGGCACGCTCGTCGTGACCGGCGGACGTTATCGCGACTATACGATCGACGGGAATGCCGCCCTGGCGTATGCGCGCGGGTCGATACAGCTGCACGATGCAGCGGCCGCAATCGGTCCGCTCTTCGTCGCGGCCGCCGGCACGATCGCGCCACGCTACGATCTTGCGGCGCAGCTCCATTCATCCAACGTGAGCCAACTGCTCGCGGTCGTTGCGCCGCGCGAGGCGGCGCTCGTGCAAGGGACCGTTAACGCGGACGTTCGCGTGCGCGGGCAAGGTTCCGCGCCGCTCGTCTCCGGAACGGTTCGCGCTCCGGAAGGTTCGGTCAACGGCCTGGCGTTTCGCGACTTACATGCGGCCATCGATGGCGGCACGACCGCGCTCGCGCTGACCAACGGTCACGTCATCGTCGGTTCGTCGCCGATCGCGCTGAACGGCAAGGCGACGCTGCAGAACGCCACGGTTGCGGTCAACGCGCCGCAACTCGACCTCGCCGACTTCAACGACTTCTTCGACCCGGGCGATATGCTCGCTGGAACCGGATCGCTCGATCTGCGCGCGACGCTGCATGGAACGCGGCTCGTCGCGACGAGCGGTCAGGCGGCCTTCGCGGATGCGCGCTACCGCCGCATCGCATTGGGTACGGTTGCAGCACACTGGCAGAGCCAGGGCAGTTCGGTTGCGAGCACGCTGCAGTTCGGCGGCCCCAGCGGCGAGGTCGCCGTGAGCGGCAGCGTCGAGCCCTACACGATGCGTGCCGACCTCCGAGCCAACGCGCACGCGGTCGATCTCGGCACGTGGCTGCCGATGTTGGACGTGCACGCGCCGATCACCGGACGTCTTGACGCGCGGGCAACCCTTGCGGGAAGCTATCCCGATATCACCGCGCAGTTGCACGCCAAAGTCGTCGGCGGAACGGCGAGCGGCTTTACCATCCAGCAGTTCGAGGTAATTGCCTCAACCGTCCATGGCCGGGGGAGGATCGATCGTGCGATTGTCGAGCTGCCCGCGCTTTCGACAACCGTCTCGGGTGGCTTCGGATTGCGCCCGAGCGATCCGTTGTCGTTGGTCGCAAACACGACAAGCTCGGATATCGGAATGTTGCTCCATGAAGCGACCGGCAAGCGCTACGACGTGAGCGGGGCCTTGAGCTCGCAGCTGCATATCACCGGCACCGTCGTTTACCCGCGCGTCAGCAGTACGATTGCGCTTGAAGCATTTCGATACGGCGCGTTCGCGATTCCGCGGATCGCCGCTCAAATCGATGCCGATCGGAGCGCGCTTGCGGTACGCAACGGCGAGGTCGAACTCGCGCCAGGTAAGGCGCTATTTGACGCGGCGATGCCGATCCGAATTAGCGGCTTGGGCGTAAGACCTGGCTTCGGACCGATTTCGGGCTCACTGACCGCGCAGGATATCGAGCTTTCGAACTTCGCCGGCCTGTTGCCGAAGGGAACGCAGCTGAGCGGACGCATCGACGGCGCCGCCCACGCCGGCGGAACGGTCGCGACGCCACAAGTAAGCGGATCGCTGACGCTACGCGACGGCACGCTCAACGGCCCGATGGAAAAAACCCCGGTCACCGACATCGTCGCGGATCTCTCCTTTGGCGGATCGCGCGCTCAACTGCAATCGAGCGCTAAGGTGGGCGGAGGCAGCCTTAACGCGCAGGGCAGCGCCATTCTCGCCGATCTGCGGCGGCCGGCCGATGCCGCCTTTACGCTCGTCGCCCTCGCCAAAAACGCGCGTTTCGACCTTCCGGCATATTTTCAAGGAAATCTCGACGGTAAGGTGACGGTCGCGCGCGACCGCGCGAGCACGACGAAGGTCGGCGGCTCGGTCTCGGTCTCCGACGCCCGCATTCCGCTGAGCGCGTTCTTGAACCAACGAGGCGACACGCAGGCCGCGCCGCATTTTCCTAACGTCGCATTCGACAACTTGAGCATCGCGGCCGGCAGCAACGTGCGCGTTCAGAACGCCAACGTCGACATTGGCGCGAGTGGAAGCGCGACGCTCGGCGGAACCCTGAGCGCCCCGACGCTGGCCGGAACCTTTACGTCGACCGGCGGATCGCTGAACTTCTTGCGCAACTTCAATCTCGAACGCGGCAGCGTGACGTTCGAGCCATCGAGCGGCATCATTCCTCGCGTCGACGCGGTCGCAACGACCTTCGTAACGAATCCGCCGACCGCCGTTCGGCTGCACGTCACCGGGCCCGCGACAGCCATGGACCTCGCGCTCACCTCCGAACCGTCGTACAACCGCGAGCAGATACTCGGATTGTTGGTCGGCGCGCAACAGTTTGGAGCGGTGCAAGGCATACAAGGCAGCGGCGGGCAAGGCTTCTCTGCGGGCACCACGATCGCAAACGTCGGCCTCGGGCAGCTCAACACGCTCTTCACCCGCAACTTGCTCGAGCCGATCTCCGGCTCTCTCGCCAGCTCGCTTGGGTTCACCACCGTTGCGCTCACCAGCGACATTCAGACGGGCTTGGGGGTAAGCGCCACCAAAGCGTTTGGTAAAAACGTCAACGCGGTCTTCTCGCAGAGCTTCGGCTATCCAAGGACACAGGCGGTGACCCTTGAGGCGTTGCTGAGCGAAGCGAACGCCCTGCGCTTCACCTGGTATACGTCGACGGGACCGACGCTCTTCGCCACACAGTCCACGCAGCCGATCGCTGCGAACGTTTTGAATCTCAATCCCTACACCTCCCTGCCTCCCGCCACGAGCACGAACGGTTACCAATTCTCCTATTTGAGGAAATGGTGGTGAGCATCGTCGTGCGGTCGACGCTTCCGCTCATCCTCGCTATCGTTCTCATCGGAGGTACCCCGCCGTCCGCGCCGATCGGTTTCATCGATCTCTCCACCCTCGTCGCACACCATCCCATGCATCCGGTGCTCCTTACCTACGATCGCGCGATCGCCACGCTGCGCGGCACCTTGCAGGTTCCGCAACTCAGCGATATGGGCGCGCAGGCGAATCGCAGCGCCACCGCGATCGAGCGTGCGACGGCGGAGGCGGGAGTACGCGTGCAAAACGCGGCGGCGCAGAGTGCAGCCGACCGCAACCGCGAACGCGCGGCGTTCGCGACCGTGCTCGCCTCGCAGCGCGCCGCGTCGCAAGCGATGAGCAGCTATGCCGATCAGCTGGCACGCGCGACGGCGGCCAATCTCGCGGGCTATCGGCGTTCGCTCGACGAGAGCGCGACGCGCGCGCTGGCCGCGCGCGAGCAGCAGCTGCGTGAAAAGGAACTCACCCTTGCCTTCGATCTCGCGCAGGCCAATGGGCTAAAGCGCCTACGCCTACGTCTAAAGCTCGAGGATCTTCACCCCGAACCAACCACCCGAAAGCAGCTTGAGGCCGAGCTTTCTGCGCTAAATGCCGGCGAGTCGCGGGCCGTCGCGGCGATGCGACACAGCAATGCCGCGGTCCTTGCCGATTATCGCCTTCAGGTAGAGCACGACACCGCACGCGCCGGCTCCCAAATGGCCGCGCAGCTACAGGCCAAGGCCGCCGCGAATCTCGCGCTGCGCCGGAAGGCGCTCTATGGCGAAGTCATTCCATCGCAACTGGTAGGAGGCGAAGCGCCCGACGCCGGGGCGACGGCGGTTGCCGGCGAGTTTCGCGGCGCGGGCAGCAATCTTTCGAAGCGATTCAACACGCTCGCGCAATCGACGCGCCAGTCGCAGCTTCAAACAACCGCCGAAATTCGCGCGCTCGAGCAAAAGCGCTACGCGCTCCGCCAAACGATTGTCGCCCAAATTCTTCGCGCCGCGCAGGCCCTCGTGCAGACGCGTCATCTCGGAGGCCTCGTTGCATCGGGGCCGCGGCCCATCGCGAGCGTCGACCTGACGTCCGCCGTGCAGCGCGAGCTGGAGCGCGAATAGCGCCCCGACCAAGCTATCGCTGAATGAGCGGGTTCGTGCTGACGCCGGCCGCCTGACGAATCTCGTCGACGACCTTCACCAGTGCCTCACCCACGGAATCCTTCGGCGGGCAGGTGAGATCGGGCGAGACCCATCCCTGCCACTTGACGTGCTCCGACGTCCCAAACGAGGCGCTTTTCATGCACGGAACGGTAACCGCGTTGGCTTTGCGCGCCGCCGCCAAGTCGCTAAAAAAGCGCGTCGTGATTTCCGTGCTAACGGTAAACGGCTTGGGGGTGCTCGAAGCCGTGCCGCGGTTCTGTATTGTGACCGAGGCCTTCCCCTCCGACGACACTTGGATCGCGTAGCCGGAGGTGTTCGTCGAGCCTGAGTTTACGATGACGGCGGAATCGGGGGGCGTGGCAGCCACGAGCATTGCAATCGCGAGGCCTGCGAGAAAGGTTGCGCTTATTCGGCCTTTCATCGCCGGTTAAAAGGCTCCGATACCGTGGGGCGTACCTAAGCCGGTTGGTCCGTCGAAGCCGAACTTCGCCGTGCAAATGTACGACACGCGGGACGCACACGTGACACCCAGCTGGGGATCGATGTTGTTGCCCTTGGTGACGTCGTAAAGGTTGCCGGTCTTATGCTTCCAGACGTACGAGGCACCTTGGCCGAAGTTGGCGTTTCCGCCAAGCGCGAAGATCGCCGATATTATCTGCGTCGACGCGCTCGTGCCCCCGAAGGCCCAGAAGCAATTCGGCGGGCTACACTTCGGGGAGCCCTCCTCAGAGTTATAAACGATCACCGGGCTACGCAACGACGCCGTCGCCGACGTGTCCGCGGCCGAACGCATATGGCAACCATCGTCGGTTTGCCACGCTGGCTTCGCGATTCTCGTGCTGCAGGCACTCCCGGTTGCTCCACAGGGGCTATTACCGCTGCCGCAATAGTCGAAGGTCCAGTCATTCCAGACCGTCTCGCTCCAGCCGCGCGTGTTGTTCGCGCGGACGAGATGCGTGCCCCCGACGCAAACGACGTAAGTGTAGGTGCAGGGCTGGATCGGACCGCCCCCGTAGCGGCCGCCGCCGCCGTTATCGCCGGCCGCCGCCGAAATTACGACCCCAGGCTGGTGAAAGATCGAGTTATCGCCGCCCTCGGGCCCCGAGCCCCACGAGGCGCCGATATACTTCGCGTGCAAGTTACCGGCCGTCTTGACGCCGGTAAAGAGATTGTTGGTATCGTTGTTGTTTGTCTGAACGAGAATGATCTTGCAGTACGGGCAGATTGCCGAGACCATGTCAAGATCGAGCGACTCTTCGCCTTTCCAATCGTCGTTCGCGGGCGGTTCTCCGGGTAGCGGTGACGGTCTGCCTTCCTGATTGACGATTCGCAGACACTTCGACTCCGTCGAGCACGCCGGGAGTCCCATAGTTTTCCGATAGAAAGCGAGATCGGAGGCGGCGTTGTGATATCCGTAGGCGTCCACGATCGCAACGACACGGCCGTGACCGCGGCTCAGCGAAGGAAGCTTATACGCCTCCTGCAAGTCGATTGGACAGTAACCTTGGTTCGATCCGAAGGGACAGGTTTCAGCATCCCCGGTGACTTGCGGTTCTTCTTGCAGTGTCGGCTTGAAATCGGTCCGTACCGAGGAAAGGCACTCCATGCGATCGGGACCCGCGGGAAAGCCGCAAAGCCGGCGAACGGGATTCATCGTCAGGAAAGGAACGTCGCCACTCGCCGCACCTATCAGCGCGTCGGGCGGCATTGCATTCTGCTCGGCCAGCGATTGCGATTG
>DATHOO010000008.1:0-5626 GCA_035484815.1 Candidatus Acidiferrales bacterium
GTAACTGTGCCGGTTAACTGTTCCGACTGCGGGTGTTGGGCATTCGGCGTCCGCGCGACAATCGGTCTGACCGAACGACGCGACCTGCAAGACGGCGTTGTGGCGCGCGGTTGGCCCGGCGGATCTGCCGGGACCCACTACCTACTCATAGGAGTTTCAGATCTTGCGTTCTCTCATTACAACTCTCACGGCGACGGTCGCCGTAGGCTTTCTTGCGGCCTGTGCCGGCAACGCCGGTTCGCCGAGCGCCGCACTCCCCAGCACCGGCGCGCAAGGGCGTTTCGTCTCGTTGACGCCGCTCGACAAACAGGCTGCCGGGCACGTCGGTCCGGATACGTCGTACAATCTTTTCGTAGCGGACGAAACCGGTAACGACGTGACCGTGTACGATCACGCCCTTAACCTTATCCCCAGCCAAACGATCACCGGCCTCCATAGCCCGGATTCTCTTGCCTTCGATAGTAGCGGAAATCTGTACGTATCGAACGGGACTGCGAACGACGTTACTCGGTACTTCGGAACGACTCTAAACCTAACGATCAGCAGTTCCGGAAAATGTCCGATCAAGGACCCGGTGGCAGTCGCCGTCGGCGCAGCCGGCAGCATCTACCTAGCGAACGCCGGAAACAACACGGTGAACATCTACAACTCGGACGGCACGTGCTCTCAGGTGCTCACGACCCAGCAGGGTATCGGCAAACCGCAGGCGTTCGCTTTTGACATCAGCGACAACTTGTGGGTTGCGAACGGCGCCACGTCGAGCCATCCTCTCGGTACGGTAACCGAGTACACCGGTTTTCCCCCGAATAAGGTCCTCGCCACGACGATTGCCTCGGACATGGGCGATCCGAAGGCGTTGGCGTTCGACAGCGCGGATAATTTGTACGTCGCAAACTATAATGCCGGCACGGTGTGGGAGTACACAGCCGGAACGTATCCGCCCCTCAAGCAATGGGGAATCGGAGACTTCAGCCATCCGAATGCGTTAGTATTCGACCACCTCGGCAACCTGTATGTGTCGAGTGGCGGCAATAACAAAGTCTTTGGCTTCACGCCGGCGGCAGCGATATACAAGATCCTAGGGCTGACATCGAAGTCGGCCATCAAAGACCCCGCGAGTCTGGCGATTGGCCCGGATACCGATTGGCTCAGCGTCGCCAACGACTTCAGCCCCGGCTCGGTGACGAGGTACTGTCCGGCTAAGAGCTGCATTGCGTGGAACTACAAGACCTCAAACGGTGTCCAGGGTCCGGTTTCTATCGTCTTCGGCCCCTAGAGTTACTTCACGCGAGCGTTCTGCTCGCTTCCACTGGATGAGGCTACGGCGCTCCGGCACCGTAGCCTCGGCTTTACTCCTTCGAATGTGGATCAAAGGCAGCGCCTTCGACATCATCGCTGACGTCGAGGCCGTTATTGATGCTGTACTCGTAGGTGAGAGCTTTCGTGCTGTACTTGTAGACGTCGAGCGCACCGTTAGCGTAGTCAGCGGCGACGAACTCGGTGCCATTACCGTTTAGATGGCCGAAGATCGAGTCGCCGTGGAGCGGAAACGGGCCCCCAACGAGCTTGCAATTCGGATTACAGCCGCTGTAGATCCACAGCTGCGGCGTGAAGCTATCGATGGCGACGAGGTTGCCGTTGGCGTCGATGTCGAGCCCGCCGTAGTAGGCGTTCCTGACACCGGTCCCGACCTTGCCCGAGCCAGAGCAATGCTTGAAATAGATCATACTAGCCACGCCGGCGCTGTTAGTCCCCAAGTCCCAGCAGTCGCCGTTTTTAGCGAGGGCAATGCCGGCAACTTCGTAGACGCCTGGGTTCTTCAGGAATTTGTAACAGCCACGGGCAAGCGTGCAGATCGCGATGCCGCCGGCGCCTGAGGTGCCGAAGATGCCCCCCACGATGATGATGCCGGTCGCAGCGTTGAGCGACGCCGCGTCCGACGGCTGCCCATAGGGGTCGCTGATCGTGCCGAGCATCGGTCCGCACAGCTTCGGTCCCCTGTAGACGATGATGGTGCGCGTACCACCGTCGGGGTCCATCAGGTTGCCCTTGGCGTCAGTGGCGATATCGTTCGGATAACTCGCGCTCGGGCTGCAGACCGGCGGATCGTTGTTCGGATCGCCGCCTTTATAGCCGTTGATCTTGCCGGCGTAGAACTGGCTGCCGTAGATGCCGACTAACCCGGTCCCTTTGTGCTTGTCGGGCGCGATCCGATCGAGGATTCGCTGCGGACCGGGTTGGAGTTCCGCCGGGATGAGGTTCGCCAGCTTTGACCATCCCGGTACGAAATGACCATTCACGAGGTGATTCGCTCCCGTTCCGACCGGCGCCGCGGAACTCGGCGTCCAGAGATTACTGCCGGAACAACCTGCAAGAAGCGCTCCAGCGACCGTTACGCAGAGCGCTCGTGTAAATAAATGCATGCGATCGGTTCCTCCTCGGACGCCGTTATCATTAAAAATGATAGCGCCCGCGGCCTGAACCCACAACACCAAACCTATACAATTAACCGCTACATTTTGGCAGGCGATCCAGCCTTAGCTCGTACTAACTTGTGCCACGAGGAGCACCGTATCGTCTGAGGGTCGCTGCGATCCCATGACGCTGCGTTGCACAAAGGCCGCCGGGTGCTCGACTTTCGAGTTATTGACCAAATGCGAAACGGCCCGCAGCGCCGCCGATTCGGCGCTGTCGATGTTGTGCTCAAACTCAGTAAGCCCGTCGGTGTAGAACAAGATGACGGAGCCATTTTCTAAAGCTACGGTTCGCGTTTCCGGCGCGACCGGCAGCCCCACGCCAAATGGGATGCCTCCGTAATCTAAGAAATGTGGCGGACTGTGCGGACCCGCGAGGATTGGCGGCGGATGACCGGCGCCGGCATAGCTTAGCGTCGAAAGGTCTGCGCTGATAATGGCGACCATCGCTGTTGCAGGCGCATCCGATGGAAGGTGCGGAGCGCCGTCAACCTTCGAAAGGATCTCCGCCGGATCTTCGGCGTCAAACGCGGATGCGAAGATGCTCCACCGCATCCGCGCGCCGGCGACCGCCGCCTCGAGTCCGTGACCGGTTACGTCGCCAATGGAAAACACGATACGCTTATCCGGAAGCTCGAAGGCATCGTACCAATCGCCGCCGATGAGCGCCTCGCGCTCGGCCGGAATGTAAACTGCGTCGCATTGGAGGCCCAAGCGGCGCGGCAGGCGTGATGGAAGAAAGGCCGCTTGCAGCGTTTCACTTGAGCGCTTCGCCTCTTCCAACATCGCGCCGAGCGCGGCACGCGCTGTCTGTTTCTCCGCATTGGCTGCGCCGAGCACGAGCGCGGTGAACGCAAACACCGACATCCAGCTATCGAGTTGAATCAGTCGCAAATCAAAAGGACCCTTTCCCCAAGGGCCTAAGTCGTGTGCCGTCGCCCAAATCGCAATGCCGGCAATGATGACGATTGCAGTGGCCGTTTCGCGTTGCCGAAAGCGCAGTGCCGTCCAAATGATGAACGGGTAGACCGAAAAGCGCAGCGGAAGAGTGCTCAGGAACGACACCCAGCTTGCGACCAACATGGTCACCGTAAGAAGCGCGAGCTCCAGTGCGCGAGCGTACGTAAACCCTCCGAGTCTCGCGTTAGAAACCCACGTGAGAATCAGCGGCGCGACGAGAAGCACGCCCATTGCGTCACCGGTCCACCACACCCACCATACCGACGGGAGGTCGCTCCACGGAACGATTCGTGCAAGCGCGAGAACGATCACGCCGTTAGTCGCCGATACGATCATAGCGGCAGCCGAACCAACGACCGTGATCAGAAGCACGTCGTGCACTCGCTCGATGGCATTCTGAAAGCCGAACCGTTGCAGGAGGAACTTCCCGAGTACGGGTGCGACCGTATTGCCCGTCGCGATCGCTGCCGCCGCCCATACCGGTTCGGCGCTCATCGCGTTGCTGATGAATGCTCCAACCCAAATCCCGGGCCAAACTCGATATCCGCCGAGGAGCAGCGCTGCTATCGCGATTCCCGTTGGCGGCCAGACGGCCGTGACTTGCTTCGTCGCGAGCGCGAAGCTAAAGCCGAACCGGGCCGCAGCAACGTAAGCCGCCGCGATCAGGAGCAGCGTGAGAAGGGTTCCTGCTCCACGACGCAATCGACGTGAATCTACGATCTCGTTGTCTCCTCGGCCGTCCATTCGGTTATTTCGCGTCCTCAAAAGCCCGAGGTCCCGCGGTTAACGATCCAACGTTACCCTTTGCGTCGCTGTGGGCGCCTATCCTTTCTCTACGATGACCGGAGCAGAATAGCGCAACTTCTCAATGGAGTTATTGCGTGCTGAGACCGACGGAAAACTATTCGAAGCCTTGCAGGAAGGCGGCTCCTGACAAAGCTGCGTATCCCATTCCGGAAAGTTTGGAATGATGCACTTTGTATTGCAAAATCGGGAAATCGAAACTAAGCTGGCCGCTTTTCGAGCACCCAGCTGACGGAGTCGCGGACGCTTGAGAATAGGCTGACCCAGAAATTAATCTCGAGCCGTTTCGTATCTCGAACTTTTCCTTAAAAATTAGGTCTGTGCTCACCGCACCCCGAGCGGTGAATGTTCCTGGAAAAGGTCCGCGAGCCTTACCGGATACCTGAAACGCCCCGAGGCTACCCGAGCAGCTCGACTTCGCTCTATTGGACGAAAACCGTTCGCCGGATAACTTCGCGCCGATGCTCCACAGCGACGTACGAGCGTTCGACACAGGCAAGTTCGTTATGTCGCTTCCTCCACCGCAACTTGCGAACGCGAACATTGACGCCAAAAGGACTATCCAGCGAACGGCTAAACCAGATCTGCCATAACTGCGCATAGTCGTACCTCATCGTCTTTTGAGACTCTATCATAGAAAAACGCGGTTAATCGTTCGCTTAGTCCGAGTCGTTCCGAGTCAACTGCTCGTTCATGGTGGGCCTGGTAGGATTCGAACCTACGCGCAACCAGTTATGAGCCGGCCGCTCTACCGCTGAGCTACAGGCCCCGGGTGATAGAGCTTGGCCCCGGGATATCGGGCGGCCTGCCCGAGTTGTTCCTCGATGGCCATCAAGCGATTGTATTTTGCCGTGCGTTCGCTGCGCGAAAGCGAGCCAGTCTTGATTTGGCCGGCACCGGTTGCGACTGCGAGATCGGCGATCGTCGTGTCTTCGGTTTCACCGGAGCGATGCGAGATCACCGTACCGAACCCGGATTGTTGCCCCATGGCGATGCAGTCGAGGGTTTCGCTGAGCGTTCCGATTTGGTTGAGCTTGATCAGGATCGCGTTTGCGGCGCCTTCGGCGATCCCGCGCTGTAAGAACTCGATGTTGGTGACGAAGAGATCGTCGCCGACGAGTTGGATGCGCTTGCCGAGTGCAGCGGTGAGCTTCTGCCAGCCGGTCCAGTCGCTCTCGGCGAGACCATCTTCGATCGAGACGATCGGATATGCGTCGCAGAGTTCCGTATAGAGCGCGATCATGTCAGCGACGTTTGCCGAGCGGTCGCGCGAAAGCGGATAGTACTTCCCGTCACGATAGAACTCACTCGAAGCCGGATCGAGCGCGATCGCGACATCGTGGCCGGCGCGATAGCCGGCTCGCTCGATGCCGGCGACGATGAGATCG
>DATHOO010000009.1:0-2054 GCA_035484815.1 Candidatus Acidiferrales bacterium
GGTCGTGAGCACCAATCTCTTGACGGATCGCGAAGACACCGCGATGATTTGGCGCGGTCCGATCGTCGCCGGCGTGATCCGGCAGTTCTACGAACAGGTGCTATGGAGCGATCTCGACTTCTTGCTCGTCGATCTTCCGCCCGGAACCTCCGACGCGCCACTGACCGTCCTGCAATCGCTCTCGATTGACGGGGTCGTCCTCGTCACGATGCCCCAAGCACTGGCGACGATGGTCGTGCGCAAAGCCGCGAATCTCGTGCATCAGTTGAAGAAACCGATTCTCGGCATCGTTGAAAACATGTCGTATTTCATCGCTCCCGACACCGGCGCGCGGTACGAAATCTTCGGCCCTTCTTACGCGCAACGGGTAGCGGAACTCGCGCGAGCGCCGGTCCTCGCGCGGATCCCGATCGATCCGCGAAAAGCACAGCTTGCCGACGAAGGTCGCATCGAGGAGCTCGACGACGCCACCTGCGACCTCTTGGCGGCGGGTCTGCTCGGGGAGCTCGCCGCTCGGCCGAAACCCAAAGAAACGATCTCGATCGTTTAGCACGGCGAACTTGTTAGGGTAGAACGACATCATGCCTGGCAAATATTGGTCGAAAGCGGTCACCGAAGGCAGCAATGCCCTCGATCTCGAGCAAGATGTTTTCAGTCAAGAGGATCCAAAGGCGATCGCACGCTCGCTCAAGCGATCCGCCGAACAGAGCCGGCGCCGCAAAAGCTCGCCGTATCGCTCCGCAATGTCGATGCTCACCTTTTACATCAATCGCGCCGGTAAGAATCTTCCGAAAAAGCAACTGCGGGTTTTGGAAGCGGCAAAAGACGCCTTGCGGGCGGAGTACGGCCGGTAATGCCGCAGCGGTGAGCGGGCGCCGATTATTGCTGGGGCTGGGGAGCGGACTCGCGGCCGGCTATGCTATCGCCCGGGTTCTCGACGCGACGCGCGAGTGGCGCACGCCGTCGCCGGTGCAGCCAAAAGATGCCGCCGACTATACGTCAGCGCGGCGCGGGTTCGAAGTCGCCGACACGCTGCGCTCGACCATCGGATTCTTCGCTTTTGCCTACGGGCCGCTTGCGCCGCGCCTCGACAATGCAACGCGTCGCGCTCCGGCATGGCTTCGTCCGGCTTTGTTCTTCACGCCGCTTTCGCTCGCCGGCGCGATCGCCGAGCTGCCGACGTCGTTCGTTCAGGAATATTCGCTCGAGCGGCGTTTCGGCTTGACCGATCAAACTCAACGTGCGTGGCTGGGAGAGTATGTAAAGGGCGCGCTGTTGAGCGCAGGGCTGACCGCCTTCCTTGCGACGCTGCTTGGCTTTGCGGTGTCGCGCGCGCGGCGCCGGTGGCCGTGGCTTGCCAGCCTCGGAACCCTGCCGCTCTTGGTCGCCGGAAACATCATCGTTCCCCTCTACGTGCTGCCGCTCTTTAACGCGTTCGAGCCGGTTACCGGCTCGCTCGAGGAGCGCTTACGCCGGCTCGCGGCGCGGTACGGCGTCGGCGACGCGGCGATTCTGCGAATGGACATGAGCCGGCAGACGCGCAAGGCGAATGCTTTCGTTACCGGCATCGGACGAACGCACCGCATCGTGCTCGGCGACACGCTGATCGGAAACTTCCCCGAAAACGAAATCGAGTTCGTCGTCGCGCACGAGCTCGGCCACTACGTGAACAAGGACACCTGGCGGTCCATCGCGATCGGCGAACTTCTGAGCACCGCGCTCTTTCTTATCGCCAACGCTGCGGCGCCCGAGCGCGAGGAGTTGCGCGGCCGCCCGCTCCTTATCGTGCGCATCTACGCCGTGATGCTCGTTGCGACGCAGATGCTGCGTCCGCTCCTCTTCGCATTTTCGCGCTCGCGCGAGTGGGCTGCCGATCGATTCGCGCTGGCAGCCACCCATGACGCGGCCGGCGGCGCGGCCGCGTTCCGGCGGCTGCGCGTCCAGAATATGGCCGACGACGATCCACCGGCGTGGTACGAGTTCTTCTTTGCCTCGCATCCCTCGCTGCGCGACCGCGTTTCAGCGCTGGAGCAGTCGGAGTAGCGGCTTAAACC
>DATHOO010000010.1:0-5467 GCA_035484815.1 Candidatus Acidiferrales bacterium
CTGGAACAGTTCTCTTCCAGCAGAGTTTGGGGACTCCGGTTCAGACGCCCTTGAGTTGCAACAACAACGGTCCGAACGTGGGCATCACCAGTACGCCAGTTGTCGACCTGTCGGCCAACGTCATGTACGTCATCGCCTATACCATGGAAAGCGGGACGCCGACGTATCGAATTCACGAGCTTAGCCTGTCAAATCTCACCGACGTCATACCGTCGGTCGTGGTTTCTGCGTCGCACACCTTGACGAATGGCGCACTCTTTGCATTCAACGCAACGTACCAGCGGCAACGCCCGGCGCTGCTCCAGGCCAACGGCAACATCTACGCAGGATTCGGCAGCTTCTGCGACTACGCCGCCTCGAACTCGCGCGGCTGGCTTCTCGGCTGGCAGGCGGGAAGCCTTACGCCGCTTCCCGCGAACCGGCTGAACGACATGCTCTTTACGTCGCCCGACGCGTTCTTCTTGTCGTCCATTTGGATGTCGGGGTACGGCCCCGCAGCCGATTCGTCGGGCAACGTCTACTTCGTTACCGGGAACTCGGACTATTCTGGAAATACCTATAACGGCGTCACGAACATTCCAGAGAGCGTCGTCAAGGTCAGTGCCGACCTGGGCAACCTCCTAAGTGTTTTTACTCCTTCGAACGTTGCGTACCTCGACGAGACCGATAACGATTTCGGATCGGGTGGGGTGCTGCTGCTGCCGACGCTTAAGTCCTCGATCCCGCTAGCCGCGGCAGCCGGCAAATATGGAACGATGTACTTGCTCGATCGGAATAGTTTGGGTGGATACAGCCAATATTCGAACAACGACCTCGCCGAAGCGCAAGTCGGCGGATGCTGGTGTGGGCAATCATACTTCGCCTCGAAAGGGCACCAGCGCATCGTAGCCAGCGGCGGTAACGAGGTGACTGTCTGGAATGTTAAAGATTCCTCGTCGGTGAGCTTGAACTTGAGCGCAACTTCGCCGGGGCTGCCCGGCGGGCAGGACCCGGGTTTCTTTACCAGCATCTCGTCGACGCGGCAGGGCCGCAACGCCATCATTTGGGCTCTCGCGCGTCCGGCCTATACGCCTGGCACCATGAGCCTCTTCGCGTTCGCGTCTGAGCCCAAGCACGGAAGCACGCAGCTGCAAACGCTCTATCAGGGTACGGCCGGATACTGGGACGCAACGAATGGAGACGCAAATCTCGTTCCCGTCGTAGCAAACGGCAAAGTGTACGTTGCGTCCTACGAGCAACTCGACATCTTTGGGCTCGGAGGCTCGGGCGCGAAGCCTTTAGTACCTCGGGTCCGCCCGGTGGCGTTCCGCGGTACGCTCCGCGCCCCTCACGAAGTTACGGGGACGCTCGTCAGGATAAACGGCTCGTTCCTGACTTTGCTGACGCGCACCGGAAAACTCGTTCGCGCCGACGACTCCGACGCGTTTCGGCACGAGCGAACTGGCGACTTGGTTCCGGGCGAACCCTTCAACGTCAGGGGAACCTACGATGCTGCCGGCGTTCTGCACGCCGTCGCCATCGTACGCGCAAAGCCCTCGCAAACATCGTGGTTCCCGGACCGCTAGTTTCGCAACAGCACTCTTGAAACATGGCGGCGCCGGCTGCGTATGTTTCACTAAAAGGAGAGCGAGTTGTGAGCCTTCGTGAAGTGCTTAGGCGCATTGGCGTCATGCTGGGCGGCATGGCCGTGCTGGCGGCCGTTGTTTTTGGCGCACAGCAAGTCCTTCGCCATAGAATTCCCGTCGGACTCGAGGCCATCGTGCTCCTGGCGCTCGCGTTTGGGGTCTACGTACTCTACGTCCGTCTGACCGAACGGCGGCGAGTCGACGAGCTGGCGCCCGCGGTGCTGCTGCCGCAAACCCTGCTGGGGCTGGCAATCGGCGTCGCGATCTTTACGACCGTCATTGGTTTGCTCGTACTGACGGGCACGTATCACTATCAAAGCTACACGTTCGTTCCGGGCCTTCTTACCGCATTTGCCGTGACCGCCGTCGGCGCTGTGCGAGAGGAGCTATTCTTTCGCGGCTTTCTCTTTCGCGTAGTTCAGTCGATCGGCGGCACGTGGGTCGGCGTCGCCGTATCCGCAGTCATCTTTGGCGCGCTTCATTTGCTAAATCCGCACGCCACGATCCTGAGCGCGGTCGCGATCGCGATCGAGGCGGGAATCCTTCTCGCGGTAGCCTATACGGCAAGCCGGCATCTATGGCTCCCTATCGGGATTCACATCGCTTGGAACTTCACCGAGGGCAGCGTCTTCGGCGTGGCGGTCTCCGGGCACGCCGCGGTGCCAAGCCTGATTCACGGTACGCTAACCGGTCCGGCGCTACGTTCGGGAGGCTCCTTTGGGATAGAGGCTTCGGGATTCGCGGTGCTCGTCTGCTGCGTTGCGTCCGCACTGATCGTCGCGTACGCGCTGCGCAAGGGACTGGTAGTTCCCTTTGCTCCGACCGCGGTGCGTTAATAAAAGGGGCGCGGTTGGCCGATTATAGAGGTATCGGCAGCCATTTAGGTGGCCGCTACTGGCTCGCGCCTTGGAAAGAGATGGAATGACCGCTATCTTCCATTCGATGATCCGCGAGGAAGAGGGTGCAACCATGGTCGAGTACGCACTGCTGCTAAGCTTCGTTGCGTTGGTTGTGATACTGAGCGCCGCCGAACTCGGGAAGAATCTCGACAAGGTATTCGATGCTGCCCGCAACGCGATCCGTGGTAGAGGCTAACGGGCTAGAGCAGCCTCCAGAGCAAAGCGATCTCAAGCGCGTAACAGCAGAGCAATACAATTGGGCTCGTGAGCACGAGCCAGCGCGGTTGGTTTTCCGGGAACAGCCACCTGTGGAACGCACGCACCGCAAGCGGCATCAGCGGCCACGTCGTCAGCGCCACGCTGATCGCATTTCCCACAAACGTTCCGAGCGCTGGGTTGAGCGTGCGCAGGTGGGGCGTAAGGAACTTGAGTTCGAGCACGACAACCGGAAAGAGCGTGAGCAGAACCAGGCACGCCGTTTTCCAAATGCTTGGCGGTTTTCCGGTGGCCGGATCGGTCGGGACCCAGCCGGGAAACGACGTGTCCACCCGTTGCGCCGCAAAACCTTGCGTCAGATCTTCGCTCTCTTCGATCAAGGCGGCTCGGCGCGGCGAGTTGAGCCAGTTCTCGAGATTCTCTTCGGTATCGAAGCGAATTACGGTCGTCCAACCGGGCTCCTTTTGGTGTGGCGGCTGCACGAACGAGCCGACGTAGCCCGGAAACGCCTCTTGTGCTTTTTGAATGCGCTCGGCGAAAGCCCGGTACGCTTGCTCCATACCGGGTTTGATTTGCGTGACGATCAGTTCGGTGGCACTGTGCTGCGGAATGTATCCCGCCGCGGCCTGGCCGGCAAGCTGCATCACGATTCCGCCTTCGACCAGCGGAACTGCTTGCGCGATAAGGGCTCGGCACTCGTCGCCGTGGCGCCAGCGACGCAGCGAATCCGTGCTGTCGAAGGTTGCGAGCGCGATCGCTTCTTCTTGGTCGGGCGGTGCCGGAGGTCGGTATTCGAAGCTCAGCGCGCCGGGCGCCGCAAGAACCGCCGTCTGCCAGCGCACGTGCCAGTGCGCGAACTCGGATTCTTTGTCCGGTCGAACGCGCGCACAAAGCACGAGATTGGCATTTCCGGAGTCGTCCGTGGAGAGCACCTTCGACTAGTTTGCTAGAGCGCTTTCGAAGTACTTCTAAGTACAGCGGCGCACGTCGGGCTCCTAAGCGCGTTTCCAGACGAGAATATTCGAGCTGCCCCAAATTTCAGGGGGCACCGTGCGAATGGTGAGCAGGTCGCCCTCGATTTTAAACTGGCGTTCGAGCGTCATGCCCATGAGATTGGTGAACACGCTCACGTCGACGTGATGGAAGACGCGATCGCCGCGGATGTCGTATCGACCCGCATAGGCGAGGAAGTTCGCCAGGGCCTGCGTGCGCTGCTCTTCGGTTGACGAGCTTCCTGAAGGCGATTTTAACTCGGGACGGTGCGTTCCGGCGAGCACCGCAGCCATGTGCCCGTCGGCGGTATAGAGCAGATAGCCGACGGGGTCTTCCCCAAAGCGCGGTTTCGCCGGCGCGCCTTTTTCGTCAACGTCGAAGCTCACGAGACTCCAAGCACCCACGACTCCCTCACGCGGCGCGGCACCGGTCGTGACGCTGCCGGCCGCTGCTAATACTCCAAACGAAGCAGCGAATTCGAGTATGCTCTTTCGTGAGACGGATGGCGTTTTTATAGCGTTCATTTGTTCTCCTAACTCAAGCCTTGCCCCAAAAGACGAACATCGCGATGGCTGCGACGCCCATCGCAACCACCGTTCCCCAGCCCCAGGCGCGCGCGAGCGCGCTGCTGACCCACCGGCCCATCACGCGCCTGTCGCTCGCCAGAAAGACGATAGCTGCCAGCAGCGGAACGGCGACGACTCCGTTGATGACCGCCGACCAGAAGAGCGCCGAGATCGGATCGATTTGCAAGAAACCGATCGCCATCGCTACCAGCATCCCCAGGATCAAAATTGCGTAGAACTGCGGCGCTTTTGATGGCTTCTCGTTGAGACCCTCGCGAAAGCCGAATGCATCGGACAGAATGTAGGCCGACGATCCGGTGAAGGCCGGAATGGCGAGGAGCCCGGTGCCGATCATGCCGGCCGTGAACAGCCAGGATGCGAAGCGCCCCGCGAGCGGTTCCAAGGCGCGAGCCGCATCCTGCGCTGTCGTGATTTGATGGAAGCCGTGAGCGCCCAGCGTTGCCGCGGTCGTCACGATGATGAAAAACGCCACGAGGTTCGAGAAGATCATCCCGAAGTTGACGTCGATATGCATGTCGTCGATCTCTTCCCTCGTCGCGCCTCGCCGCTGCTCCTCGGTCAGGCGTCCTTCCTGTTCCTCTTCTTCGACCTCCAGCGCAGCCTGCCAAAAGAAAAGATAGGGCGTGATCGTCGTGCCCAGCACGGCAACCAGCGTCGAGAGCCAAATCGCGTGAAGGTGAATCTCTGGAAGAACGAGGTGTCGAAACACCGTTCCCCACGGCGGACGAACCACGAACGCGGTAACGATGTAGGCAAAGAGCGCGAGCGTCAGCCATTTTACGACTGAAGCAAAGCGATGAAATGAAAGATAAACTTGCATCACGATGAGGATGCTGCCGAAGAGCGCGATCCAAAGCAAGTTCGGCTTTCCGAACAAGAGTTGCGCCGCGGCGCTCATCCCCTCGAGGTCGGCTCCGGCATTGATCGTATTTGCGACGATGACGGCAATGGCCAGCGGCGCGACGATCCATCGAGGAAAACGGCGCCGCATGGCTTTCGCGAGGCCAACGCCCGAAACCATCGCGATGCGCGCGCACATGCCTTGGATGACCGACATCATCGGCGTCGTCAGAAGGATCACCCAGAGCATCGAGTACCCGGTGCTCGCGCCCGCGATCCCGTAGGTAGAAATTCCGGACGGGTCGTC
>DATHOO010000011.1:0-16102 GCA_035484815.1 Candidatus Acidiferrales bacterium
CGCCTGGCACGATGCGCCCTCGCTAGCGCGGCAGGGTGGAGCGGCATGCCGCTGATGCAGCGGGTTACTGCCGCGCCATGATCATATTCATGACTTCTTCACGATTGAGCAGGTGGTCGGTGTTCTCACCGCTTGTCTCAATAACAACAACGTCGACCGTCCCATTGAACGCGCTCTTTTCCGGCCGCAT
The DNA here is from genome assembly GCA_035484815.1 of Candidatus Acidiferrales bacterium. Taxonomy (GTDB): domain Bacteria; phylum Vulcanimicrobiota; class Vulcanimicrobiia; order Vulcanimicrobiales; family Vulcanimicrobiaceae; genus Cybelea. Next base: position 191 of record DATHOO010000011.1, read on the forward strand.
GTCGGGCGTTATCGGAGAGCCATGCTTGACGCCGACGTCGGACGTCTCGTCGGCAGAGAATACCGATGGAACCGTCCGGTCAACCCGCCCGCTGCCCACGGCTTTCCCATCGATGAAGAGCGTCACGGTTGCACCTTTGGCGAGGCCGCCGCCGTCGTAGGCGAACTCCATCCTAATCTGATGCTTACCGGGAGAGAGTACCTCCGCGGACGTTATGAGGAACTTCTGAAGCCCAAGGAAATTGTAAATGTATGTGAGCTTCCCGTCTTTGACGTAGAACATCCATCCGCCGCCGATCCCGCCTTGCGACAGAATCGTTCCCTCGGCGGGCGTTCCTTCAGGTACGACGACCTGAGCCGTAATCGAATGGCTCTTGTTCTTGACGTTGATGAGCCCGTTCTCATTGAGCCCGCCCATGCCGTTAGCAAGGACTTGGGATGTGCCGCTAATGAGGACCGGTCGTCCCGCAGTATCGGAATTCATTCGTTCCGACATGCGATCGTCCATCGGTAAGACTCCGTTGCGCGTTGCTTCGATGATCCAAAGACGTTGCAGCTCGTGCAGCTTATCGGGCATCTCCTTCGAGAGGTCGTGTGCCTGCGACCAATCCTTGTTGGTGTCGTACAACTCCCACACATCGTCGTCGAAAGGCAGCATTTTTGCGGTCATGAGCCAGGGGGTGTTATGGCGGGTGACCGCCGTCCAGCCTTTGTGATAAATACCGCGATTGCCGAACATCTCGAAATATTGAGTTTCGTGGCGTTCGGCCGCTTTCGCGTCGTCGAAGCTATAGCGCATGCTCACGCCTTGCATCGGAACCTGTCCGACGCTATTGACCATGTACGGCTCCGGAAGCTGCGCGGCCTCGAGAATCGTCGGAGCCACGTCGATGACGTGATGAAACTGATGCCGGACTTCGCCCTTCGCCTTGATGCCCTTCGGCCAGCGAACGATCGTGCCGTTGCGCGTCCCGCCCCAATGCGAAGCGACCTGCTTGGTCCATTGATACGGTGTGTCCAGCGCGTGCGCCCAGCCAACCGCGTAGTGATTGTAAGCTTCCAGACCGCCAAGTTTATCGATGCGCTCCGTAAGGAACTCGACGGTTTCGAGCGCGTTCATGCCGTTAAATGAGATCATTTCACTGAAGGTGCCTTGCGGCGTACCTTCGGCCGAAGCGCCATTGTCGCCGATGATGTAGTAGATCAAAGTATCGTCGAGCGCTTCCACTTGCTCGAGCGCATCGATTAGGCGGCCAATGTGGTAATCGGCGAACGAAAAGAAGCCGGCGTATACTTCCATCTCGCGCGCGAGAACACGCTTGAACTCCGGGGTATGAGAGTCCCACGAGGGGATCTCCTTCGGGCGCACCGTAAGCTCGCAATCATTCGGAATGACTCCGAGCTGTTTTTGACGCGCAAAGGTCTCTTCGCGCAGCTTCTCCCAGCCTTGATCGAACTTGCCTTTGTACTTGTCAGCCCAATCTTTTGGCACGTGGTGCGGGGCGTGCGTCGCGCCGGGTGCAAAATACATGAAGAACGGCTTATCGCCCGCGAGCAGTCGCTGCTGCCGAACCCAGGCAATCGCACGATCCGTCATATCCTCCATGAAATGATAGCCCTCTTCAGGCGTCTTCGGAGGTTCGACGAGTTTCGTACCCTCGTGAATCGCCGGATACCATTGGTTGGTCTCACCCGCGACAAAACCGTAGAAGTATTCGAAACCGGAGCCAGTCGGCCAACGATCGAACGGCCCAACGGGGCTGGCCTCCCACACCGGGACCTCATGGCACTTGCCGAACTGCGCCGTCGAATAGCCGTTGAGCCGAAGAATTTCGGGGAGCGGCGCCATGGAGTTTGGCCGCATGGAATTATAGCCTGGGGCCGAGGTTGCAATCTCCGTAATGCCGCCCATTCCAACGGTGTGGTGGTTGCGTCCGCTAAGCAGCGCCGCGCGTGACGGCGAACAAAGCGCCGTCGTATGAAAGCGCGTATAACGCAGGCCGTCTTTGGCGATTCGCTCGGCGGTGGGAGCCTGGCATGGCCCTCCGAAAACACTCGACGCGCCAAAACCAACGTCGTCTATCAACACAATTAGTACGTTTGGAGCGCCCTTCGGCGGTCGCAAGGGCTTGATGGGTGGAAACGTTGAGTCTGGGTCTTTTGCATCATAGGCCACGAACCCGGCGTAAGGCTTGTCTGGGATCGGTAGTACTTCACGCTGTACGGGGCTCTCTGAATCTGAACCGTTCGAAGTCGGCATTTGTCCTCCAAAAGACGCGACAAGCCCGTCGCCCGGGGTGGGGCCTAGCTATTACGACAAGCACGAAGCGCATCCTCGAAGCCGTCGTCGCGTCTCCAGTAAAATGCTTGCCAACTCCATGATAATGCAAAAGAGCGTCCGAACAATTAAGGGGTTGACAAGCGTGAGTAGCAATTCCACCGTTTTCTCTATGCCCAGGTGTTTTTATTAACTTTCCCACCGTGGTTTGTGCTCTCAAACTATCGGTGATGCCGATGTTAACGACGATTGGACAAGCAGTCTTATAGGACTTGCTCGTCGTCGCTCATGGGTTGCGGATTCGTTATCGTCGCAGGTTTTGCCAGTAATCAAGCCTACGTTCCAGACTGCGCTGTTTCCTGAATCTCATATTGCTTGCGCTGCGAGTGCTTGAGAAACTGTTTTCAAGCATTCTGGCCGTTTTGTAGCAAAGTGCGTTATACTGCGTCTACAGCAACTCTAGGCGACCACGTAAAAGCTGCCAACCGTTACTGCCGCCTTCTAAGCGGTATCGAAATACGGGGCAGTTTCTTTTTTTTTAGCTGATCAATGGAGCTGATAAAATCTAAGGAGTCATATGTTTTCTCGAATCATTACAATGCATCCAAAACCCAACAGCGTTGCCCAACTTACGAAGGCCGTTGAAGAGCAAGTACTTCCTATGCTCCGGAAGCAGGAAGGCTTTAAGGATGAAATCTTCTTCGTGAGCCCCGACGGTAAGGACGCAACCGCAATCAGTTTGTGGGATCGGGAAGCAAACGCCGAATCCTATAGCCACAAAGCTTATCCGCAAGTGGCCCAGATACTAACGGACCTGCTTGAGGGAAGTCCGCAAGTCCAGACGTACGACGTCGTGAACTCGACCTGCCACAAGATCGCCGCTCAAGTCACAGTCTGAGGGCGACGGGTCTTTCCATGCGGTTAAAGGGCGGCTAGGCATAGGCCGCCCCGTTCCCGTTTGTTTGGAGCTGGAACCTTGCCTTGGCGCGCGAAGCTGGGCTAGTGCCGCACCTTGAGGAGTCGCTTAGGTTTGCCCTCTTTAAGTATCTACCTTTGCATGCGTGCCCGGCCTTTCACTTTCTAAGCGCGAGACTTTCGGTCACGCAGGATCAGAGGCGCCAATCGATGCCTTTTGCATCGGCGGTTTCGATCGCGATTTCGTAGCCGGCGTCGGCATGGCGCACCACGCCGATTCCGGGATCGGTCGTTAGCACGCAGGCGAGACGCTCGCGCGCATCATCGCTGCCATCGGCGACGACGACCATGCCGGCGTGAAGGCTGTAGCCGATGCCGACGCCGCCCCCGTGGTGGAAGCTCACCCAGTGCGCGCCGGCGGCGGTGTTCAGCAGGGCGTTGAGGATCGGCCAATCGGCGATCGCGTCGCTTCCATCGCGCATCGCTTCGGTCTCGCGGTAGGGGGACGCCACGCTTCCGGTGTCGAGGTGATCGCGTCCGATGACGATCGGCGCTTTCACCACACCGTCGTGCACGAGGTCGTTGAAGGCGACTCCTGCCTTCGCGCGGTCACCATAGCCGAGCCAGCAAATGCGCGCGGGCAGACCTTGAAAGGCAACCCGCTCGCGCGCAAGCTGTATCCAGCGCGCCAGCGAGGCATCGCCGGGAAAGAGCTCGAGCAGTTTTTCGTCGCAGCGTTCGATGTCGCTCGGATCGCCCGAGAGCGCGGCAAAACGGAATGGGCCGGAGCCCCGGCAGAAGAGCGGCCGAATGAAGGCCGGGACAAATCCGGGAAAAGCAAAGGCGCGCGCAAAGCCGGCTCGCTCGGCCTGCGCGCGAATGTTGTTTCCGTAGTCGAAGACGATCGCACCGGCATCGAGATAGCGCACCATCGCGGCGACGTGCGCGCCACAGCTCTCGAGCGCGCGGCGTTGATACTCGTCCGGATCAGTGCGCCGCAGCTTGGCAGCCTGCTCTAGTGTTAAGCCCGCAGGAACGTAGCCGTCGAGCAAATCGTGCGCCGACGTCTGATCGGTGACCGCGTCGGGACGAAAACCGAGGTCGTAGAGCTGTGAAAACTCCTCGGCCGCGTTTCCTTCGTAGCCGATGGAAACGGCTTCGCCCGCCTCGCGAGCGCGGTCGATCTCGCGCAACGCCGCATCGCGCGATTCGGCGACCCGGTCGAGGTAGCGAAGCTCGCGCCGCCGCTCTAGTCGCGCGCGGTCAACGTCGACGATCAAGCAAATGCCGCCGTTCATCGTGATCGCAAGCGGCTGCGCGCCGCCCATCCCGCCTACTCCGGCAGTCAACGTTACCCGCCGCTCGAGCGATCCGTCAAAGTGCTGCCGAGCCAGCTCGGCAAACGTCTCGTACGTGCCCTGAACGATGCCTTGGGTTCCGATGTAGATCCACGAGCCGGCAGTCATCTGGCCGTACATCGTCAGACCCTTTGCCTCGAGTTCGCGGAAGACGCTCCAATCGGCCCATTTCCCGACAAGGTTCGCGTTAGCAATCAAGACGCGCGGCGCGCGTGCGTGCGTTTTGAAGACCGCGACCGGCTTGCCGCTCTGAACGATTAGCGTCTCGTCGCCCTTCAAACGGCGCAATGTCCGAACGATTGCATCAAAAGCCTGCCAAGAACGCGCAGCTCTTCCGTTCCCGCCGTAGACAACCAAGTCGTCCGGACGTTCGGCGACGTCAGGATCGAGATTGTTCATCAGCATTCGCAACGCAGCTTCTTGCGGCCATCCGAGGCACGAGATTTCGCGGCCCCGCGGCGCCCGAACGGTGCGAGCATTGGCTACAGCGCTCATGGGCGGCGTCCTTCGACTCCGGTCAGGATGACAACTCCTTCAAGGTTATCCCCGCGTTCGTCCTTCGACTACGGCGCTGCGCGCCTCCGCTCAGGATGACATCCCTTTCGCCCTTCGACTACGGCGCTGCGCGCCTCCGATCAGGATGACAAGTGGTGGTGCGCGCTTCACTCAATGTTACAACGTCGCGCAGAATGACATGCGAAGTATTTCGCGAATGCCGTGGTCGCATGTAGCCCATGCCTACTTGGGGACGTGCATGCAACACTCGTTCAAGCGCTCGCTTTTCCTTTTAACCCTCGCCGGCGGGTTCGCATCGGCGCAGATCTGCGCCTATGCCGGAACAACCGGCTCCGTTACCGGTGCCGTCGTCAGCACCAACGGCGCGCCGGTTGCCGGAGCACGCGTTGTCGCCGTGAGCCCGTCGCAAACGGCGACGGTAACCACCGATGCAGCCGGACGTTTTTCGATGCTCTCGCTCGCGCCCGACACGTACACGTTTACGGCTGCTAAGGAGGGCTTTGAAAGCGCTTCGCTCACCGGAGTCTCGGTCTTTGCCGACCAGTTGCAGACGCTGCGGGTCACGCTCGTGCCGTCGCTCAGAACGATCGCCCACGTCACCGCCCGCTCCTCGATGGATCTCGTGAAGCCGGGAACGACGAGCGACGTCTACTCGGTGAACGCAACCGTCGCGGCGGCCGCCGCAGGGATGGGCGGCGGCGGAAACTTGAACAATGCCTACTCCGCGATCTCCGCCGTGCCCGGTGCGTACGTGCCGGCAAACCAGCAAGGCTGGAATCAAGTCGTCTACATTCGCGGCGGCAACTTCGATCAGGTCGGTTACGAGTTTGACGGTGTTCCGGTGAACCGCTCGTTCGACAACTACCCGGGCAGCACGGCCGGGACGCTCGGTCAGCAGGAGCTGCAAGTCTACGCGGGCGGCGGAACGGCCGGCGAAAGCACCTCCGGATTGGCCGGCTTTATCAATCAGGTCATCAAAACCGGAACCTTTCCGGGATACGCTTCGGTGAGCGGCGGCATCGGCTCGACGACGTTCTATCACAATCTGCAGGTCGAAGTCGGCGGCTCCACGCCGGATCGTCTCTTCACCTACTACGTCGGCATCGGCGGCTACAATCAAGATTTCCGCTATCTCGATCAGTTCAACGGCGCGAGCCTCGGCGACGTCTGGGGCTATCCGGCGATCGCGTTCAACACGATGAACCAATTCTTTGGCGGGGTCTACCCGACGTGTACCTACCGACCGCCCCATGGTACGAACTGGTATAACGGTCCCAATCCGTCACCGGTCTACAATCCGTTCACGCTAAGCCCGGGACAAGCAAACTTCGTCCAGCTGCCGACCGGGGTCGCCAACGATCCCGGCTGTTACCAAACAATCACCCCAGCTTACAACGCCTTCGGCGTTTCGAATCTTGCCGACCGCGAGAACGTCGTCAACCTGCATATCGGCGTCCCTCACCGCAACGACGCCGGGCGCGACGACATTCAAATCCTCTACAACGTCATCACCCTCCAGACGGGGTTCTACAGCTCGGGCAACGACCTTGGTCCCAACGTTATCACGCAGCTCAGCCAGGTTCTTTACAATAAGACCGTGCCGGAGGTTTGGCCCGATTTCGTGACCTGGCCAGGCGGAACGAGATTCGGCCAGAGCGCTTCAGGCTTATCGCCCATTCCCTATTTCGCCCCGGGTTCACCGGGAGGCCGCTGCGCGAACATCAACCCCTACAACTTTTACGGCAAACTCAGCATAGCCGGTCAATGCGCGCAGGGAACGTTCTCCGCCGTGCCGTCCGGCAATCGCGACTCCTATTGGAACAATGCGTCGATCGGCAAAATACAGTACCAGCACAACATGGGATCCAACGCCTACTTCCGGATTTACGGGTATACCTTTTACTCGGATTGGCTGCAGACGAGCGCGCTGAGTTACGGCACGCCGTTCTTCGGATTCGGCGGCCTCAGCTACGATTATGAGCTCGAGTCGCACACCCGCGGATTGTCGTTCACCTTTGCCGATCAGCTCAGCTCGCAGCATCTCGTCACGCTGGATGCAAACTACGTGACCGCGTCGACGAACCGCTTCAACAATACTAATTTCAACAACAGTCCTTTCACCTCAGCGACGAATCTCACGAACGGTAAGCAATGCTTTGCATATGTCACCGGGAGCATTTATAAGGGCGGCCAGGTCTATCAGCAGGGGCAGCCGGCCCCTTGTAACAGCACGCTAACCAGCGGATCGTTCGTCGACCCCGCACCCGGGCCGACGGTGCCGGGCGCGAACTGGCAGGTTACCTACACCGGCAACTCCGGTTTTCTTAACACCGTCGAGCCAACCTTTACGGCGGTCGCACTCCAAGATCAGTGGAATCCCACCGATAAACTCAACATCAACCTCGGCCTTCGCGAGGAAGCCTACCAATACAACCTCTCAAATACCTCAAACAATGGTCAGAACTTCTGGTTCGCGGCGGGGCAGAATGAGTTCTGTTATAACCCAATCACGCTCGCGCCGTACTTTATTCCTACGCCCCCAGCGAGCGGCAGGCCACCAATACCGTTTATCGGCTTCAACTGTCCGCTGGATAATTCGATCCCGGCGCATCCGGTGCAGACCGTCCATCCCGACGGCAAAGACGGGCACCTGCTGCTCAGCAACATGTACGATCCGACGCTGACCGATTATGCGTTCACGCCCCAGCTAGGCATGACGTACACCGTGAACCCCGACACGGTGCTCCGTTTTTCCGCCGGCCGTTACGCGCAAGAGCCCGAGACGTATCAAGTCCAGTACAACGCCAAAGACAACAACCTCGCCTACGATCTCTTCCAAGCGTTCTGGCAATACGGCTATACGACACCGCGCCACGATCCGCTCGTCCAGTACTCCGACAACTACGATCTCTCGTACGAACGGCGGTTCAAGGGAACCGATATGTCGATCAAGGTAACGCCGTACTATCGCTATGCAACCAACCAAGTCTACAGCATCTCGCTGCCGTTTGGGCTGGCCGGTGGCCTCAACTCCGGCGTCGAGCGTGTCGCCGGCTTCGAAACCGAGTTCACCAAGGGCGACTTCAGCAAGAACGGTCTCTCAATGCTGATCTCCTACACGTACACCAACGCCACCGAACGCTGGGAGAACTATCCCGGAACGACGATCAACCCGATCGATCCGTACAACCAAGACATCGCAAACTACAATGGTCTCACGAAAGCCGGCGGCGGCTCGCGGTGCTACGAAAACAACAACGCCGGAAACGTCTTTCCGGATCCGAAGTGCGCCCAGCTCAAGCCGAGTTACAATGCCCCGATCTGGAATCCGTACTACGCGATGTCCCCGCAGCCGCTGCTCGATCGCAACGGCTGGTACCCCGTCGGTCTGGACTTTTCGTACCTCTCACCGAACGTCGCCAGTATTCTCGTCAACTACAAGCGCAACCGGTTCAATGTGACACCCGCGCTGACGTTCAACGAAGGCTCGACTTACGGCAATCCGGCGGACGTCTTCGGCAATGACCCGCGCGTCTGCACCGGCAACTCGGCGGGGATGCTCAAGTCGCCGATCCACACCAAGAATCCGTTTCAAGCCGATTACACGACCTGTTTCTCGGCTGCGACGCAGAGTGGAACGTCACCCGGTTCGCTTTTCATTCCGAATCCGGAGACCGGCACGTTCGACAACTTCGGCCAATTCCGGCAGCCCAATCAGCTCAACTTCAGCCTGCAAATGGGCTATCAGATCAGTCCGCGCGTGAAAGTCAACGCCTTACTTGCGAATCTGGTCAACGCGTGTTTCGGCGGATCGTCGGAACCCTGGACGAAGCAATTTCCGCCGAACAGCTATACCTGCGGATATCAATCGAACTTCTTCTACGTCTCCAACTTCTACAACGGCACCTCGCCGAACGACCGCGGAGCCAACGGCGTGCCGCTGAATCCGGCGTTCAAGCAACCCTTCATCCCGTTGTATGCCGACACGAACGCGTTCGTGCTGCCCAACCCATTCAACGCCTATTTTCAGTTCAACGTCAGCCTGTGATGCGATGGGCGATCGCCGCTTCGGCCGCCCCGACGAGTCGCTGGGACGCGATGAGCTCGCGCGCTGCCGCGATATCAGGTGCCGGCGGCCGATCGTTGGTCCAGCGCGGGATCGACTCGCGCGCGAGCTCGTGAGCGGCGGCGGTGCCGCGCCCGGACCGTAGCGGGCGTCGAAAATCGGTTGCCGCCAGCGCGCCGAGCAACTCACACGCAAGCGCGCCTTCGACGTTGTCGAGAACCCGCGGAAGATTATTCGCTGAGGTCATCCCCATGCTGACGTGGTCCTCCTGACCGGCCGATGTCGGAATAGAATCGACGCTCGAGGGCCAGGCGAGTCCCTTGTTGTCGTTAACGAGAGCGGCGGCGGTGTATTGCACGATCATCAGGCCGGATTGGAGCCCCAGGTGCTCGGTGAGAAAGAGCGGCAAACCGCGGTCCTCGGCGTTGAGTAAGAGGTAGAGGCGGCGCTCGGCAATCGACGCGAGCTCGGAGACGGCTAACTTCAGGAAATCGATCGCGAGGGCGATCGGCTCGCCGTGGAAGTTCCCGCCGGAGATGAACTCGTGGTCCTCGGGAAAGACCAGCGGGTTATCGGTGACCGAGTTCGCTTCAATCTCGGTTACGCGGCGCACGTGGGCAGTCGAATCGCGTACGGCGCCGTGGACGACGGGGATGCAGCGAAACGAGTACGGATCCTGAACGCGATCGCAGTCCGCATGCGATTGCGTAATCTCCGAGCCGCCGAGCAGCGCGCGCAGGTTCGCCGCCACGCGCTCTTGGCCGGGGTGCGGACGCAGATCGTTCAAGCGACGATCGAAGACGCGCGGAGTGCCGAGGTAGGCTTCGAGCGACATCGCCCCAATGACATCGGCGGCGGCGGCGAGCCGCTCGGCCCGCAGCACACCCAGCGCCGCGACTGCCGTCATGATTTGCGTCCCGTTGATGAGCGCCAGTCCTTCTTTGGCTCCGAGCGCGATCGGCTCGAGCCCCGCTCGCTCTAAAGCAACGGCGCTCGGAAGCCGCTCCCCGCGGTAGAACGCTTCGCCTTCACCGATTAACGAGAGGGTCATATGCGCGAGCGGCGCGAGATCGCCGCTTGCCCCGACCGAGCCCTGGCAGGGGACGGCGGGCGTCACACCGCGCTCGAGCATCGCGACGATCAGATCGAGGGTCTCGGGCTTGACGCCGGAGTGTCCCGCCGAGAGCGAGTTCGCCCGCAGTGTGCCGGCGGCGCGCACGACTGGAATCTCGAGCGGCGGTCCGGTGCCAGCGGCGTGGCTGCGCACGAGATTGAGCTGCAGCGCGACCGCATCCGCGGGATCGATCGAGATGCTCGCAAGGCGGCCGAAGCCGGTTGTCACGCCGTAGATCGCTTCGCCGCTCGCGAACCGCTCCTCAACGAAGTCGCGGGCGCGCGCGACGCGTTCCCGCGCGGCAGCGGCGATTCGCACCGGCGCGCCGGCGCTTACGGCTTCAATCGCTTCGAGCGTGAGATGGTGGCCATCGAGTTCGACGGCGCTCGTCAAAGTTTCGACCAATCCGGATGAGCCGGCTTTGCGAAGGGCGGACCGCTTTGAATCACAATGTTTTGGTGTTCGTGGAAAACAATCGCGCGCGGATCGCTTCCATGCCATGGCTTCCCGTCAACCCAAATCGATAGCCGCTTGCCATGCGGCGCCTGTAAACTTGCCGCCTTCGTCCAACTCAGATCCGGTCCCCAGATATCGAAGAGCTCACCCAAATCGAACGTCCGTTTGACCGGCGACTCAATGTGGATAAATCCGTCGGCGCTGTGCGTGTGAATCCAATAGAGACACGCCCCGGTTTGGGGTATCCCAATGTTCGCCGGTACTTGAACGGCTCGACCGCGGTCGTACAGCTCCAGCGAAATATGAATGTGCTCGGCAGCACCCTCTTGGCGGTCGCACGTGATGCCGTCGATCGGCAAACTGCCAAAGAAGCTCTGTGCGAGCAGGACGACCATCAAAAATGCCATCAAGTCTCCGTCTTCGCTGCACGTCGCAACGCCACCCGCGAAGACGGGCAAGCGCGCGCGTTTGTGTATAACGAAAAATTGTTGTGGACAGCTTGTGAATTCCGCAAGCAATTGCTTGTCGTTTCCACCAGCACCATGTTACCATTCATAAGCTTCGAATTGAATGTCGGAGTGCGACGAACGTATCGTTCGCGACCAATGCAAAACGCGAAACATTGCGCAGAGCAGTGATCCGTAGCAACGGTCAAACCGCCAAGCCGGCGTCAGTGGGGTTTCCGCATGGTAGCCAAACAGGCGAGGTAGGTGAGTGAATACGTCGGAGCCCGTCGCGGCATCGCCACGGCGGGTTTCGTAATTTACGACGGATACTTCGCACCGATTTGGGCAACGAGTTCGGCGATGCGGGTGCGAGCGGATGGCGGGGCGACGATTTCGGCTTGAGCGCCCCAGCCGAGGACCCAACGCACGAGTTCGTCGACGTCGGCGATGCGATAGGTGATTTCCGTTGATCCGTCGCGGCGGCGCGTTACTTTGCGGTCGGCAACGACGCGCGCGGCGATCGCCGCCTTCGCAACCCGTGCGGCGAAACGAACGCGAACCTCGCTGGTTTCGTCGGAATGTAAGACGCCGCTGATCGAGGCCGCCGCATAACGCTCAACGTTGAAGCCGGCCTGGCGCACGAAGGTCCGCGCGAGCACCACGGGTTCGCTGATGTTATCGACAGCGAACGTGCGTTTGTCGCGCCGGGAGTGATCGTACGCGACGCAGTAGACTCGGCCGGCGTTGATGATGAAGCCGTAGGGATCGATGGTCCGTTTGCTGCGCCTTCCATCTTTATCAGAGTACGTGAAGCGAACGCTCCGCGCACTGCGTTCGGCTGCGGAGAGCCGCGCGAAGGCACGCTCGCCTTTGCGGTCGAGCTGGATCTCCGAGAGCTGAAACGCGACCGGCGAGCCGGCCTCAACGCGCGCCCGCGCGCCGGCGCCCGAACTGCCGATGATTTTTTCGGCAACCTCATCGATCGAAGTGCCGATGGTGCCGCCGATGCTCGTACCGAGCGATCGGAGCGCGACCAGTCCGAAGAGCTCGCCGCTGGAGAGATCCAAGCGCTTCAGACTATACCCGCCGGCAAAGCGATAGACGTTGGCGGCGCGATCGAAGTAGAGTGGAAACCCTGCGTCGGTGAGGATCGCAAGGTACCGGCGAAGCGTGCGCGTGCTGGGACGGCGTCCCGCCTCGGAGATGCGATCCTTGAGATCCTCAAACGAATGCCGGCCCTGATCGATGGCGTTGAGCAGCCGCACGAGCAGGACCACCCTGGACTCGCCTTCCGGCGCGCTCATTCCGTTGCGGATTGGGGCTTTGGGAAGCAGCCGTCGGGCGCGAAGACTCCCGGCGCATTCGGCTGCGGCGGCGTCGCGGTGATGCCGATCTGCGCCGGATAAAATGAACCGCCGTCGGTCATCGTCCGAATTTGCGTCCGATACGTTTGACCGGGCGCGAGATCGAACGACGTAACCTGATAGGGAACCGAGAGACGCACGCAGCCGACGTCCGCGAGGCTCCCGTCGATCAGGAAACTTCCGCGCGCCGGCCCCGCCAGCGGCTTAAAATACAGATAGGCCGTGGCCGGTGATGCGCCGGGGTTGCTGAGCGTGAGGTCGATCGTATGCACAACGCCGTAATCACCGTAGTCGTGTCCCGGCGCCGACGGATCGACGCTGCGCGGCGTGGGATCGGTATCGCCAAGCACCAGCGTCGCGTCGACGCCGCCGGCAGTATAGGTGAGCGCGTCGGAGCCGTAACCGCCGATCAGAAATGCTCCGGTGCGATGGTGCCCGTCGCCGGGCAATACCGGCGCGTTGAGCAGCGACAGGGGATCGGCGTCGGAGGAGACCGTCAGCACCGTCACGACGACCGGACCGCCCGACAGCACCCGCAGATCGACGGTTCCCGAGACGAGCTGGCGCGATTTCATCGGAACGTCGGCAAGCACGTAGGGCTCGTCCTGCGCGAGGTTCACGACGAGTCCCTCGCCGTGCGCCTTGGTCATTAAGAAGTTCTTGGTTAGGGTTTGGCCGACGTGCATTACGTCCATGTTCGGTCCGGCGGTCGCTTGCAGGAGCTGCACCGAGGTGGGATCTTGCGAATTGCCGGAGAGCACGACCAGGAGCGAGCGCGGCTCGGCGTTGTCGTCGTGATAGTAGTAGAGACGCGCGGGTTGCGCGCTCGTAACCGTGCCGCGGAAGAGCACGCCGTCTTGACCGACGTGTTCCGGATCGTCGTCGTAGAAGAGCAGGCCCGGTGCGAATTGCGCTAACGAGACGTTTTGCACGTTCACGGTCGTCGTCGCGGACTGATCGAAGTACTGACCGTTGCCCGCGATCGTGACCGGAACGACGAACTGCGCGGTCTGACCCGGCACGAGCGGCGCCGGGCTCACCGTTCCGATGGTCGTTTGTGCGCCGGGCAGCGCTTTGGTCAGACGCTCGACCCAACTCGTAACCTGTTGCGCTAGCCAGGTTGAATCGGCCGGGTCGCCCGTCACCGTGAGCGAGGTGTTGGGCACGATCGTTCCGGCGTTAAAGGCCACTCGAATCGCGACGTTGGCTTGCGAACCGTTCGCGTCGACGAGATGCAGCACGTCGGCCCCGGTCGCCTGCGTTGCCGTAACGGTCACCGTCGTCGCGTCCGGGCTCACGCCGACCGTAACCAGCTTGCGGTCAAGCGTCGCTTGCAACGGCGCCGCCGCCCCGCTGACGGTAATCGTTTGCTGTTGCGCCGGGTTGAGATTCAGGCTCGTCGCCGAAAGCGAAAGTGCGCCCGGAGTGGCTTGCGCGAGGACGATCCCCAACAGAAGAGCATGCACGCCAGGCTAACCCGAAGCGCTGCGCGGTGTTACGTTACGGCCTTTTCGGCGGGCGGAGCCGCGGGCGGCTCGACCGAGGGAATCTTCGAGTACTTGAGCTTCTCAGGATCGTCGGGATCGACGTCGGCGAGGATGTGATCGCCCGAGCTGAAGGTGCCGCGGAGCATCTCTTCGGCGACCTCGTCTTCGACCATACGCTGAATCGCACGGCGCAGCGGTCGCGCCCCAAACTGCGGATCCCAGCCCTTTCGCGCGAGCAGCGATTTCGCCGCGTCGGTAATCTTCAGCTCCATCTCCTGCGCACGTACCTCGCGGGCAACCTTCTCAAGTTCGAGCGAGACGATTGCCTCGATTTGCGCACGCGTGAGCTGATGGAAGACGATTACTTCATCGACGCGATTCAGGAACTCGGGCCGGAACGTCTGCTTGACCTCTTCAAGCACCCGATTCTTCATGCGTTCGTAGGCTTTGACTTCGTCCTCGGCCGAAAGCTTCTGCGGACGGAAGCCGATGTCGGTGGACGTCGTCATCCCGGTAGCGCCGACGTTACTCGTCATGATAATAACCGTGTTCTTGAAATCGACTTTGCGACCCTGAGAGTCGGTCAGACGGCCATCTTCGAGCACCTGGAGCAGCAGGTTGAAAACATCGGGATGCGCCTTTTCAATTTCGTCGAGCAGCACGACCGAATATGGCCGGCGACGTACCGCTTCGGTGAGTTGGCCGCCCTCTTCGTAACCGACATATCCTGGGGGTGCGCCGACGAGGCGGCTCACCGAATATTTCTCCATGTACTCGGACATGTCGATGCGAATCATCGACTCCTCGTCGTCGAAGAGGAACGCCGCGACGCTGCGCGCGACTTCCGTCTTGCCGACGCCGGTTGGCCCGAGGAAGATGAACGAGCCGATCGGGCGGCTCGGACTTTTGAGCCCCGCACGCGAGCGGCGAATCGCTCGGGTGAGGACGTTGATCGCCTCTTCTTGGCCAACGACGCGTTGATGCAGCAGCTCGCCCATCTTTAGAAGCTTTTCGGTCTCGGCTTGCGCGAGCCGGCTTACCGGAATCCTCGTCCAAGCGGCAACGATCTCGGCGACGTTGTCGGCGGTGACGCGCAGCACGCGATCGGTTTGCGCCTTGCGGTCGCGCCATTCTTGCTCGAGATGTGCCTTTTCGAGACGCAGCTTCTCTTCGCGGTCGCGAATCGTCGCGGCCTTGTCGAACTCTTGGCTCTTGACGACCGCCTCTTTTTCGGCGATGAGTTTGCGCAGCTGGGCGTCGGCTTCGCGAATCGCAGGCGGCGGAAGCGTCGCCTGCAGGCGAACGCGCGAGCTGGCCTCGTCGATCAGATCGACGGCCTTGTCGGGCAAGAAGCGGTCGGTAATGTAGCGGTCGCCAAGCTTCGCGGCCGTAGCCAGCGCTTCGTCAGTGATTTGCACCTTGTGGTGCGCCTCATAACGGTCGCGCAAGCCTTTGAGAATTTCGATGGTTTCCTCGACGGTCGGCTCTCCGACCATGACCGGCTGGAAGCGGCGCTCGAGCGCCGAGTCTTTCTCGATGTGCTTGCGAAATTCGTTGAGCGTGGTTGCGCCGATGCATTGCAGTTCGCCGCGCGCGAGTGCCGGTTTGATGATATTGCTGGCGTCGATCGCACCTTCGGCGGCGCCCGCACCGACCAGCGTGTGCAGTTCGTCGATAAAGAGAATGATCTCACCGGCGGCGCCACGGATCTCGTCCATCACGCGCTTCATGCGCTCTACGAACTCGCCGCGGTACTTCGTTCCAGCAACCAGCCCGGCGAGATCGAGTGTAATCACCCGGCGGTCGCGCAAAGGTTCGGGAATGTCGCCTTTGATGACGCGCTGCGCCAACCCCTCGGCGATCGCGGTCTTGCCGACACCCGGCTCCCCGATGAGCGCCGGATTGTTCTTCGT
>DATHOO010000012.1:0-8319 GCA_035484815.1 Candidatus Acidiferrales bacterium
CAACAGTCCCTGCGCGGGATCGGGGTCGATGGACTGGAATTTCGGCAGCGTGCCGGTTTATCCCGGCGTATCGGACCAACCCTCCGCGCCGCCCTATCTGACGCCGCCGGAGGCAAAGACGGCGATGATGAACTGGCATACGCAATGCGGCATCACCGGCGGCTGGCTGTGGATTTTCGATCAGATCGCGGGCACCAACCTGGTGCGGAAATACGCCCACGCGATCACCAGCGGCGTCGGCGGAGCGGCGCGGTAATGGGGTTGCGGACCGGCGATTTCTGATTTTAGCGAATCTACGTACGGCAGCATCTCCACCCAGAACATGCAAGGTTTCGAGGTGGATGAAGCCTGTGGCCATAAGAACCTGGGCGATCGCGCAGCCGTTGCTGTAGCGAACCAGCTCATTCCGCAAACACGTGGTCGGGTGCGACGCGGGTCGTCACGCGCCTGTACTTGCCGAAGCCAGAAGGCTTAAGCGGAGTATGGAAGGCGGTTCAAATCGTTACGGGCGGCAGCGTCCGAGCCTTCGGCGCTGGACATTCCTTGGCGGAGCCGCTGTTGCATCGCACGGGTCGGAACCTTGATTCGGTCGGCGAGCCGAAGCAACCCGAGAATGCGGACGTGCCACCACGTCATATCGATCTCGAACCAACGTAGTCCGTGCCGCGCCGAGAACGGGAAGGCGTGATGATTGTTGTGCCAACCTTCGCCCCACGAGATGACTGCGACCCACCAGCAGTTGGTAGATTGGTCTCCCGTCTGATAGGTGCGATAGCCCAACATATGCGATGCGCTGTTGACCAGCCACGTCGAATGGTAGCTGATCGCCAACCGCACGAAGATGCCTAAAATAACCCACGACCATCCGCCCAGTGCAAAGAGTCCCAGTGCCAGCGCGGCCTGAAGCGGGATATTGAGATATTGGAGCACCCGATAAAATCGCTGCGCGTAGAGGTCGGGCGCAAAGTGAAGCATTTCCTCGTCCGTCGGCAGCGCGATATTGTGCCGGTAGACCCACTCCAGGTGTGCCCACCTAAACCCGCCGTGGATACTGTGGGGGTCACCCTCTCGATCGGCATGCGCGTGATGCTTGCGGTGAACCGCCACCCATCGGATTGGGTCGCCCTGCAGCGCTAGCGTTCCGAAGATCGCCAGCAGGTATTCGAACGGCTTAAAGAGCCGCAAGCTGTGGTGGGTGAGGGCGCGGTGGAAGCAAAGTGAAATGCCCAAAGCGACAGTGGCATAGAATACGACCATCGCGGCCGCCAGGGCCGACCACTGAAAGACGCCCGGCCAGAAGACCGCGAGGGCGGCGACGTGGATTCCGAGCAGGCCAAAACCTTTAATGGAGCCGTAAAACCGATGCGCGCCCTTGTCCATCAAGCTAGACCGGCGCGTTCTCGTGTAGCTCTTGCTTTACCACAAAATGCATGGTGAACTGCCGGTGCTGGGCTTTGCGGTTCCGTTGCATCGTCCAGGCATTCGACGACGCGAACGACGCCTCCCAGGTAGCGTCGAGGTAAGCGTACGTCGCTAAAGTCAATGATGACGTTCGGCTCGCCGGAGAGACCCTCGAGCTCAGCAGACCATTGCCGCTTGCACGTCACATCGTACGCTCCGGAAAAGATCATCAAGGCGGTTCGCGACCTGAATTTGCCGTTTTGGACCAGTGGGAGTGAGTGAACGGAAGGACGGTTCATCAGTTACGAATCACGTTATCCGCCACCATCGCCGACGACACCGTATCTTGCATTTCCTTGCACTCACTTACCAAAACTCACCAGGGCTTCCAAAGGCGCGAAACCACCTCGCTCTTATCATGAGCCTATCCAGGATCGGCGTCTGTACGCCCACGGGCTTACCGGGGCGAAGCGAAGCTCGGCTACGCCTTATGTACGGTACCGGGCTTATGCGCAGGAAGGAGCGACGCCTCTAAAAAATGCTGTTGTCCCTTGGCCCGATAAAGGGATGAGCCTCCATCAGCCTCGGGATGTAGGAAAATGGAGAAGAACGATTTTACCAAGAATGCGCTACTGGCGGCGCTTGGGGACCACGGGGACGCCCGGCCGGACGGAATTGCGTTAGTAGACTTAACAACGCACGAATCGCTATACGAGGCCGGCGGGCCAATGGAGAGCGTTTTCTTTCCGATCGACGCGGTCATCTCCGTTGTTACCACTCTCGCCGACGGAACATCGGTAGAGGTTGGCAGCATCGGCAGCGAGGGCACTACGGGTATATTTGCCGCTCTCGGCGCGTCGACGGTGCCAAATGCGACGTTTTGTCAAGTGGACGGCAGGTGTTTTGTCATGGGGCGTTCGAGCTTTGAAGAGCACCTGAGAAACGTGACCCGGTTCCGAGAAGCGCTAAACGCATACATCGTGGGTTACGTTAACGTGCTGGCTCAACTCGTCGCATGTAATCGCATACATCCGCTCGACGCCCGATGCGCTCGTTGGCTTCTGATGACGCATGACCGCGTCGGCAGAAGCCGATTTCCCCTTACGCAAGAGTTTCTCGCGATGATGCTCGGCGTCCGGAGGTCGGGCGTGACGCTGGCTGCAACCGCGTTTCAAGACGCCGGCTTTATCAGGTACTCACGCGGGCGCCTGGAAATCTTAGATCGCGCAGGCTTGGAGAAGGAGTCGTGCGAGTGTTATCTGGTCACCAGACGCGAACTGCATTTTCCGCTGGCCGGGTAAGCCGCGCGGCCGGTCACGACCCTTTGCCCACCGATCCGCGCTCTGCCGTATAGCATCACCCCGGCTTAATTGCAACCTTTTGTGCCTTATTACGGTCATGGGTACGTTATGGTACACAGTTCTTCTATGCTGCGTAGTGCTTCGCCGGTTGCCACGCTAACTATTACGGGTGCCGTCCGGGGGCTGAACTGCCCGAAACGTTCGGAGCCGGTTTACGGGGGCTACATGAATAGACGCGGCGAGATCGTATTGTTCGCAGAGGACCTTGCGTACCGCGTGAACTTCAAGAACCAGATTTTAAAGCAACGCCCGCCGCTGAACGCTGGCGCGCAGGCGCGCTACGACGCGGCGGAAGCCGGCGATGACTTTGAATATGGTAACGCGACCTTCCGCCGGCTAAGCCTCCAGCAGATCGAGGACATTTGTAACGGGGCCAATTTTAGGGTCGGCTCGAGATTCTAGGTCTCAACCCAGAGAAAGGTCCCCTATTATGAATCCAATGGAGCGCGTCTGGAAGCGCATGAAGGTCAGGGCAACCAGATTTGCGCATCACTCGACGCTTGTCAGTATGCGAGAATCGCGAGACACGGTGCTGAAGCTTTGCCGCCAAGAAAAGGCGCAGATCCCGCCGCGGGACGCGCTGCACTTCCTGGCCAAAGAACTGGTGCGCCTCACGGTAGAGGCCGGTTCTCCAGATAAGACGATCTAGCTCCCAATCGCAAAAGCCGTCGGTGGTAAGGCGTCGACTCGCGACGGCGTAGGCCGAATCGGGCGCAACGACGAATATCACGCCGATCATGGAAACTCCGCGGGCGCCAATTGCCGTTCTGGAAATCGCTCGCAAGAATAAGAACGGCCTCGTCAGCCAATCGCTAGAGCCGGTTTATGGCGGCTACGCCAACGCTCGTGGGCAAGTGAGCCTCTTTGCTGAGCGTTGCGCCTACAGCGTGAACTTCAAGAGCCAGACGCTGCGTGAGCGCCCGTCACTCAACGCCAGCGCACAGGCGCACTACGAGGCGGCCGAGGCGGGCGAACCGTTCGTATATGCCAACGTGACGTTCTTACGATTGAGCCACGAACGCATTGCCGAAATTTGCTCGTCGGGCACATTTAGAGTGCGGGCGAGCTAAGCCTTCACGTTACGCCGTAGGGCCGTCGCTGTTGGGATTCGAACATGATCGACGAGCCGCAGCAGAGCCATTGTCTTAACGCTCCACCACGTGGGGTCGATTTCGAACCACCGGAGTCCGTGCCGGGCGGAGTACGGGAATGCGTGGTGGTTGTTGTGCCACCCCTCGCCCCACGAAATTAATGCGACCCACCAGCAGTTCGTTGAGAGGTCGCCGGTAGGATACGTTCGATACCCTAGCGAGTGCGCGGCGCTGTTGACCAGCCACGTTGCGTGGTAGCTAACGACGAGCCGAACGAAGATGCCCCATACGACCCAAGTCCATCCACCCAACGCGAAGAGCAGTCCAGCAAGAATGAGCTGCAGCGGCAGATGGA
The DNA here is from genome assembly GCA_035484815.1 of Candidatus Acidiferrales bacterium. Classification (GTDB taxonomy): domain Bacteria; phylum Vulcanimicrobiota; class Vulcanimicrobiia; order Vulcanimicrobiales; family Vulcanimicrobiaceae; genus Cybelea. Next base: position 4,209 of record DATHOO010000012.1, read on the forward strand.
GATACTCCAGCGCCCGGTAGAATTTCTGCGCCTGAAGATCGGGCGCATACCGCGCCAGCTCATCGGTCGTGGGCAGCGCGTCATTGAGCTCGGTCAGCCAACGGACGTGAGCCCAGCGGAAACTCACATTGCGTCCGTGAGGGTCGCCTTGGGTGTCCGAATGTGCGTGATGCTTGCGATGCGTCGCGACCCAGCGAATGGGATCGCCTTGCAACGCCAGTGAACCAAGAATTGCGAACACGTACTCCAGCGGCTTGCGCATGCGCAGCCCGCGATGCGTCAAGGACCGATGGTAGCACAGCGCGATGCCGAGCCCACCTGTGAGATACAGCAGAACGCCTGCGACCACCGGCCCAGACCAATGAAACGTGCCCGGCACGAACGCCGCCAGCGCGCCCACGTGAACGCCCAGCAAGCCGGCACGGTTCGTCCAGGCGCGAAAAAGGGCGCTCAACGGCTTACGCTCAACGGCTTACGCTCAACAGCTTAGCGGTAACTCGGCCGCGATGCGAAGCAGTCTCGGCAATAGACCGGCCTGTCGCCGCGCGGCTGAAACGGCACGTCGGCGACACCACCGCATTGGCTGCAGGTGGCCTTGAACGTCTCGCGTTGGCCGTAGCCGCTCCCGCTCCCGCCACCACCTCTGGCTCCGCTGCTGCGACCGCCGCCGGTGGCCGCCTTACGCGCTGCGCGGCAATCGCCGCACCGGCTGGGTTTGTTTGTGAATCCTTTGCTTGCGAAGAACTCCTGCTCGTTCGCTGTGAAAGGGAATGTGCGTCCGCAATCGACGCAGTTAAGGGTTTCGTCTGTATACATTTGAGCCTCCTCAGGTCTCAGTGGCCGTTCGTTAGGACGACCGGCGTTCCTCGCCGGCGCGATAGCGGTAAACGATGCGTCCTTTCGTCAAATCGTATGGCGAAAGTTCGACGTCTACGCGGTCGCCCGGAAGAATCTTGATGTGATGCCGGCGCAAACGGCCGGCGATGTGCGCTAGAATGGTATGGCCGTTATTTAGCTCGACCGAAAAGGTCGTGCTGGGAAAGACCTGACGGATACTGCCAAAAACCTCCAACGGCGCTTCTTTTGTGTCCGTGACGGTCTTGGCTTTCGATACGCGCGGGTTATCCTTGCGATTACGGTTGCGTCGTGGAATGACGAACTTCCCTTCTCCGGCTGTAGCGGGGCTGGCGCCCGAGACGCTTCGCGACTAGCAGCGCTGACTCACGAGTCGGAGTCAAGCGCAACGCGGCACGGCGCCGGCACGGCACAGTAAGTACCGCAAGCGTCGCGACGTGGGTCGGCGTGCAAGGGGTTGTCTAAAAAAGGGAAGATATTGAGCCTATCCTTCGGCGGCGCTACTTATCGACCACTCGAAAGATCGCGCTTAGTGAGGGGAGCAGTGTCTCACAGATCCGCTCCCGATGCAAGGCGTATCGCTCGGGAAATGCGAAACGCCGCGCTTTCGCACTGGGGTTCCTCGCAGAACACGCTATCGTCCCACGAGAGGGGCGTTTGGGGTTTCCCGCTCGGCGAGCCAGCGGTTGCTCTTGGGACACCCATCTCGTTGATTCTGCAAACCCAGCCGGGTTTCGATCGACATCGGCGGTCAAACGTCGCTCTGCGAGTGCGGAATGCAATGAAGTGCAACGAGCGTATCGCGCGTCGAGAGGTGGATGCGATTACGCTCGGACAGCTGATCTCGTACGTTAACGCAGCCGACGACGCGCCCATTCATTGATTGACGAAAGCGGCGGCGTTGCTTACGCAGTTTTCATAATGTTGAACGCTCCACTTCGTGCAAAAAAAACTCGCCGAGGCCGTTAGAATTTATCGTCCTTTTTCGTTTGTGGCGCGAGGTATTTGTCTCGGAATCTCAATCGGAGCGCCGGCGAATACTGCGAAAGTAATAGGCCCATCCCTTGGTGTACGGGCCGCTCTCCGGAGTTTGATCCTAGCGGGTCGAGGCCGAGGGCTTCCTGACGGTCGGCTACGCGCTTTCAAAGGTTGCGCGAAAGGCCGATCTTGTGAGATAATCCCCCATAATTACCTCGCAGCGCGATCGTTCGATTGGTCGATAAAGTTGCGCCACTTGAAAGACCGGAGTTTTAAACGCGCACGACGCGCACGCAGTCCCTTCAGACGTTAAGATAGGAGCACACCCATAGCAATTCGCAAGCGAAGAAATAGGACCGAGTCCCGACCGCCCAAGGCTAACGCTTCTCAAAGTGTCAAGGAAGCCCCGCTCGAGGTGTTCGGCAGCATCAAACAAGTTTTTCCGAGCACGACCTTTTCCGTCGAGCTCGACAACGGCCACGTCGTCTTGGCTCACATCGCCGGACGACTGCGTCGCCATCGAATCAAAATTCTTCCCGGAGACCGCGTCGAGATCGAGATTTCGCCCTACGACTTGACGAAGGGGCGAATCGTCTATCGCTATCGTGCCGGAGAGGCGCGCCGGACCACGCAACGGCCCGAACAATCGCCGTGATTTAGCGATACCCTTAATGTGGCGACGGTTGGTTCGAGCGGCGTAACGGTATTGTTAGCTAATACTTCGACGTGAGACGAAACCGGCCGGAGGCGCAAATCTCGACGATCTGCTCGTTGCTCAGTCGGCGAAAGGTCTTGCTTCCATACTCGAACGGCTCGCCGAGCTCGGCTGCGTCATAGCGTTCTTGGGCGCCCGCATTTAGTTGCGGGCGCTGTTGTAGCGTCTGCTTATCGAAGTTAACGCGATACGCGAGTTCGGTAGCGAATAGCACGATGTCGCCGCGCCCGTTGGCATAGCCGCCGTAGATCGGTTCGCTGGACTCGGAAGCGTCCCCGCGATTTGCTCGAGCGCTGATCGCGAGGACCGCGACTGGTGCGTCTGAGGTCGTCACGACCTCTTATACGCAAAAATCCCTAAAAAGGTTGCAAATCCCCGCGATTGCGGGCTTCTTGTGCGACACGCGAGTGCGACGTTTTCGTTAGCGCGTACGCTACCAGGAGACCACGACCTGACCGTTTCCCGACGCAACGCCCTGCTCGTCTTTGACGTGAGTCGCGCTTCGCTCCACGAACGAAGAGCCACCGCCCCCGCCGCCGCCACCACCGCCGCCGCTTGTGCTTTGCGAGCCTGCGCCACCGCCGCCACCCCCGTAGTAGCCGCCACCACCACCGCCGCCGGCGCCGCCCGAGTGCGAAGACTTGGCCGTGCCGCCGGCGCCGCCGCTTCCGCGTTTGCCGTCGGTTCCAGTCGCTCCAGGCTGGTAGCCGCCACGCTGACCGCCGCTGCCGCCGATCCCGCCGGAGTTTTGGGTGCCGCCGCTGCCGCCGCAGCCGGAGGCGCCTCCATGGTAGCAGTAGCCGGACCCGGTACCGCCGACGAGCCCACCACCCGATCCGCCGTTGCCGGTGCCGTAAAAAACGCTCGGGCCGCCGCCTCCGCCGCCGCCACCCGCGACAACGACGCGGTCGCGTAGCCTGTCGCCGCTCGCACGCACGTCAGACGCTCCGCCACCTCCGCCGCCGTCGCCGCCGCTGCCGCTGATCCCGCCGCTGGGAGCACCGCCGTTGAATCCACCGCTTGGTCCCCCTGCGCCACCGACGAAGACCGCGAGCACGTCCCCCGACATGACGGGGATCGTTGCCGCCAGCCGGCCGCCGTCGCCGCCATGCGATTTTTCGCCGTAGCCCGTGGCGCCGCCGCCGCTAGCCCCGGTCGCGACGATTTTGATCGTCGTCACGTCAGGCGGTACGGTAAACATTTGCTCGTGCCCCGTATATTTAAACGTTCGATGATGCGACAACGCCGGTTCGGCGCTGTTTAGCAACGGCAGCGTGCCGCCGCTCTCGCGACTCTCGCAGCCCGCGACGACCGCAACGGCCGCGACGATCGAGATGGCCCAGCGTTCAAGCCTGAAATTGCTCACGATCAGTCCTCTACCTCGCTCACTGCCAACTAATGACTACGAGCCCGTTACTCTTTGCACTTTTCCAGCCACGCCACATGTGCACTTTGGTGGCAGTCGACTCAACGTAGGAGGATCCGCCACCACCGCCACCGCCGCCGCCAACCCCGCTTGTACTCAACGCTCCAGCACCCGCGCCGCCACCGCCAAAATAACCG
>DATHOO010000013.1:0-8275 GCA_035484815.1 Candidatus Acidiferrales bacterium
CGAAGCGATCGCAACCTGCCTGCAGGCATTCACGACCGCGCGCGTTCCAATCGTCGCAACGATCGTTGGGGAGGGGGGGTCCGGCGGTGCGTTAGCGCTGGCAATCGCCGACCAGGTGCTAATGCTCGAGCACAGCACCTATTCGGTCGCATCGCCTGAAGGTTGCGCCGCGATCCTCTGGTCCGACGCTAGCAAGGCGGAAGAAGCCGCGTCCCGGTTGAAGTTGACCGCGAGTGATTTGCACGGATTCGGTATCGTGGACGAGATCATTCCGGAGCCGCTTGGCGGGGCGCACCGGAATGCCGAAGGCGTCGTTGCACGGACCCTCGACACGGTCGACGCGGCGCTGACGCGTTTAGCGGCGTTCTCCGGGGAAAGACTATTGGAGGAGCGCTATCGAAAGTACCGGCAATTGGGAGAGTGGCAAAGTGAAGGGTTGGAACCAATAGGAAGCATGCATTGACGCGTCGCCGCTCGCCGGCGCTACGGTTCGCCGGTCGCGTTACGGCGCTGGCGATTACGTTGCTCGTCGTTACGCTCGTCAGCATCCAATTCGCGCGCGCTATTGGAGAGAACCTCGCCGCCGCCCACGAGCTCGCGACGATTCGCTCCGACATCGCGGCACTGCGCGTGCGGCGCGTCGAGCAGCAGCAAGAGCTAAAGCGCCTACGCAGCGCAGAAGGCGCCGTACCGGAGATTCACGATCGCTTGCGTCTCGTTCGCCCGAACGAAGCGCTCATTTTTGTCTCACCTCAGCCGGCGGCGCAGCCGTCGGATGTGCCGTGAACGGCACGTCGGGCGGTATCGTGATCAATGTCAACGCGTACGGGGCGACCGTGCGCCTCGACGACGGCGACCTCGCAAGCGCGAGCGCGCACGACGTCGAGACGCATCGCGACGAGTATCAGCGCTCGCTGATGCGTCGAAAGCGTTTGGCATTTGAGGTGCGGCGCGAGGGGCGGCGCTGTGCCGTTTCGCTTGCGCCACAAATTCGCGACGAGACCCTCGAAGAACAAATTGCCTCATATCTGCGCAGCACGGAAGAGTGGGAGCCGGCCGACGGCGTTCCCGCCGCCGAGCGCCACTTCTTGCGTAAGAAGCGGCGCGCTGCTTTCTTCGAATCCAAACATCGTTGACCAAACGCTACGCGATCGTTTCGATCGGCACCAACTCGACGCGCTTACTGCTTGCGGACGTCGCGCCCGACACGCCCCGCGTCGAAGTCACGCGTTCGGCCGGCACGCGCATTGGTGAGGGTCTCGGTGAGCAGGGTCGCCTCGGCGACGAACCGATGCAGCGGACGCTCGACGCGATTGCGCAGTACGCGCGAGCGATCCGCGGCCATTACGTCCGTCTCTTCGCCGTAGCGACGAGCGCGCTGCGGCGCGCCGAGAACGGCGACGAGTTCGCGCAACGCGTTTCGGCTTTGCTCGGCGTGCCGCTGCGCGTGCTCTCCGGCGAAGAAGAAGCGGCGGCTTCGTATCGCGGTGCGCTGACAGCCTTCGACAACCCGCGCGCCGAGCGAGCCGGCGTGCTCGACGTCGGCGGCGGAAGCACCGAATATGCGACCGGCGATTCATTGCAGCCCGACAAGGTCGTGTCGTGCGAAATCGGCGCGGTGCGATTAACCGAAGCCGTGCCGGCGCTCGCCGGCCGCGAAGGTGCGGTCGGCGATGAAGCGGTCTCGCAGGCGCGCGAACTCGCGCGCGAAGCGTTAAAGCCGATCGGCGAGTTGGCCGCCGTCGAGCGAGTTGCCCTCGTTGGAGGGAGCGCGACAACGACCGCCGCGATCGTTCGCGGCCGTGCCACCAGGCCGACGGCCTACCGTCTCACCCGCGCCGATTTGCAGCACACGCTCGAGCGTTTATTAAAGATGAAGCTCGACGAGCGTAAGAGTGTGCCCGGCATGCGATCGCAGCGCGCAGACATTCTTCCGGGCGGGATCATCGTGCTCGACACCGCGCTCGAGATCATCGGTCGCGACGAGGCCGTTGCGACGACCGCTGATTTGCTTCTGGGCATTTTGATGCAGGAACGCGATGCGACGGGAGGACCGGTTCAGCCGATGCGCGCAGCTTCCGGGACGCGAAGAGGATTCCGTCCATGAACGACACGCAAATACGCGAGCACATCGCGAGCCTCGTCGAGGAAGAGCATCGACTGCACGAACACGGCGAGCACGGCAAGCTCACCGATGAGGATCGCGAGCGTCTCGAGACAATCTCGGTACGCCTCGACCAGTACTGGGATCTCTTACGCCAGCGCCGCGCGCGTCGCGACGCGGGCCAAGATCCCGGCGTCGCGCACTTGCGCAGCGGCGAAACCGTCGAGCACTACCGGCAGTAGTCTTAGTCTGTCATCCTGAGCCCTTCGACTCGCTGCGCTCGCTCAGGATAAACTACGCCGCGTAGCGGCGTAGTCGAAGGGCGAAGGACGAAGGGCGAAGGACGAAGGGCGAGGGGCGAAGGACGAAGGACGACGGGCGAGGATGCGAAAGGCGACCGCTACTTGGGATGGTGGTGGAATAGGTAGACACAGCAGACTTGACAATCGGTTGAGCCGTGGGAATCGGAAACGGCCCGCGGGATGCGCTCAAAGTCGGCGAACTCTCTGTCCCGTGACGTGACGACGCCGAGCCAAGCTCCGACGGAGGAGAAGGTGTAGAGACTGGACGGGCGCGGCCTACGTGAGCGTTCGCTCATAGGGTCAAGGCACAGTCCGGACCACAAACGCAAACAAGCGGTGGCGAAAGCCATAGTGGTGCGAAAATCTGCAGCCCGAAAGGGCGTCCGGGTTCGACTCCCGGCCATCCCAAAATTTCGCCCTTATTTCACACGGCCACTTCCGGAAGACGCTTTCCAGACCCGTCTTCGTTTAGGAGGTACGAGAAAATGAGCGAGTTAACGTCGTCTGCCATTCCTCCATTTGCCATGAGCGGATTGAGCGTTTTGGCCTCCTGCCGGTACGCGAGGACAAGCCTGTCGGACGACGGTGCGTCGCGCGCAAACCCGCCAGCGCCAAGAGCACTGCGGTAAAGAACGACCGACTACGCATTGGCCCATATTTCCAACGCTTCATGGATGGCCTGCTCTTCTGGCATTGTTGCACCGGCTGCCATGAGGTTCGCGACCGTTTCGTCATCCATCGCATCCCGCAGCACGGTGACGACTCGATCGTATTGCTGCTCCTGAACGGGCGCCCGCGCCGATCCCATGGCCGCAAGTCGAGCGCCAACGAAGCCCAAAATCCGGGCGGCTTGTGCTAATACCGTAGCCCGGCGTCCTGCTAGGACTTGCGGTCGCAGCGTTGCGATTGCTCCAAAATGATCTAGGGCGAATGCAAGGGTGACGCCGTGCTTCTGCTGACGCGCAACCTCGAGCGCTTCGCGCGCGCATTGCTCGGCCTCATCATACCGAGCCAGAGAGATGAGATATGCCGACATATTGGTAAGAACGTAGGCGACCTTTCGCTTTTCGTTGAGCGTACGCAGAGCTGCAAGGGCGTCAGTCGAATTTCGAAGGGCCAGCTCCGGATTGCCCGCGCGAAACTCGAGCTCACCAAGGTCATCGATCGCCAACGCGACGGTGAGCTTGTTACCCATCGCTTCCAAGATTGAGAGTGCTTCGGTTATGTAGCCACGAGCCGCGACAAGGTCACCGTCAAGAGTGCCGGAGTATGCGAGAAGACGCAGTATAAAGGCGGCAAGCTGGCCGTTGCCCAATGTGCGAGCGTCTGCTAGGGCTTCTAGCAGCCGTGTTTTAGCCTCGGCGGTTTGGCCAAGAGACGCAAGCGCATGAGCCGCCCGGCTCTGTGCGCGAGCGACTCCAAGTAGGTCACCCGCGGTACGGTAGTGCAAAATTGCTTTCTCGCTGCTCGCAAGCTCCAGTCTGTAGTCGCTTAGCGCATGAGCGATCGTCGCTTCCGCATAAGTGAGCGCTGCAAGCACGGTCGTGGGCGTTTTCTCATCAACCAGCTCGAGCGCAGAAGCCAGCCAACGCCGTCCCTCGAGGGCGAAGTTTAGCCATACCACGCTAAGCTCGCCAACCAGGCGTTGCCCCAAGACGATGTCACCACGGTTACTTAGAGCCCACTGCAGCGCTGCCCGCCAATTGTCCAACTCATGTTGGATTAGCGTTCGCCAAATCCCGTAAGGCTCGGTGTCGAAAGCACGGTCGAGTTGCTCGGCCAGAGCGAGACACACGCGCGCATGCCGGCGCGACACGACTTGCTGTTCGCCGCGCGCCATGAGCTTCTCGCACGCATACTGCCGGAACGATTCTAGGAGCCGATAGCGCGGCTCACTCCCTTCGAGATCGGCTACGATCAGTGATTTGTCGACCAGCGATGCAAGCAGGTCGACCACGTGCTCCTCTCCGAGGTCCTCGCCCACGCAGACCTTTACTGCGGTCGTCAGGGTGCAGCCGCCGGCGAAAACCGAGAGGTGCTCGAACAGCCGTTTCTCGCCCACAGCGAGTAACTCGTAACTCCAATCGATCGTCGCGCGCATGGTCTGATGCCGCGGCAAGGCCGTACGCTTGCCCCTCGCGAGAATCCTAAAGCGGTCCTCGAGCATCTTTGCGACCGCTTTCACAGATAAGAAGTCCAATTGCGCGGCGGCCAGTTCAATCGCCAGCGGAATGCCGTCTAGGTGTCGACAGAGCGCGGCCACGGTCGGCGCGTTCTCGTCGGTGAGAGCGAAGCGGTGGTTGACGGCCCGAGCACGATCGGCAAAGAGAACGATCGCGCCATACGCGGCGGCTTCGGCTGCGGTCAACTGTTCGGCTGCCTCGGGCGACGGCAGGGTCAGCGACGGCAGCCGGTAGGCGCGCTCGCCGGCGGCCCCGATTGGCTCCCGGCTGGTGGCAAGGATTCGAACGCGCGGGCAGTCGGCCAGCACCCTCACCGCAATGCTCGCGGCTTCAGTAATAACGTGCTCACAGTTGTCGAGAATTAGCAGCAGCGATTTTTTCTTGAGATACGCAAGCAGTGTCTCGCGCAGCGGGCACCTCGGTACTTCCTGGACCCCGAGCGCCGAGGCGACCGCCGCTTCGACCAGCGAAGGATCGCCTACCGGCGCGAGCCCGACGAAGCAGACGGCATCGTCTTCAGCATCGCTCAGTGCTCTAGCGACCTGCAATGCCGTCTGGGTCTTGCCAACGCCGCCTGACCCAGTCAGGGTGACGAGTCGATGTTCGCGCGCAAGCGTCGCAATCTCGGCGAGCTCCGGCTCGCGCCCCACGAAACTCGTCAGCGCAAGCGGCAGGTTCGACGTCGCCGCATCGGGCCACGGGCCGACCGTGACTGAGGCTCCGTCTCTTTCGCGCAGCAACACCCAGCGCGCAGCGGCGCCCTCGAGCTCACGGCGCTGATCGTCATCGAGCGCCAAGGCACCAGCCAAGAGCGCGAGCGTTGCGCGTTGTGGAGTGCGTCGATAGCCACGCTCGAGCACGCTGATTCCTTGCGGGCTCATGCCCGCGCGTTCGGCGAGGGCCTCTTGCGAAAGTCCGACCGCGAGTCGGTGGCGCCGCAGGAGAGTCCCAAAGTCTGGCGAGCTTGGAGCTCGCCTGGCATCCTCCACGGTATTTGCAGGCTTTCGCCCCGTGCTCCAGCGCACCCGCAGGAGCTACGCTACGGTAACTTGTGCGGGTTGTTGTACCTTATCGGCGCCCCCTTTTGCTGCGACGATGATTCGGGGCAGGCACCTTGCCGTGCTCGCGAAGGGAGCATCTATGCGGGGAACCATGAAAAGGCTCGTACCGATCGTGCCGACGATTGCACTTGCGGCCTGCAATGCCGGCAGCCGCAGCGTGCCGTGGACGATCAGCCAACCCACCGCGCAACAGGCGATCCCGCAGTGGCAAGCGCAGCACCTTGCGCGGCGAGCTTGTCGGGAAGCCGCTCACGGCGACGTGCAGTGCGAGGCCCTGATTTTAAACAAGAGCCCTCACGGCAAAGAGCCGGGGTGGGGCGCCCAAGATATTGAGGCGGCCTACAACCTCCCCTCGGCGACCAGAGGCTCGGGACAGGTCGTCGCGATTGTCGATGCCTACGACAACCCCAGGGTCGCCAAGGACCTCGCAAAGTATCGCTCGCACTTCGCGCTGCCGAAGGCAAAGTTCTACAAATACAATCAAGACGGAGAGCAGAGCAACTATCCCAAAGGCGATGTCGGCTGGGGCGTTGAGATCGACCTCGACGTAGAGATGGTTTCAGCGAGCTGTCCAAACTGCACGATCTATTTGGTCGAGGCGAACAGCACCGACGCGAGCGATACGGTAACAGCCGAAGACCAAGCTGTGAAGCTGGGCGCACACATCACGAGCAACAGCTTCGAATGTTACGGTTTCACCGGCTGCAACGAGAGCCAAGGCTTTGAGACTCCCGGAATAACCTATGTCGCTGCCGCCGGGGACAAAGCTTATGGAATCGGGGCGCCGATGGCCCTTGCGAGCGTCGTCTCGGTCGGCGGCACCCTGCTGTCGAAAAGCGGCTCGACTTATGGTGAAGTCGTCTGGCCCGACACCGGCGGCGGCTGCGCGACGCAAGTCGCTAAGCCTTCCTGGCAACACGATCCTGGCTGCACTGGTCGGACAGCCAACGACGTGGCTGCCGTTGCTTGGAACCTCGCGGAGTACGATACGTACGGTGGCTACACTGGCTGGGTCATCATGGGAGGCACGAGCGCCGCCACCCCGATTGTCGCCGGCGCGTTCGCGCTTGCCGGCAACGGCACCAAACAGGACGGCGGCAAAACCTTCTGGACGTTAAAGAGCAAGAAGATCCAGAAGGATTTGCACGTCATCAGTAGCGGCAACGACGGTTGCCCCCCGAGCCTTGGCGGCAGCTACCTCTGCACCGCGGGAACCACTCAGTTCGGGACTTACTCGGGCCCAACCGGCTGGGGCACACCCAATGACGTCGGCGCTTTCTAAAAACACTGTGAAGGAGCACTCTTTTATGAAGTTAATGTCAAGTTCAATCACGCTAGTCGCGCCGCTCGTCGCCACTCTTGCGATCGCGGCATGCAATGCAGGCGGCTCGCCCAACGTACCGGAAAAAGTCGGCCAACCGCCGTTAGAACGTTCCGCAGACGCTGCCGTCGCCGCCCAGTTTGCCTATGTGGCGAACTACGGCTCCAACAACGTTTCCGCCTATACCATCAACGCGTCCACCGGTGCGTTGACTCAGGTGACGGGGTCGCCATTTGGCGCGGGTACTCAGGCCTACGATGTGGCGATCGATCCCAATGGAAAGTTCGTGTATGTGACCAACTACGGCTCCAACAACGTTTCCGCCTATACCGTCAACGCGACCAGCGGCGCGTTGACACAAGTGGCAGGCTCGCCGTTTAGCGCAGGCACCCAGTCACTCGGCATTGCAGTCGATCCCACCGGCAAGTTCCTCTACGTGACCAACTATGGCTCCAAAAACGTTTCCGCGTATACGATCGACTCAAGCAGCGGCGCGCTAACGCCCGTTACCGGGTCGCCCTTTAAGGCTGGCACCAAGCCGTACGCCGTGGCGGTCGACCCCAACGGCAAGTACGCTTATGTGGCCAACTTAAACTCCGGCGACATTTCCGCTTATAAGATCGCGGCGAACGGCGCGCTGAAGAAGGTTAAGGGATCGCCATTTGGCACGGGCACTCTTCCCGTCAGCATGACGGTCGATCCCACGGGCAAGTTCGCCTATGTAGCCGCCAACGGGTCCGACGTTTATGCCTATACCATCAGCGAGTCCAGCGGCGCACTGACGCCGATGACTGGCTCGCCGTTTACGGACCCGGGAATCGGAGCCCAAGATGTAATTATCCCGCCTACGGGCGGGTTCGCTTATGTACCTAACAGTACGTCGAACAATGTTGCCGCCTACAGTATTGCGGCGAGCAGCGGCGCGCTGACGCCGGTAGCAGGGTCACCGTTTGCCGATCCGGGCTCTGCTCCCCAAACTGGTGCGGTCGACACTAAGAGCAAGTTTGCATACGTTACAAATGCCGGCTCCAGCACCATTACCGCCTATACGATCGACGCGGGTAGCGGCGCGTTGACGCCGGTGACGGGCTCGCCGTTTGCTGCGGGCAGCATACCCGTGGGCATGGCTACGTGCCGAGTCAACGCCAGCAAATGCATTCCGCCCCAATTGTAGTTGGACCGGTTCGCCGGCTTGAGAATGAGAAAGATTGACGCCGAAGCGAGTGCCCGTCAGGCCGGGGGCGTATCCGTCGATTTTCTAACATTTTCTAACGGAGCGGTCGGGAACGGTCGGGAACGGATGG
>DATHOO010000014.1:0-10375 GCA_035484815.1 Candidatus Acidiferrales bacterium
CTGCGTCGGGATGACGTCTACTTCGCTGCGCTGCCAGAGGAACGCGTAGGGCATATCCTCCAGGAGCTGCCGCTGCACAAAGCTGTACTCGCGCCGTCGCGCCGCGCGGTCGTAGACCGAGTACCCGCGCCGCAGCGCCCGCTCGACGGCGGGATTGCAGTAGCGAGCCCAGTTGAATCCGTTCGGGGCGCGCTGCGCGCAAGAGATCATCCAGGACGCGTCGGGGTCGATTTGAGATTGAAAGCCCAGAAGCGAAACTTGATAGCGTCCGCGGTAGAGTGGCCCATCGAGAGCAAACATCACTTGGCTGGGATAGCTTTTAATGTTTACATCAATGCCAATGTCGCGCTCTTGCTGTGCGATCAGTAACACGGAAGGAGGCTCGACCTTGGTTGTACCCTGATAGATCACTTGCACCTGTAAGCGGCGACCATGCTTAAGGCGGATTCCGTCCGGCGCCGCGCTCCATCCATCGCGCTGCAATAGCGCTCGCGCGGCGAGCGGATCGTATGTAAGTTTACCAGCAGTCGGATCGTAGGCCCAGTTGAAAAGACCGCGCATGCCGGTATCGGGATCGTCCACGCCGTGGAAGATCTTCGTCACGATCGTGCGTCGATCGACCGCCATCGCCATCGCCTTTCGGATTGCGACGTCTTTGAGCAGCGGATCTGTCACGTTGAACGTCAGCGTCGTATAGTAGGGCCCCGGCGTAATCACCGCTCGATGATTCGCGAGGCGAGCGTAAGCGGCCATCTTCGAAGCATCGGCCAGGAAAGTGGCGTCTACCTCGCCGGTCGAGAGCTGATTGAGGATGGTTGTGGAGTCGGGAACCGCACGCAAGACGATGCGCGCGATCGCCGGTCGTCCACCGTAGTATCGCGAGCTGGCTTCAAGTTCGATGCGGTCGGAATGACGCCAGGCCGTCACGCGGTACGGACCCGATCCGATCGGCGCGGTATTATACGCAACGCGGTCGAGATTCGTGTAGGCCGCGAAAAGATGGGCCGGCAAAATCGTGTAGTTGCTATCACCGCCAAAGAAGATGGAAATGATCGGCGCATACGGCTGCTTGAGTCTGACGATCACCGTGTACGGACTCGGCGCGTCGACACCGGCGACGTGATCGTAACCGTAGCGCGAGAGCACCGCGTTGGACGGACTCATAATCGCGTGGTAGGTGAAGAGGACGTCGCGCGTGGTGAGCGGTGTCCCGTCCTGCCAGGCAACGTCGTGGCGCAAATGATACGTGATGCTCCTGCCGTCGCGCGATATGCCGCCATTCTCCGGCGTCGGTGCGCTCACGGCGATGCCGGGCACAATGCCGCCGCGACCGTCGTAGGTCGTCAAATAAGAGCCGGTGAGTCCGCCGATCATGCCCGCATCGTAACCTTGGAGGTAGAGCGGGTTCAGCGAAACAGGATCGGCAGCGATCGCAATAACCAAAGCACCGTTATGCTGCGAACCGATCCGCGCGTGCCCGCAGCTCGCGAGCCAGAAGCTGAAAAATAAACCAATGAAACCGGGCGCGATCTGCTGCCGAGAACCGCGCCGGGGCGGCCCGTGCACTGAGCTAGTGCTCGTAGCCGATAGCGGCGAGTACCTCTTGCGTGACGAGGGCGTCTTCGAAGCTCGGAAGAGCGTTGGGGCGCCCTTCGATCTTGTTGACGAACTCGTCGTAGAGCTCCATGAGCGGCGGAACGTTGCCGTTGATGCGCGCGAATGCTTGATAGCGCGAAGGCGCGCAAAGGAGCTCGTCGGTTTCCTCGCGGTCGACGGTATAGAGCGTTAGATCGGTAATGCCTGATCCACTGGCAACGGCCGTCCGTTTCTCGCCGTGGACGGCGCAGGTATACGATTCGACGGCGGTAGTTCCGTCGGCGGTCAACCGTCCGACGAGGCCGTCACCGTAGTCGAGCAGGGCAAATGCACCGTCATCGACGCTCGAAGTGAAGGCGCCGCCGTCGTCGACGCGTTCGGCATTCGCGGTACGGCGAAAACCCATCGTCCGCGAAGGCGCGCGACCTGCAAGCCAGTTGGCATTATCGATCAAGTGCGAGAGGATTGCGCCCGCAAGGCCGCCGCCGCGTTCGCCTTCGAACCACCAGCTGCGCGGGCGGCGTTCGTGTTGCCGCAGCGTGTGCCGCAGCAACGTGATCTCGATGTTGCGCAGGTGCGCCAGGTGGCCGTTTTCGATCAACTCCTTGAGCGCCTGCGCCTGAGGAACGAAGCGGAACTCGTGGATGACCCCACACGCGGTTCCGGCCGAAAGGGAAGCGTCGAGTATTGCCCGCGCGTCGGCAACGCGCAGCGCGAACGGTTTCTCGCACATGACGTGCTTTCGTGCCGCCAGCGTCGCAAGAACGTCGTCGCGGTGGGCAAACGGCGGCGACGCGACCGTCACGGCATCGAGCTCGCAGCCGGCCAGCATCTCGGCCGCGGAGCGAAAGGCATACGGAACGTTATTTTGGCGGGCGGCCTCGGCCGCACTCTTTGGAGAGGCTAACGCGACCACCTCGAAGCGTGGATGATTCATGAGTGCCGGTAGATGGGCGGTTACGCCGAAACCAGCGCCGACGATGCCGATGCGATAAGTATTCATGCTGCCTCCTCGATTGCGGCTTGGAGCGTGTCCATCGCGCGCGCGAGTTGACGCTCCTGGATTACTAGCGGAGGCGAAATCGCGATCACGTCGCCGTCCACTCCTGACTGTAGAAAGATGACGCCGGCGCGCAGCGAGCTGCGCACAACGGCCGATGCGGTCGCCGCGTCGCGAAGCTGCACGCCGAAAAGCAGGCCCCGGCCGCGCACGTCGCGCACGCTTCGATGCGATCGAAGCGAGCTCAGGCGCGGGCCGATCGACTCGCCGAGCGTCTTTGCGCGCATGGGAAGTTTGAGGCGTTCGATCTCATCCATCGTGGCAAGCGCCGCCGCGCACGCCAGCGGGTTTCCGAGATACGTTGAAGTGTGAAGTGCTTCGCCGGTCGAGATCGGCCAAGCGTCCATCACTTCGGCGCGCCCGATTGTCGCGCTGATCGGAATCCCCGAGCCCATCGCCTTGCCGATGCAGAGGATGTCGGGTACGACGTCATCGCGCTCGATCGCAAACCACGTCCCCGTCCGTCCGAACCCGGTGTAGATTTCGTCGACGATCATCAGAATCCGCAAATCGTTGCAGACGGCGCGCAGCGCGGCGAGATAGCCGGGCGGCGGAACAACGCAGCCGGCTCGCCCTTGAATCGGCTCGATCACGAGCGCGGCGACGTCGCTGCGCCGTGCGAGCGTTTCGCGCGCGTGCAGAGCGGCGCTTTCGGCGCTCGTACTCGCATCGTCGCGGGGATAGTCGAGTAAAACCGGTTCGTTCTCGAGCGCCGAAGCGAACGGGGCGCGGAAGCGCTCGATGCCGCCGACCGCAAGCGCTCCGAACGAGAGACCGTGATAGGCCCCGTGGTATGCGGCGAAGCGGGACTTACCGGTTGCGAGGATCGCGGTTTTGAGCGCGGCTTCGACGGCCTCGGAACCGGTGGTCGCGAGGAAAACGCGATCGAGCGATTTCGGCAGAACTTGCGCGAGACGCTGGAAGAGCCGGACGCGGATCTCGGTGGGGTGAACGTCGCCCATGCCGTGCGCGAGCAGTTTCATCTGAGCGGAGACGGCGCGCGCAACGCGCGGATTGCAATGGCCGGCGTTGGCTACACCGAAAGCGGCCGTACAATCGAGATAGTCGTTTCCATCCACGTCGGTCACGGTGACCCCACGCGCCGACTCCCAAAAGATTGGAAAATCATCGGCCAGGAACGTCACGTTACGCTGCTCGTATGCGCGCAGCAGCGCCGTTAGCGCCGTACTGCGGGGACCGGGGATGCTCACGTTTCGTCGCTTACCCAGCGCACGAACTCGGCAATCCGCGGGCGTCCGCCGTGAAACGCGCCCAGCGGCAATGTTTGCAGCGCTCCAAACGAGGCAATGCGCGAAACGCCGATTGCCGCGGCCATCGCGCGCACGTCGGAACGCAAATGCGCGACGGCGAACGCTTCGACCGCGATACCATGGCGCGCGAAGTATTGCGCCGCCTGGGAGGCATCGTCGACCACGTGCAGCCTCAGCGAAAGCGGTAGGAACCCTGGCGGCGCGTCGAGCGACGGATCGAGCACGACGAGATACTCGGCACGTGCATCGGCATAGATCTGCGCGCCATCACTACGGAAGATTTCCAGATCGCGTGCCTGTGCGCGCCGAACCGTTGAAATCGCATCGCGCGGGCCGGGCGGAAACGCGGCGAGCGCCGCGCGGATCTCGCGCGCCAGCAGCTCGGCGAAACGCTCCGGCGAAATCACGCCGCCGCGTTCGACGAAGAGTGCGTGAAGCGAAAGACAGCCTTCGCTCTCATAGAGCACCAGGTCGTGTGCGGCGCCGCGCGCGATGCTTTCAACCACGCGCTCGTCCTTCAATGCTTCGCGCGTGACGTATCCGGCACTCGCCTTCGTCCCATATGGAATGAAGCGTGTGTGGAAAGAGAGCGCGTTGCCGATCTGCGTGAGGGTCGCATCGCTCCCGAAGGCAACGACGGCATTGAACTCGGTGAGGTCGTAATCATCGGCGCCGCCCTTCCATGTTTGCGCGATTGCGACGCTACGGAGTTCGCCGAGCTCACCGGCGAGTGTTTCGAAGAAGGCTGCGATAAGATGATCCTCGCGGTCTTTGACGACCACATCACACTTGGCGCAGAGCGCAAAAACGGCGGGGAGCAGCGCAACGCCGATCGTCGTCCGGCTTGAGACGACGCAGACGCGACCGAGCGGAAGCGCGCGCGCGCGACCCCGCTCGCCGCGTGCGACGAATTCGTCGAGGACGTCGAGGCAACCAAGCTCATCGGCGATAACGGCTTCGATCGCGTCGCGCCGGAGGCTGCCGAAGAGCGTGTCGAAGGCAAAATCGACGGCGGGGAGCGAGTATCTGGTTCGCTCGCTCACTGCGTCGCGGATGCGCGCACGCGGCGCGAAGCCCGCTTCGCTCCAGCGAGCGGCCGCAGCGGCAATCGCGGCCACGATGGCGCGAACGGACTTCTTAACCATCGCTTCATCTCTTCAGGAGTGCCGAGCGTGACTCCCCGAGGTCCCGGGGCGCGGCGCGGCAAAGGGGTGGCGCAATGCAAACTGGCTGGTGCGCGCGTCTCTTCTTCGCGATCGTCGCCGCTATGGCGGTAGCAGGCGTGGTGAGCGGGACGGCGTGCACTCGCTGGGGTCAACCCGGTCCAGTGTCACCGACGCTAGCGCCGCTTTCGAGCATCTTTGTCGACGCCAACACCGGCAGCGACACCGCTGGGAACGGCAGCCAGACGAACCCGTACAAAACCTTGACCAAGGCGGTCGAGGTGCTAGACACCGCAAAGTCGATCTCACCCAATGGAGTGACGATCAACCTGTCGGGTGGCGATTACGATGCCGCGAAGGGCGAAAAGTTTCCAATCGTCATGCTGAAGAGCGCTTCAATCACCGGAGCGAACTATGGCACGGGGGTGCGAAGTGGTTCGTTCATCAACGGCATGGGGGAAGACACCATATTCGAGAAGCTCGTGCATGCACCACGGCGCAGCGTCTACACGACGCTGGAGGTCGTGCCGGGCGTTAGCGTGAGCGTCACCGGGATCTACGTCGGGGCGGCGGAGGTTTCGCTGCCGGGTTCGAGCGCGTTCTACGTATCGTTCAATGACCTCGGCACGGTGACCGCGACCGCGAGCTTCGGCGCTGGGATTGCTTCGAGATTGCGAGATATTAACGGCGTGCTCGTCGCCGGCGGATCGTTCACGTGCGCCTCTTGCTCGATCAAAGGTAACGACTTCGGCATCGGCGGACTGTCGGTTCCGGGGCTCGAGCCATCGCCATCGCCATCGGGCACCGGGCCGCCATCGGGAGTGGGTCCAACGATTACGCTGAGCCACTCGCTCGGCGACGCCACCATTGCCGCGAAAATTGTCGGCATTCTCACCGATGGGAGCGTCAATGTCACGGCCGCCAATCAGGCCTTCAATCTTGGAGCGTATGCCTTCGCCGATGCCTTTCCGCCCGCGGTTCGCGGAACGCTGCGCGGGACACTCGATTTCGGCGGCGGCGGCACTTCAAACGGGGGCAACACCTTCATTGGGCAGCGCGTCACCGAGATTGCGATCGGCCTTGGCGGTGAGACCGTTAGCGCTCTCGACGACACATGGAACTCAAATCAGCAGTTCGCGAATCGAAGCGGGCGATACCCACGGACAAGACATTTTGCGTCGGGCGCCTCCGGTAGGAACGTCATGATCCGTCACGATGCCCTTGGCTCGACCGTTACGGTCGGACCCGCGCCCGCGCCGACCCCGTCGTCGAGCCCCTCATCTTCACCCTCTTCGCCCAGCCCATCGCCGTCGTAGCGGAGGACGCTGCTCAAGATCCGTGCTCGACACGCTACAGAAAATCTACGCCGCGAAAGCGGCAACGCTCGAGCAAGAGCGGCGACGCGAGCCTTACGAGGCGCTGCGCTCACGAGCGGTCTCCCGAACAAACGAGCGGCGCAGCTTTCTCGCGGCGTTGGAAGCGGCGCAAGGCGGGGCGATCGTCGCCGAGATTAAACGCGCCTCGCCGTCGAGCGGGTTGATTGCGCGCAGCTTCGATCCTGCCGCGATCGCGCGCGCGTACGATGCCGCCGGCTGCGATGCGATCAGCGTTATCACCGAGCGCGATCACTTTCTGGGAGAGCTTTCCTACCTTGACGAGGTGCGCGCGGTGACAACGCGGCCACTGCTCCGCAAGGATTTCATTTGGACGCGCTATCAGGTCGCGCAGTCCGCCGCGTACGGCGCGGATTGCGTGCTCTTAATCGTCGGCGGAATGGATGACGCCGGGTTGCAGAAGGCGATGGCCGAAGCGCAGGTTTACGATCTCGATGTGTTAGCGGAGGCGCACGACGACGTCGAGCTGCGCCGCGCGATCGACGCGGGGGCCAAGCTTATCGGCATCAACAACCGGAATCTGCGTACCCTTGAAACGGATCTCGCGGTCAGCGAGCATCTGCTCCCGAAAGTCCCGCCGGATGTTGTCGCAATCGCCGAGAGCGGAATGCGCAACGCGTCGGATGTCGCGCGGCTGCGGGCGGCGGGCGCCCGTGGCTTTTTGATCGGCGAGGCGCTGATGCAGTCCGAAGACCCGCAGGCATTGATCGCGGCGTTGCGCCGGGGCGCTGCGGGACAGGCGGTCGGCGTCGATCGATAGGCCGTTCTATAAGAGGAAAAAGAAACTCGTTCCCACGATCGTGCCGAGGACGGCCACGAACGCCGGCGCGGTGCGCCGCCCGAGCGACGCAGCGGCGAGCCCGCCCAAGCCAATACCGACGATTCCGGTGCCCGGGTAGATCTCGCCGTGCTGCAGGTAACAGGCCAACAAGACGCCCGCCACTCCAAAGAGGAAGGCGACGACCTGCGAGGTGCTCCGGCTGAGCGCCATTGCGACCAGCAGCAGAATCGCAAGCGCAACCAGCGCGTGCAACGGCGCAAAGGGCTCGCCGGCCATCCCAAGACCTAAGAAGAAGGCCGCGATGGCAACCGCGAGCAGTTGAGTCATAGAGAAAACTTCGCCCCGCCTGGTAGTATAGGCCTATGACGACGACAGTAACCAAGCCGCCCCAGGAAGCCGCCCCCTTCGTAAACGAGCGGGTCAAGGACTTCAGCGATCCCGCCGACGCCGCGGCGATGGAGGCCGCGCTCGCGACGGTGCGCGAGTCATTTGGCAAGACCTATCCCCTGGTTATCGGCGGGCGCAAAATCGAGACCGAAAAGAAAATCCGATCGCTCAATCCCGCCAATCCCAGCGAGGTGATCGGCACGACCAGCTCGGCCTCAAAGGAACAGGCGAAGGAGGCGATTGCGCAAGCCGCTGGGGCCTTTGAATCCTGGCGCCGTTTGACGCTGGCCGAACGCGCGGCTTACGTGTTTAAGGCGGCCGAACTCTTGCGAGCGCGGCGTTATGAGTACGATGCACTGCTCGTCTATGAAGTCGGCAAGAGCTGGGCCGAAGCCGACGGCGATATTGCCGAGTCGATCGATTTTCTTGAGTTTTACGCGCGCGAAGCGTTGCGCTACGCGCAGCCGCAACCAGTCGTCCCGCTCGCGGGCGAGCAAAACGAGCTCGTGTACATACCTCTCGGCGTCGGAGCCGTGATCCCACCCTGGAACTTTGCCGGCGCCATCATGATGGGCATGACGGCGGCCGCGATCGTTTCGGGGAACACCGTCGTGCTCAAGCCGTCGAGCGATGCGGCCGTAATCGCGGCGTGGTTCGTCGATTTGCTGGACGAGATCGGTTTACCGCCGGGTGTTGTCAACTTCGTTCCGGGATCGGGTAGCGAAATCGGTGACGTCATCGTGACGGATCCGCGGATTCGTTTCATCTCCTTTACCGGATCGAAAGAGGTTGGTCTACATATCAACGAGCTCGCGGCCAAACCGCAACCCGGCCAAAAGTGGATCAAGCGCGTCGTCGCCGAGATGGGCGGAAAAGACTCGATCGTGGTCGCCGCGGACGCCGACATCGACGCAGCCGTCGAAGGCGTTGCGGTTTCGGCCTTCGGCTTCCAAGGACAGAAATGCTCGGCGTGTTCGCGCGCCATCGTCGAGGCGAGCGTTTACAACGAGTTCCTCGATAAGCTCCAGCGGCGCGTCGGCTCAATTACCGTCGGCGACCCCAGCGATCGGGCAAACTACATGGGGCCGGTCGTGAACGAAGCGGCGCTCAAGTCGATCATGCGCTATATCGAGCAGGGCCAAACCGAAGGCCGTCTGCTAACGGGCGGCAAGCGTACGGGCGATGGGGGATATTTCATCGAGCCGACGGTTATTGCTGACGTCGCGCCCGACGCAACGATCGCCCAAGAGGAAATCTTCGGGCCGGTGCTGGCGGTCATCAAGGCGCGCGATTTCGAAGACGCGTTGGCGATCGCTAACAATACCGAGTTCGGGTTGACCGGCTCCCTCTATACGACCGACGAAAAGAAGATCGCGCGGGCGCGCGAGGACTTCTTCGTCGGCAACCTCTATTTCAATCGCAAGAGCACCGGCGCGATGGTCGGGGTCCATCCCTTTGGCGGATTCAATATGTCGGGCACCGACAGCAAAGCCGGCGGCCGCGAATACCTGCTGCTCTTCATGCAAGCAAAGTCGATGTCACGCAAGGTTTAGAAACGCAGAATTGAAGGGCGTTTACTTCGGCGCTTCGCGGAAGCAGATTTCCAGCTTGTTGCCGTCGGCGTCTTCGAAGAACGTCGCGTAGTAAAACGGGGTGTATTCCTCGCAGACGTGCGGAGCTTCGAATGCGGTCGCGCCGGCATCTTTCACGATGCCGGCGAGCCGGTCGACCTCGGCGCGGCTCGAGGCGCGCAGGGCGAGACGCGTGCCGTTCGCACGGTGGTCGGGCTCGAGGTCGATGCCGAAGAAGGGAATCGAACGGTCCCCGTCCGGCTGGTAATAGCAGATGGTATCGGCATCCTCGGCGATGCGGGAGAAGCCCATCGCGGGGAGCAGCGCGTCGTAGAGACGCCGCGTTTTGGCAAGATCACTGACGCGCAGATCGACATGGTCAAAGAGCATTGGCGACTCCTTTGGCCGGAAAGCGGCCGGGTGCGGGTGGGCGACGCCGAGGTTCCTTCGGCAGCGGCTGAAACCAATCGGACGCCCCTGCGGTCTTAGGTAATAGTAACGGCCCTTTCGGCGGCCGGAAGTTCCCTTGCGGACATTCCTTGACAGGCCATTTTGGCGTGATATGATAGCCGTCGTGCCTGACCGGTACCGCCGGCCGGGCTAGCCCGTAGCGTCTCTGGCGCTTGGCGCTCCCGGCGCGGTCGGTTGACCGGCTTGGGAGGGCCCGAGTTACGGTTCGCTCCTTGAAAACTGAACAGTGCAGCAAGCGCAAAAGTCTGTGGGTCTCCGACCTTTTTGGTCGAGAGATTTAGTACAAATCATGAGAGTTTGAGAGCCATTTTCAAAGGCTCCATAAGTTTTATTATGGAGAGTTTGATCCTGGCTCAGGACTAACGCTGGCGGCGTGCCTAACACATGCAAGTCGAACGAGGTAGCAATACCTAGTGGCAGACGGGTGAGTAACACGTGGTCAACCTGCCTTTGTGAGGGGGATAACTAGCCGAAAGGTTAGCTAATACCGCATACGATCGCTCTGGGGCATCCCTAAGCGATGAAAGGAGCAATCCGCACAAAGAGGGGACTGCGTCCCATTAGTTAGTTGGTGGGGTAATGGCCTACCAAGACTCCGATGGGTAGCTGGCTTGAGAGAGCGACCAGCCACACTGGAACTGAGACACGGTCCAGACTCCTACGGGAGGCAGCAGTGAGGAA
>DATHOO010000015.1:0-13012 GCA_035484815.1 Candidatus Acidiferrales bacterium
CTCCACTCCAAGGCACCAACGTGCCGGCAGAGTTAGCGCTGCGGGCGATCGATGAGATACCCCTTATCGCGATTGCGGCGGCGTTTGCGGTGGGCACCACCACGATTGCCGGCGTTGGCGATCTGCGCACGAAAGAGTCGGATCGTTTGAATGCCATCGAACACTTGCTTGCTTTGATCGGTGTCGAAGCAAGTTACGAGCGCGGCGTCTTGCGCATCGCCGGCGGGGCGCCCCAGCCGCCGAAGGCAGACGTAACGACGACGGGCGACGACCACCGAGTCGCCATGGCAGCGGCGGTGCTGGCTTGTGCCGCCGGTCCGCTCGCGATCGATAGCGACGCCAGCCTGGACGTCAGCTTTCCAGGCTTTGCCGCGGCTTTGCGGGGCCTTCAGAGCGCCTAGGCCGCGGGCTCCGCGCTCTTACTTGCGCCCGAGGCGGGTGGCGTCTCCTTCGGCTTTTCCGGGGCTTTCTCGCTCTTGCGCTCGGCCGAGCGACGCGAATCGGTAACGTAAAAGCCCGAGCCCTTGAAGAGCACCGGCGCGGGGTTGAAGACGCGCTGCAAGGGGGCGCCGCAGGTCTCGCACGGCTTCTCGTGGGTCTCGCCGAAGCCATGTCGGACTTCGTACACTCGCCCGCACCGAGTGCAGGCATAGTCATAGAGCGGCATGGTCAGAGTATATCGGCCTTAGCACTCCGGGTCAATGACTGCTAGCAGTTGATAGCGGCGACGCCTAAAAGTCGGCCAGGATAGCCCCGTCGCGCTTGTACTCCACCAATCCCTTGAAATGCACCAGCGAGTCGTCGAGCGCACTTGCAACGCGGCGCCCGCGTTGCCAACGGTCGAGCAGCGTACCGAACTTTCCATGGTAGGCCGGGTACGCCAGCCGAACGTGAAGCTTCGAGCACGAGGTGCGGCGTTCGATCCGAAACTCCAGGCGACGGCGCAACGAATACGCTCCGACCAGTGAGAGCCGGTAGTTCGCGATCAAGCCGTCGATCTCAAAGACTTCTTCCTCTTCTCCGGGCAGCCACGACCGTATGATCACTTCGCTGCCGAGGTCCAGCTTGGGCTCGTGATTCGCTCGCCGCGCGCTGCGCAGGAACGAAAGCCAAACCGGCCATTTCTCAACCGCGCAGAGCAGCGCGAACGCCTCCTCGGCAGAGCAGTCGAGTTCGAGGCTCGCGCTGTGCGCACAAGCACCAGGTACGAACGTATCATCGCGGATGACCATAACGAAAGCTTAATTTCTTCATCCGTACCGTTCGCATCCTTTAAAACATTATCCACAACCATGTGGATGACTATGAACGCAACTCACCGCTCGCAAATGCCGTCGCAAAGAGCACCAACGTTAGTACTCCCAGCGGCAATGCCGCTTCGTCGATACGGAAGAGCGCGCTATGTGCCGGATGGATTGCACCCGACGATTCGCTGCGCACGCCGAGACGAATCAGCAAACCCGGCACGCGTTGCGCAAAATAGGCGAAATCCTCCGCCCCCATCGTCGGCCGCGGCGACTCGACACGCAGCGAAGAGTGCGTGCGCACGTAGCTCGAGAAACGATCTGCCAGCGCAACATTGTTTATCGCGGGCGGATATCCGCGCACGATTCGCACCTCAGCTTGCACGTTGTATGCGGCGGCGACGCCGTTAACGATTCGCCGAAGGCGCGCCTCGAGCGCATCGCGCACGTGCGGATCGTGCGCTCGCAGGGTTCCGCTGAGCGCGACCTCGTCGGCGATGATGTTGTTGCGATAACCGCCCGCGATCGTTCCGACCGTCACCACCGCGCTCGCGAGCGGGTCGGTTTCGCGCGCGACGATATTCTGCAATGCGAGCACGATCGCCGCGGCGGCCGGAATCGCATCCACGGAGTTGTGCGGATATCCGCCGTGGCCGCCCGTTCCACGGACGGTGATATAAACTTCATCGGCCGAAGCGTTGGCCGCGCCGCTGGTGATGCCGATCGCTCCGACGTCGAGGCGCGAATCGACGTGCAACATCGCGATGGCCTCGACCCCCTCGCGATCCAGAAGGCCTTCTTCGATCATCGGCAACGCGCCGCCGGGACCTTCTTCAGCCGGCTGAAAAACGAAGACAACGCTGCCGGCCAGTTCCGGCTTCAGGCCGGCAAGAACGCGCGCGGCGCCGAGCAACATCGCGGTGTGCGCGTCGTGTCCACACGCGTGCATCTTGCCGTCCACTTGCGATGCGAACGGCAACCCGGTTCGTTCGCCGATCGGGAGTGCGTCCATGTCGCCGCGCAGCGCCGCAACACGGCCTGGCGCCGCCCCGTCGATTCGCGCGACGACGCCGGTACCGGCCGATCGCACGTGGTCGATGCCCAGCGAATCAAGCTCGCGCTCCACGAGCGCAGCCGTCGCGTGCTCGTCGAAGCCAAGCTCGGGCTTACGGTGTATGGTACGGCGCAGCTCGACGACGTGCGCGGCCAGGGCGTCGTTTACTTCGATAGGCATTGCAGGCGAAGTTAACGGAACGGTTCTTTTCTTCCCGCCGGCGAATCGAGGGGTTCGTAATGTTTATTAGCGCCGCAATGATGACTGCCGATCTCGCCCTTATGCTGCTGATCAATCGCACGAGCGGCTTTTATGTAGCCAATGCGCCGGCGTACATGACGTATACCGAACACACCCACGTGAGCGCCCTGGGGCGATCGCAAGACATCAATCGCGCTGTGGCGGTGCGGGTCGCCGATAACTTTGCGGTCATGCAAGATTTACCGGAAGGCGCGCAGCGCACGGGTCAGGCCTTTCCGGTTATGGCGTACTTCGATCCATTTTCAGAATTCTCGTATTCCTATTTCGCCGGTCTCAAGCGCGTGGACGTCTCCGTAAGGCAGGGACGGCCGTGGGCATTCCCAACACCGGCTCCCGATGCCGGCGTCAACGCCATCGTTTCCTACAATAGCTTTTGGGCGGCTCATTTCGCGCCCGACTCGACCGATACCGCGTTGCACATCGTCATCGAACCGACGCCGCGTGTACGGCACGAGCTCTACCCGTCGGAGGTCATCGAAGACCCAAGCTCGCAGTTGCCGGCACATATAGAGTGGCGCGGCACCGGGGGCGACGATGAGGTGCTTACCTTCGACTACCAGATGTTGGAAGGGCGCTGGGTGCTGGTGCACGCCACCTTTTCGGCGACGCAGCATGCGCTTGGGACGTCGTTCAAGGCGATCGCCGATGTGCGGTTTACGAACATCGTATTCCCGGCCGAAGCGCCCGATCCGCGGCTGGCAGGAACGCCGGCACCGGGACCCTCAGCGACGCCCATATAGTCGAGCGAATTTAAACGGGCCGGTACTTTCGTGTCGATTGCCGAAGCGAGGTCGCCGCATGATGACCCCGGATCTTGCCTTAGCGCTCCTAATCAATCGCACGAGCGCGTATTACGAAGCCAATCCACCCGTCTACATGACCTACGTCGAGCACACGCACGTCAGCGCACCGACGCTTGGCAGGGCGCAGGATATCAATCGCACGATCGCGGTGCGTATCGCCGACAACCTCGCGGTCATGCAAGACCTGCCCAACGGCTCGCAGCGATCCGGCGAGGCGTTTCCAATCGTGGCCTATTTCGACCCGATATCGCAGTTTAAATTCAGTTACTTTGCCAACCTTAAGCGGGTTGACATCACGCTCGACCGCGGGGCGCCGATTAGCCTCTCGATACCGGCATCCGATCCCCGCGTAAACGTGGTCGTTCCTTACAACAGCTACTGGGCGGCGCGATATGCCCCCGATTCAACCGCGGCCGCGCTGCATCTCTTGATCGAGCCGACGGCCCGCGTGCAGCAAGGCCTCTATCCCTCCGAAGTGATCGAAGATGCCACGACACGACTGCCCAAGCACATCGAAATGCGCGTCGCCGGAGCCAGCGACGAGATCATTTCGCTCGATTACGCCGTCATGAACGGCCATTGGGTGGTCGTGCACGGAACGTTCAGTCAGACCATGCACGTCGCGTTTCTGACCTATAAAATCATCGCCGACGTGACGTTCAGCGATATTGCGTTCCCGACGGCAGCGCCGGATCCGCGCCTCGCGGGAACGCCGGCGCCAACCGCCACGCCGTCACCCGGAGATTAAAACCGCACCGCCGAAGCGCGCACGTAGGCGATGTACCCGTTGATCGCCCACCCAACCAGTAACCCGAAGAGCAGCGCAAAGGCAGCGAGCGCAGGAATAACTTTCCAGCCTCGCTCCGCCACAAACGTTCTTCCCACCGCGAAGGTTAGTGCGCAGCTCAATGCAACGCCGAAGAGCCAGTACGCGACTGGCTCGCTCATCGGGCCGGCAGCGGCTCCGGGATGGGTTTTCCTTGAAGCTTGAGCTCGTCGAGGCCGTGCTGCGCCTGACCATTGGTTGAGGGATGATCTTTCGGTGCCACCCACATGTAGACGTTCGGAATGAGTAGCAGCGTGAGCACGAGCGAGCTTATCACGCCGCCGATGACGACGATACCGAGACTCGAGCGGGACGACGATCCCGGATCGAGTGCTAAGGCGAGCGGAATGTTCCCCGCGACTACCGAGAAGCTCGTCATGATGATCGGGCGGAACCGGGTATGCGCGCTCTCTTTGATCGCCGAGAGCTTATCGAGACCCCGCGCGCGCAGGGTATTGGCGTAATCCACCAGCAGAATGCCGTTTTTGGTCGCGATTCCGATGAGGAGAATGGTTCCGATGAGCGAGAACAGGTTCAGCGTGCGATGCGTGAGGACCAACGCTCCGACCGCACCGATTGCGGCGACCGGCACCGAGAAGATGATGATGAACGGTGAGAGGTAACTGTTGTAGAGCGCGACCATCAGCAAGTAGACGAGGATGACGGAGACGATCATCGACAAGCCCATGCCGACCAGCGTCTGATGCATGAAGTCCTGTTGTCCGAGCGGCGCCGGCCGCACGCTGATGTTCGGCGGCAGGTGCAGCGACGGCAACTTTTTCATGAGGCCGTTCTCGACCGCGGAGAGCGAGGAGTTCGGTGCGTAGTTTGAGTTGACGTGGATGACGTTGTTGCGGTTGGTGCGCGTGACCAGCGGCGCGGTCGGCGTCGACTCGAATCGTGCGATGTCGCCGAGATAGACCAGACCCCCGCTCGACGAGCGAATGGCAACGCTTTTGAGCGCCTCGAGGTTCGTTTGATACGAGTCCGGGTAGATCACCTGGACTTGCTCGAGGCCCGACGTCGTCTCGAATTGCGTCGCAAGATTGCCGCCGAACGCCGCGCCTGCGGCCTGCGCGGCCTGGCCAAGGTCGACGCCGAGCGCCTGCGCCTTGTTTCGATCGAACTGGATCGAGATCTCGGGCGCCAGCTGCGTGCCGCTGCTGTTCACGCTTGTCGCGCCCTTGACCGTACGCAGCAGCGCCTCCACCTTCTGCGCATATGAAGTCGGGTCGCCGCCGGTCACGTCGGTTACGAGCATGTCCACGGGCTGCGCGTTGCCGCCTTGCGTGCCCGTGGATGGAACAACGACCGCTTGCACGCCCTGCGGCAACGATTTGCGCGCGATCTGCCGGAACTGGTCTACCCAATAGTCGGTCGACTTCTTCCGGTCATCCTTGAGCCAGATGTGCACTTGGCCGACGTTGCTCTGCGCGACGAAACCGCCGAACGAGGCTGCGTACGCGCCCGCAACTGCCGTGTTGGCGAACCGGTCGGGCGAGTTGAGGATCTGCTTCTCCAGTGCGAACGTCCCCTTCTCGACCGTCTGAATCGGCGTGCCGATCGGATAGATCAGCTGAATGAAAAGCTCGCCGCGATCGACCGGAGGAATGAACTCCTCGCCGACGACGCCGAGTCCCACGAGGGCGAGCGCAAAGAGGAACGTCCCGGCACAGAAAGCGGCGACGAGTCCGCCGTGGTGAAGGGCCCAAGGAAGGACGCGCTGCGTGTACCAGGTTCGTGAGTCGTCGAACCTTTGACTGAACCAGTCGACGACACCCCAAGGCTTCCAGTGAGAGCGCAGCGCCCAAAGACCCGCCAGAGTCGGCGTGATCGTGAACGAGACAAAGAGCGAGGTCAACGTCGAGATGACGACCACGATCGCGAACTCGGAGATCTGCCGGCCGACCTGGCCCTGAATGAACGCAATCGGAAAGAAGACGACCACGTCGACGAGCGTGATCACCACCGCCGCGGCGCCGATCTCCTCGCGCCCCGAGACCGCGGCCTCTTCGGGAGGTTGCTTCAGCTCGGTAAAATGGCGCTCGATGTTTTCGAGCACGACGGTCGAGTCGTCGACGAGAATTCCGATGACCAGCGACATCCCCAGCAGCGAAATCGTATCGATGGTCATGTTCATGACCTTCATGACCGTGATCGCGATCGCGAGCGAGGTAGGAATCGCAACGCAAACGACGATCGCGCTGCGCCACGAGCGCAGGAAGAAGAGCATGGCGATGCCCGTTAGCAGAATCGCCAGCATCAGCGTTCGCGTTACGATGTTGATCTGTTGCTGCGTGAACTTCGACTGGACGTTGATGACGTGAAAGTTGATCTCGGGAAACTGCCGCTGGATCTTCGGCAGCTCGCGCAGCACGTTGTTCGACGCGTCGACCTCGCTGCCCGAGGCGGCCTTCTGCACTTGCATGAAGAGGCCCTCATCGCCGCTGATGTGCGCGTAGTTCAGCCGCGGCTCGTAGCTCTCGGTGACGGTCGCAACGTCGCCGATGCGAATGACTGCGTTGCTCGCGCTCCACGGATTGATGCTGCCGGCAAGCGCCGAGACTCCGCCTTGGTAGGTCTGCACTTGCGCGCCCGTCGAATTGGAAGACGCCGCGGTCGCGCTGCCTCCTGGGCTCGCGGGGATGATTGCGAGGTTTCGAACGCTATCGAGGTTCTGAATATCGCCGCGAATGTCGAGGGTCGTCTGCCGGTTCGGTTCGTAGGCGAAGCCGCCGGCAACACGCTGGTTGTCGTTCTGGAGCGTGTTGATGATGTCGTTGAGCGTCAGGTTGGCCGCGGTCAGACGGGCCGGGTTGACGACGACCTCGTAAGCCGGCGTGACGGAGCCGCCGATGTTGACAAACGAGATGCCGGGGACTTGCTCGAGCTGCGGCGCGATGACGTTGATCGCATAGAGCTCCAAACGCGCGAGCGAAAGCTTGTGCGAATAGAGCGCCATCGTCACAACCACCGATTGGGTGGGGTCGTAAAGATTCACCGTTGGCGGCGTTAGATTCGTCGGCAGGTACTTTTCCGCGGCCTGAATTGCCTTGTTCGTTAGGGCAAGGTCCGTTGCGGTATCCGAGTTGATGTCGAAGATCGCGCTGATGCTCGCCTGACCCTGCTGCACAACCGAGTTGATCGTCTGCAGATCGGCCGTGCCCGCCAGATTCTGTTCGATTGGCTGGACGATGTTGTCGCGCATTTCCGTAACCGATGCGCCGTTATAGCTGACCGAGATCGTCACGGTCGGCTGGCTGACGTCCGGATAGAGCTCCTTGACGATCGTAGCCGTCGAAAGAATGCCCGCGAACGCCATCAGCGCGATGATAACGAAAACGAGCGTCGGCCGCTTGATGAAAAGCCGGGTAAGGCTGAACTTCACGGCTGCAAGGAGACCTTCTCGCCGTCGCCGACGCTGATCTGGCCGTTGCTGACGATTCGGGTGCCGGCCGTAATTCCGGTAACGACCGACGTCGTGCCGTCGCTGCCGCCCTCGGCGACCTTGACCGTCTTCACGCTGCCGTCTTGCTGCACGGTCATGACCGCATCGTGGTTATCGTCGGTAAACGCGGTTGTCGGAACGCGCACACCCGTCACCGGGAGCGCGGCGATCGAGCCCTGCACGACCATGCCGGGCCGGAGTCTCTGCTCCGGATTCTGGAGCAGCACTTTCACCTGAAAATCCGTCGACCCCGGATTGATCTGGTTCAATACGCCGGTTACGCGCCCGCTAAAACGCTGCATTCCGTTGAGATCCGGAGCAGTGACGGTTGCGAGGCTGCCGGTTTCGACGCTCGAAACTTCTTCGCTCGACGCGTGCAGCACGGCGTAGATCGGATTAACCTGCTGCAGCGTGAAGATTTCGCGGTTGCCGGGATACTCGCCCGGGTTGATGTTGCGATTGACGACGACACCGTCAATCGGCGAAACGATCGCGGCTTTGGCGATTTGCACGCGCACTTGGTCGGCCTGCGCCATCGCCACTTTTTCCTGCGCTTGCGACTGCTGGACCGTGGACGCCGCTAATCCCTGGCCGGAGAGGTTGCCATTGGCCTGAACCGTCGAGCGCGCCGATTCCAAGTTCGCATTCACAGTGCTCAGCGCTTGCTGGTCGTTTTTGACCAACGTCTCCTGCGCGTCAACCGACTGCTGGGAAATGTAGCCTTGCGCCAGTAGGCTCTGATCGCGTGAGAGGTTGACCGTATCGTTGTTGAGCGTCTGCTGCGCTTGGTGGACGGCGGCTTCGTCGGTACGAACCGTGTCGTTGCCTTGGGCAATCGTAAGCGATCCCTGAAATACCGAGTGCACCGTGTTGGCGTGATTGCTATTCGCGGTGGCTTCATCCGATTCGAGCTGCGCCTGGAGATCGGCCGTATCGAGCTGAGCGAGCAGCTGGCCGGCGTGGACCCGATCGCCCTCGCGGACGTTTACCGTGTCGGCCGCTTCTGCAAGCGTGCTCTGGACCGCAACGTTCTGATACGGCGCGACGATCCCGGCGAGACGCCGGCTGGGCTGAACCTGGCCGAACGTCGCGGTCGTCGTCTGAACGTAAGGCGCCGGCGACGCGGCGGGGCCGGCGTGCCGGCCGCAGCCCCCAGCGGCTAGCATCGCGAAGAGTAGAAAGAAGGTTCGTACGGGCTCGTCCCTGAGTTTCATGGCTTGCCCGATTGTAGCGAAAGCATGGGTGCTGAGTCCTGGAGTGAGTCTGAGAATGAACTTGGCGGCTGACCGGCCACGCGTGCTGGTGGTTGATGACGAGCGCGGCTTGCGCGAGCTGCTCGAATATGGGCTCGAGCAAGCCGGCTTCGCGGTGCGCAGTGCAACCGAGGGATCGGCGGCTATTCGGATGCTCGAGGACTGGTCGCCGGATGTGATCGTGCTCGACGTTATGTTACCCGGGCGCGATGGGTTCACGCTGCTGCCCGAGATTCGGCAGCTGACGACCGCCCCCGTGGTCATGCTGACCGCGCGCACGGAGATTACCGAGAAACTCGCCGGGTTCTCCGCCGGTGCCGACGATTACGTCGGCAAACCTTTCGATCTCGAGGAACTCGTTGCGCGTTTACGCACGCTCTTGCGGCGCCCGAGCATCGAGGCTCACGAAACCTTCACCTACGCGGATTTGAGCATTGATACGCCGAGTCGCACCGTCTATCGAGGCAATCGCCGGATTGAGCTCTCGGCGCGCGAGTTCGATCTGCTCCGAGTCTTTGCCGAACACGCCGAAGAAGTACTGACGCGCTCGCAACTGCTCGATCTCGTATGGGGCATCGATCGCGACGTGATCCCGAACACGGTCGAAACGTACGTTTCGTTCTTGCGTGCGAAACTCGACAGCGGCGAACGCGTCAAACTCATCCAGACGCTGCGAGGCGCGGGTTACACGCTGCGGGCGATGCCGACATGACCAGCCCACTGACGCGGCGCATTCGAGCGCTCGCCGCGATTGAAATTTCCCTTTTGCTCGTGGCCCTGCTGCTCGCCGGCGCCCTTCTCGCCTTTGGTTTCTACACTCGAACGCTCTCTAACGAGCTCAGCGGGACGCTCGCACAGCTCGAGGCCGCGCTTACGCGCACGAGGCTGCCGGATGCGAAAGCCGGCGGCAAGTTCGCCGCGTCGTTGCTACTGGGAACCGGCAGCGAGATCGTCTTCCTCGATGCAAACACACGGGTTACCGTTTACCGCATGCGCCGTTCCGACGCCGCGCCGGTGGTGCGCGTCCGGCCCCGCGGCGATCTCT
The DNA here is from genome assembly GCA_035484815.1 of Candidatus Acidiferrales bacterium. Classification (GTDB taxonomy): domain Bacteria; phylum Vulcanimicrobiota; class Vulcanimicrobiia; order Vulcanimicrobiales; family Vulcanimicrobiaceae; genus Cybelea. The sequence continues at coordinate 9,935 of DATHOO010000015.1, forward strand.
CCGGCGACCCGCATCCCTCCGGTCCGTTCGCGCGCGTCATTCTCGGCCTCGCGACCGCCTTCGGGCTGCAATCGCTGTTCGCGCACGTCGACAATCTCTACATCATCGTGCGAAGCAACGATGCAACGCTCGTTGCAACCGTCCAATCGTTTCTCTTGCCCCTCGCGATCGCGCTGCTGATCGCGATCGCGGGCGGCGTTGCGATCGCCGGCGTCCTTACCCGCCAGGCGGTCCGCCCGCTCGACGACGTTACCGCTGCCCTACAGCGATTTGCCTCCGGCGACTTGACGCCGCAGCAGATCGCGGCCGACGAAAAACACGAGCTCGCCTCGCTCGCGGTCGCCTATAACGGCGCAATCGAGCAGATGGAGCGAGCCTTCGACGCGCGCGATCGCGCGAACACTTCGATGCGCCAGTTCATCGCAGACGCCGGACACCAGTTGCGCACCCCGCTCACGGTCGTCCAGGGCTTCATCGCCATTTTGCGCCGCGGCGGGATCGAAAGCCCCGCCGATCGCGATCGCATCCTCGATCGAATGTACGATCAAAGCCGCATCATGGGCTCGCTGATCGACAAGTTGATTCTGCTCGAACGGTGGGAGAGCCGTGAGGCGGAGCCTGCAGCCGCGCCGATCGACGTCGGGACGCTCGTCGCCGACTTAGTCGGGCCGATCGCCGACGCAAATCCGCAACGCCGCTTCGCCGTCACGACGGAGACGGGAATCCTCGCCGAAATCGATCCAACCGAGCTTGGATACGTCGTTACGAACCTCGCCGACAACGCCATCAAGTATGGCGTCGGCGAAATCGCGGTGAAAGTCGAGGCCCAGAGTTCGTCCGCCGTTATCGAAGTCGCGGACGAAGGTCCGGGGATCGGCGCTTCGGATGCGGCGCGCGTTTTCGACCGCTTCTACCGCGGCGCGCAGCGCGACGTCGCCGGTTCGGGGCTCGGCTTAGCCATCGTCAAACGCGCCGTCGAGCGCGCGCACGGTACCGTTGCCGTCGATACAAGCCCGAGCGGCTCACGCTTTATCGTGCGTCTCCCGCTGGCTGCGCGCACAACCGTCGCAAAAGCAGGTATCGCGAGCGGGTCGTCCCAACCCACAGCCTCGGAGAGGTGGTCGAGTGGTTGAAGGCACCCGCCTCGAAAGCGGGCGAACGTGTTGAGCGTTCCGTGAGTTCGAATCTCACCCTCTCCGCCATCGCCTTTAAGCAGCGCGCAGCATTGTCACTGCTTGTCGCTAGTGTTAGCGTCTGCGGCGGAAGAAATGTTGGAGTTGCGCGGCGGCTTCGGATTCGAGGATGCCTGCGGTTATCTCGAGGCGATGGTTTGTTTTCGGTGAGCGCAGAACGTCGAATGCGCCTCCGTCGGCGCCACCTTTTGGATCGGCGGCGCCGTAGACGAGGCGCTTGATGCGCGCGGCGATGATTGCGCCGGCGCACATGAGACACGGCTCTTTGGTGACGTACAGCGTGGCCTCGGAGAGACGCCAGGCGCCGAGCCGTTGCGCGGCTTCACGCAAGAGCAGCATTTCGGCGTGCGCCGTCGCGTCGCGGCGGAGCTCCTTTTCGTTCTTGGCTTCGAGCACGAGGTCGCCGCTAACAAGAACCGCGCCGATCGGCACGTCACCGGCTCGCTCGGCCTCGCCGGCCAGCTCGATCGCTCGTCGGAGATAGGTTTCATCGTCGCTCATGCGGCTTGCACGTTCGGCACTAGGATGGCGCGCCCGGAGGGATTCGAACCCCCGATCCCAGCCTTCGGAGGGCTGTGCGTTATCCAGCTACGCTACGGGCGCACGCGGTTGCGGCATTAACGAGGCGCATCCGGTGAGGATCCGGCGCTCGGAATGTGTTTGAACAGGTCGAGTTTGTGATCGACCAGCGTCCGATAGAACTTACGCACGCAATCGGGATGGCCAAAGAAATACGTACGCGCGTAGGCCAGATCTTCGCCGGAACTATCCGGCACGTAATGCGAGATCTCGATCTCCTCCATTTGGCCGCGATCGACCGGATGAGGACAGAAATCGCACGGAATCGTGGACATCAGATACCACCTCGGAATGAAGCCGGCCGCCTTCGAGCGGCGGCCGGGTTTTCGTTTTGGCTCGGGTAGGACTTGAACCTACGACCAAGGGCTTATGAGTCCCCTGCTCTACCACTGAGCTACCGAGCCGTTGCCGTCTAGGGTTCGATACGTCCCGCAGTATATCAGGACCCGTCCGCGGGGACAATCCGGTACCAAAGACACGCGTAGGGCATTTCAGGGCGAGAACGAGTAAACCGTTCCCTCGTCGTACGTACCGCCATCCGGAGTCGTGCCGTAAAGAGTACCACCGACGTCAACGAGACCAGCGACGGGCTCGGCGCGCTCCCGAGGAAGGAAGCTATAGAGCATTCCTTCCGAGCCGGACGGCGTGATCGAGAAGATCGTCTCACAGCCGTGGCTTACGGCACAGTTCGCGCCGCCCGACACGGTGGTGCCGTAGAAGGTGCCGTTATCATACATGAGCTCCCCTGGCACCGCACCGTCGTTCGGGTAGCCTCTAAACTTGTAGATTAACTTTTCCTTACCGGATGGCGTGATCTCAAAAACGGTACCGAAATGCTCGTGGTTTCCGCACCCCTCGCATAATCCGTTGCCGCCGCTGGAGGTCGTGCCGTAAAGCGTGCCGTTGGCGTAGAGGAGGCCCGCACGTGGGTACGCGCCGTCGGTCTTTGTGCCTTTGAAGCTGTGCAGCACGCTTTCGCTGCCCGATGGCGTGATCTTGAAGATGGTACCGCGGTTGCCTTCGCCGCCTTCATAGGTCGTGCCGTAGAGCGTGCCGTTGACGTTGAGAAGCCTCGATTCCGGATACTTGCCATCTCGATGGCCGCCTTGCGACTTAAAAACGAAGCGATAGAGCAGCTTTTCCTGGCCGGATGTCGTGATCTGGAATACCGTGCCGCGGTTCTGCTGCGCGCCTCCGAAAGTCGTCGTCCCGTAAAGGTTGCCGCCAACGTCGATCAGACCCGCCTGCGGATCCGACCCGTCCGGAACTCCTTGAAAACGGTGGAGCACAAGCTCCCTGCCGGACG
>DATHOO010000016.1:0-12111 GCA_035484815.1 Candidatus Acidiferrales bacterium
GCTGGTCGTCACCCCGGCGCACGCCTTCGATTACCAATTCGGCACTTGGACCGTCCACGTATCGCGGCTCACACGCGATGCCGCGGGTTCGACGAAATGGGTGACGTACGACGGGACGCACACGGTTACGCCGCTCTGGCACGGTCGAGCGAATATCGGCGTTCTCGAGGTGCACGGGCCGGCCGGTCGCATCGAGGGCATGCAGCTGCGCCTTTTCGACCCCGCAACGGGCTGCTGGAAACTGTCATTTGCAAGCAGCACGGACGGCGAGCTGCAGAGCCCGTCGGCCGGCTCGTTTCATGACGGCGTCGGCGATTTTCGCTCTGCCGAGCGCGTGGACGGCAAACACGTCATCGTACGCTCGCTCTCAACGACAACCTCGCCCACGTCGTATCGCGACGTGATCGCGCGGTCGTACGACAACGGTAAGAGCTGGACGCCGGTCTGGTTCGCGACCTACGAAAAACGGGTGCAGTAGCGATGCGCCGCTTCTTCCTGCCCGTCGCGTACGCGTTCGTGGTGCTCGGGGCTGCGCCCGCGCTACCCGACGGCGCGCACGATTTTGACTTCGACTTCGGCTCCTGGCACACGCACATTCGGCGCCTGCTGCACCCGCTGCGCGGCAGCAACGTGTGGGTGACATACGACGGGACGGTTACCGTCCGTAAAGTCTGGGGCGGCGCGGCGAGCGTCGAAGAGATCGAGGCGAACGGTCCGGACCACCTCGAATTTGTCAACGTACGCCTGTATAACAAAGCGTCGCATCAGTGGAGTCTCAATGGGACGAGCAGCGCGGACGGAGCGCTCGGCACACCGATGTTCGGCGGCTTCGAAGAGGGACGCGGCGTGTTCTACGATCAGGAAACCTTCAACGGGCGAACGATCCTCGACCGTCAGACGTTCTTCAACATCACACCCACGTCGTACGCATTCGAGCAAGCGTTTTCGGATGACGGCGGTAAGACGTGGGAGCCGAACTTCGTTGCGCACCTCACGCGTACGAGCCTCACCGCTCCGTCGGAAGGTTCACGAAGCGTTACGAATACATCGCATGATTTCGACTTCAACTATGGCACCTGGTCGACGCACATCACATCCTACGAACGGTCCGGCCACGACACCGGCGTTTCGACGGCGTTTGTGGGAACGGTAGCGGTACGCAAGATCTGGGAAGGCCGTGCCCTCATGGAGGAGATCAAGGCATCGAATGCGTCCGGCGGATTCCAAGGTCTGACGCTGTTTCTCTATAATCGGCAGGCGCGTCAGTGGAGCCAGACGTTCGCAAGCAGGGGCGCGGGCACGTTCGATGCCCCGATGGTCGGCACGTTCAAAGACGGGCGCGGCGAGCTGGTTTCGTTTCCCGTCGCCGATGGCGGAGCCTTGGTTTTTAACCGGGACGTGTGGTCGGATATTCGCGGCAACACACATCACTTCGAAGTGCAGTATTCACAAGACGGTGGCAAGACGTGGCAGCCGTCCTTCGTCGCCAATCTCACGCGTATTGGACCTGGTTTGTGAGTGACGTCGGAATCGGAGGGAAGCGCTAGCACGGTTGGCTCCAGCTATGCGGCGAATCTCTCATTCATGCGTCTTCTTCCAATCCCGGCAGCCCTCGCGCTTGCCTTGTTGACGGTCGGCCCAGCGACGAGCGCGTCCGAAAATCCCCTGATGCAGCCGAGCACGTTACCCTTTGGCGCAATACCGTTCGATCGCCTCAGCGATAGCGACTATCAACCGGCAATCGAAGCCGGTATGACGCAACAGCTCAAAGAGATAAACGCCATCGCGAACGATCCCGCGCTGCCGACGTTCGAGAATACGCTCGTTGCGATGGAGAAGTCTGGACGGCTCCTGGCTCGCGCGACGGGTGCGTTCGGAGTCGAGGTCGCTACAAACAGCGATCCGGAGCTGCTGCACGTACGGCAGGTCATCGCGCCGAAGCTTGCCGCGCATGCAGACGCGATTTACCTCAACCCGCGACTCTTCGCGCGTGTGCGGGCGATTTACAAGGGTTTGGATCGCCTCAAGCTCGATCCCGAATCGCGCCACCTGGTCGTAACGTACTACCGGCGCTTCCTGCACGCGGGCGCGGACCTCTCGCCGGCAAAGCAGGCGCAGTTGAGGCAGATCAACCAACAGCTGGCGACGCTGCAGGCCGCCTTCGAGCGCAAACTGCTCGCCGGGACGACTGCAGCCGCCCTGGTCGTGAAAGACAAGAGCCGGCTCGCGGGCCTCAGCGATAGTGCGATTGCCGCCGCCGAGCAGGCAGCGGTAGCCAAGAGCGATCCCGGCGGCTACCTGATACCGCTGCAGAATACGACGCAGCAACCCGGGCTGACGCTGCTGCAGAACCGTGCGACGCGGGAGCAACTTTTCGAGAACTCCTGGACACGCACGGAGAAGAACGACGACAACGACACCCGTTCGACGATCGCGCAGATGGCCAAACTACGTGCGCAGAAAGCACAACTGCTCGGCTATCCAAACTTCGCCGCCTATCAACTCACGCAGGAAATGGCGCAGACGCCTGCCGCCGTACGGGCATTCCTGCAAGGGCTGATCGGCCCGACCCGCGTGAAAGCCGCCCAAGAGGCCGCCGCGATTCAAGCGCAAGTTGACGGGGACGGCCAGCATTTTCAGTCGCAGCCATACGATTGGAACTACTATGCGGAGCAGGTTCGCAAGGCAAAGTACAACGTTGACGACAACGAGATTCGGCCGTATTTCGAACTCGACAACGTGCTGCAGAACGGCCTCTTTTACGCGGCGAATCAGCTCTACGGCATCACGTTCAAAGAGCGCCACGACATTCCGGTCTGGCAGCCCGAGGTGCGCGTTTTCGAAGTGTTCGATAACAACGGCGCGCCGCTCGCGCTTATGTACTTCGATTTCTTCAAACGCGACAACAAGCAGGGCGGTGCGTGGATGAGCTCGTTTACGGATTACTCCACGCTGCTGGGTACCAAGCCCGTCGTTTACAACGTTGAGAACATTCCGAAAGGGCCCCCAGGGCAGCCGACGCTTCTGACGATCGACAGCGTAAAGGGGATGTTCCACGAGTTCGGTCACGCGCTCAATGCCTTTTTCGCCGACGAGAAATACCCGACACTTTCGGGCACCGCTCGCCCGCGCGACTTTGTGGAATTTCCGTCGCAGTTCAACGAGCATTGGGCGCTTTATCCCTCCGTGCTCAAACACTACGCCTTCAACTACAAAACGCACGAACCGATGCCTCAAGAGCTGATAGACAAGATGGAGAACGCCGCCAATTTCAACGAAGGCTATTCGCTGGGCGAGAGTTTGGCGGCCGACGAGCTTGACATGGCGTGGCATTCGTTGCCGTCAGACGCACCATTGCAGGACGTCGATGCGTTCGAAACGCAGGCCCTCCACGCATCGGGCACGGATTTTCCCGACGTGCCGCCGCGCTATCGTTCAACGTACTTCGCGCACATTTGGGCGAGCGGGTACGCTGCGGGTTATTACGCGTACATGTGGAGCGAGATGCTCGATGACGACGCGTACCAGTGGTTCCTCGACCACGGCGGCCTCACGCGCGCAAACGGACAACGCTTTCGCGATATGATCCTCTCACGCGGCGACTCCGAGGACTACGGACCGATGTTCCGCGCGTTTTACGGCAACGATCCGGATGTACGGCCGTTGTTGCAGTTCCGAGGCTTGACTCCGACCGGTTAAAACACCCGGGGGCCTAGAACGGAATCTCGTCCTCGAGTTCGTCGGCGACCTTGCCGGAGGGACCCGGCGCCGAGGGATTAGCCCCGCGACCGCCGTTGTAGCCGCCCTGATCGCCCGCGTCAACGTCGTCGCGTCGGGACGAGAGCATCTGCATGCCGGAGATCACGACTTCGGTCGCTTGGCGGCGAATCGGCTGGCCGCTTTCGTCGCGCAGTTTGGCATCGTCGTAGGAACGGATCGCGAGGCGCCCTTCGACGAGCACCGGGCTCCCCTTCTTGAGATAGGTGTTGCACGTTTCGGCGAGCCTCTCCCAGGCCACGATGTCGACGTACATCGTGTCCTCGGGTTTGGCATCGCGCTTGTTTGGGTTCACCGCGATGCGGAACTTCGTCACCGCCGAGCCCGAGTTAATGTAGCGTATTTCGGGATCGCGCGTGAGATTGCCGACGAGAATCACTTTGTTGAATGAAGCTGCCATATCTTACTCTCTTTCGCCACCTGCGTTCTCATATGAGGCTAGCCCCCTAGAGTGTCAACAGTGTGGCACAGATGTTGCCAAACGCTGCCCGCCTTATGCCTGCGGCAAGGGCGCCGGAGGGGCAGCGGCAGCCAGCGCCGCCATGTGCGTCTGCATCTTCGCATCGAGCCGCACGATCAACGCCCGCAGGACGTCCTCGTGCAGCTTCAACAGGCGCTCCAGCTCCTTCGAAGCCGCGGCATTGCTCTTGAACTGCATCACCACGTAGTTGCCTTCGCGCATATCTTTGATCTCGTACGCGAGACGCTTCTTTCCCAGCCGCTCGACGGCGCCGACCTCGCCGCCCTGATTCTTGACGATCTCCCCGATCGCGTTTGCGCGCTCTTCGACTTCGCTCTCCTCGAGCGAGGGGCGCAAAATGTAGGTTACCTCGTAATCAGTCATTCGTTTCCCTGTACTATGGACGCCCGCGCGGGCGGGCGGCCCGCTCTCTATGCGAAGCGGGCAGTAAGCAAGGTCCAAGCTATTCGAGTGGAACCGGCAAATCTCCCATCGCGCAGGCCGCCGCCTGGCCGTTACAGCAGGAGAGCGCGACCGGGGCAGATTACTCCACCGGGCACGCCCTTCATAGGAGGAACGATGCGTCCCACAGCGCTTCTCGCTATTGCATTTCTCACACTCACGCTCTCCGTCGCGTGCTCGTCGCATGCCGGAAGCTCGGCGGCGCAATCGGAATTAGGCGCGCAACGCATATTGCCTGCGGCGAAGCCGGGAGGCGGCTCGGCAAGCCAGTACCTCTCCCATGTCGTCGTCATCGTTCAAGAGAATCGCAGCTTCGAGAATTTCTTCGCGGGCTATCCCAACGCGAACGCACCGATGACCGGCTGCGCTTCGCCGCCACCGGGTCTCGACGTGCGCCACCACGGTTCGAGCTCATCGTGTCCGCCCGGCGATATGCAAGTAACCCTGCACCAGGACACGTTTGAGACCAACCCCGACCTGCGGCACGATTGGCTATCGTCGATGGTCGACTGGAACAACGGGCAGATGGACGGCTTTTCGCAGTGGGGAATCAAAAACGGTCCGGACAGGGCGTATGACTACATCGAGCATTCGCAGATCAAGCCGTATTTGACGATCGCGAATCAGTACGTTCTCGCCGATGAAATGTTCCCGACCGAGTTCGGGGGGAGCTTCACCGCCCACCTGACGCTGATCGCCGGTACCGACGACATCAAGCTTCCGGGGGAAGCCGAGGTGGACTTTCCAACGGCCGCGCCCGACGACTGCGACTCGCCGCCCGGGACAAAGACCTCCTATATCACGAACGACCCCTATCGCAAGAAGCATGAATTCGTGGGGCCGTTCCCCTGTTTCGACCAGTTCAACACGATCGCCCAAGTGCTCGACACCGCGGGCATCTCGTGGAAGTACTACGCGACGAAGTTCCTTGACGGCGGATTCTGGGAGCCCTTCGAAGCGATTAAGTACGTTCGTTACGGTTCCGACTGGAACCCGAACAGGATCGTCGCGCCGCAGACCAAGATCTTGACCGATCCGAAAAAAGGCAAACTCGCCGAAGTGACCTGGGTTACTCCCAGCAAGCTCGATTCAGATCATCCCGCCCGCAAAAGTGACACTGGCCCATCGTGGGTAGCCTCGGTCGTGAACGCGATCGGCAAAAGCAAGTACTGGCAGACCAGCGCCATCATCGTGCTGTGGGACGATTGGGGCGGTTTCTACGACAACGCTCCTCCGCCGCAGCTCGACTATCGCGGCCTGGGCGTTCGCGTTCCGTGCCTGATCATCTCGCCGTATGCCAAGCAAAACTACGTTTCACACGTACAGTATGAGTACGGCAGCATTCTGCAATTCATCGAAGAGGTCTACGGCCTTCCGGCCGGCAGCATCGGCCCCACCTCGGAGGGCTACACCGACGCCCGCGCGGCCAGCCTCGACGACGCGTTCGATTTCACGCAGGCGCCGCGTCCGTTCACCCCGATCGCCTCGAAGTATCCCGCTTCGCATTTCATCAACGAGCCGCCCTCGAACGAACCGGTCGATACACAATAGGTAGCTTGTCGCGCACAACACGATAAAGGGACCTCCGACGAATCGGAGGTCCCCATACTTTCCCAGTCCCGGGGTTGCCGCTACGGCTCGAGCTCGTGAACGCTGTTGTCGTTGGTGTCCGTGTAGTAGAGCACGGTGTTGCTGTCGGTCGAGCCCTTTGCCAGCAGTCCGAAGACGCCGGCGGGTTTGCTTGTGTCGATGACCTTCTTGTCGAGGACCTTGCCGGTCGGCGTCAACTCGACCAGCGTGGTGCCGCCCTTAGTGTTGGCGACGATGAGATTGCCGTTGGCCAGCATAGTCATCGCGACCGGATGGGCGAGCGGCGCGCCGGCGTGCACCAGCGTACCGCAGGTCGTCGACGGATACTTGCAACTGAACTTTTTGCCGCCTTTGAGTACGGTGATCTCGTTGGTTACGAGCAGCTCGCTCGCGTTATTGAAACCGACGATGGTATTGTCGACGCCGTCGGCGATGTAAAGGGTATCTTTCTTTGGATAGTAGGACAAGCCTGACGGTCCGAGCGTGCTCCAGCCGCTTTGGTGGTTGACGGCAAAGCCGGTTGCGACTTGCGTTTCTTTGGGATTGCCGTAGAGGTTGATGCTAAAGCTGACGATCGACCCCGTCTTCGAATCGCTGCCGAAGATGTACTCGGCCGCGTAGCCGCAGAACGACGATTTCGCCGGACAGGACGCATCGACGTCGTAAAACGGCTGCTCAAAAGGCGACCCATATGTTTTCTGCACCTTGGCTTTGTTATTGAAACAGACGAGCAGACCGCTCGTCATACCAGTGGCACAGATGCCGTTGCTGTTGTTAACCACGTCGTCGGCGCAGCCCTGAATCTGACTGCTCTGGACGAACGTCGTCGGCTTCGATCCGGTCTGCGGGCCGAGTATCTCGACGGTTGTGCCGTTGCCGGCAGTGCCGGTCGAGTCCTCGAAGTTGCAGACGGCGAGCTGCCCCTTCTTCAGTCCGTAGTTGGTCTTTACGAGCGAGAGTCCCCGCGGACCCATGTCGCCGTTGGTCGGATCGACCGTCGAGCCGATCACGACGTCCTTGGTTAGCTTCTTGAGTATTGAAGTGGAATCGTCCGGTGACGCGCCCCGCGCCGAGTACGGCGTCATCCCGGTGCCGGTGACCGACGAGGCCGACGGGACCGCGGAGCCGCCATTGCAAGCGGATGTGGCCATCGCCACGACGGCCGCGAGCGCCGTCAACTGTAGTTTGTAACGTATCATAGCATCCTCACTGCTGGAGTTCGTGAAGTTTGTTGTCGTTGCGATCCGTATAAAAGAGCACCGTGTTGCTGTCATTGGTACCGCGTGCGGCGATACCGAAGACCCCCGCCGTCTGGCTCTGATCGACGACCTTGGTAGCGAGAATCGTGCCGCTGGGCGTCAGCTCCACCAGCTTGTTGCCGCCCTGAGTATTCGCGACGATAAGATTGCCGTTCGGCAAGATCGCCATTGCGACCGGTGCGTCGAACGGAGCGCCGGCGTGAACCAGCTTGGCGCAGGTCGTTGCGGGATGCAGGCAGTTAAACGTTTTTCCGCCGGTCTTGACGACGATCTCGTTCTTGACCAACAGTTCGCTTGCATGGGTGAATAAAACGACCGTGTTGTCGACGCCGTCGGCAATGTAAAGCGTGTCCGTCTTCGGCCAATATTGCACGCCGGACGGTCCGAGGGCGCTCCAGCCGGATTTCTTGTTGATGCCAAAGCCCGTCGCTACTTGGGTTTCCTTTGGATTGCCGTAGTAGTTGATGCTGAAGCTAACGATCGATCCGGTCGTCACGTCGCTTCCAAAGATATACTCGGCCGCATAGAGATTGGCGTTGGACGCGTCGACGTTGGAGAACGGCGCCACGAACGGCGCACCGTACGTCTTGATCAGCTTTCCCTTGTTGTCGAATCCGGCCAGCAGGCCGCTCGTCATACCGGTTGCGTAGACGCTGTTGTTGTTCGATATCGCGTCACCGGAGCAGCCTTCAATCTTACTGCTCTGCACGAAGCTCGTCGGTTTCGAACCGGGAGTCGGGTTGAGCAGCTCGATCGTCGTGCCTTTGCCGGCAGCACCCGACGAGTTGGAAAAGTTACATACGGCGAGCTGGCCCTTCTTGAGTCCGTATTTTACCCGTACGACCGCGACACCGTGCGGACCCATGTCGCCGTTATTTGGATCGACCGTCGTACCGATGACGACGTCTTTCTTGAGCTTCTTGAGAATCGACGTTGTGTCGTCGGGCGACGCTTCGGTTGTAGCACCGCGGAATTGTTGCGATGCTGCATTGCCGCCAAATGGCGACCCGGAAGGAACCGCGCTGCTCCCACCGCACGCGGCAAGTGCGAGAAAAGCGCCCCCTGCCAGTAGCAGCGCCGCCCCTTGCTTGGAAAACGCCATGGTAAACCTCACTGAAAGCCTAGTAAACTCCAGTGCCGCCCCTTCGAATCGCCTTTTTGCGTACCCTGCAAGAACAAGCAACCGCCGTCACCTTTCAAAGATGATTTCGCGTAAACAAAACTATAGTCATCGCTGCGCCGATTGCGACGACTAACGCGCGCGAGATCGGCGCAGGAATGCGCCGGAAAAAACGCGCGCCGAAGTATCCGCCGAGCAGTGCGATCGCCGCCATCGGCAGAGCAAAACGCCAATCGACGGCACGCGCGATGACAAAAGGAACAAGCGCCACGCCGTTGATCGTAACCGAGAGCACGTTCTTGATCGCATTCTGCGCGTTCAAACTCGGTAGTCCCGAGAACGCGAGCACGGCGAGCATCATGATTCCCATTCCCGCACCGAAGTAGCCGCCGTAAACCGCCACGGCAAATTGAAGAGCAATTTGCCACGGCGCATGGCGCGGAGCGCCGGGCGACTTGCGCTTCAGCAGCGGGCTCACCGCAAAAAGACTCGTCGCGAAGAGCAACAGCCACGGAATCAAGCGTACGAAAAGCGTCTGCGGAGTTGCGAGCAGCAAGCATGCACCGATCAGCGAACCGGCGATGCTCGCGATTACGACCGGTAGCAAAAGTGCGCGATGCTCCGAGATCTCTTCGTGAAAGCCGCGTGCGCTGCCGATCGTGCCCACCCACATGGCGGCGTTGTTGGTCGCGTTCGCCGAGATCGGCGCTACGCCGGCAAAGAGCAGCGCGGGAAACGAAAGGAAACTCCCGCCGCCGGCGACGCTATTCATCGCCCCCGCCAAAAACGCGGCGAACACGGGGACGGCTAGATGAGCGCCGCTTAGGTCTCCCAGCGGTGCGTACTAAAGAGCGGTCCGCTCGCGCTTGGTCACGCGATAGACGCGGCGCACATTTTTGAGTGTCTCGAGCTTGGTCAACAGCTTATGCAAATGATCGAGATCGCGTATCTGTACGGTAAGGCTCGTGACCGCGACGCCGTCCTTGCGCACGCGCGCGTTCACCGAACTCACTTGCGTCTTGAGCTCCGCGAAGACGGCCATGATGTCTTGGACCAGCTGCGAACGGTCATCGGCTTCGACCTCGATGTCGACGCCGTGCGTGAGGCCGGCATCGTCGAGCCACTGCGACTGTAAGATGCGCTCCGGCGTCGCATTCATGTACGCGACGTTCGGACAGTCGGCGCGGTGCACGCTCACGCCGCGGCCGATGGTGACGTAACCGATGATCGGGTCGCCCGGGACCGGCGAGCAGCACTTTGAGAGCCGCACCATGACGTCGTCGACGCCGGCGATGCGAACGCCGCTGGAACGGCGCGGGCTCTTGCGCGGCGCGGGTTTGCGACCGATCTTCGTAAGATCGACGACGTTGTCGTGCTTGAACTCCTCGCGCACCCGATTGGCGACGGCTTGCGCCGACGCGTCGCCGAACCCGATTGCAGCGTAGAGATCGGTCGGGCTCGCATAATTTAAGCGCGCGGCGATGCGTTCCAGTAGAGCGCCGCGCGCGACGTCTGTTCGCAGGCCGGCGCGGGCAAGTTCTTGTTCGAGCGCCTCTTCGCCGGCAAGGACGTTCTCCTCGCGCCGCTCCTTGCGGAACCATTGCTTGATCTTGTGCTTGGCGCTCGAAGTTTTGACGATGGAGAGCCAGTCCAGCGAAGGCCGCCCGCTCGATTTGTTGACCAGGATTTCGCAAATGTCGCCGTTCTGCATGGCATAGTCGAGCGGAACGATGCGGCCGTTTACCTTCGCGCCGACGCAATGGTTTCCAACGTCGGTGTGTACCTGATAGGCGAAGTCGAGCGGCGTGCCGCCGGCCGGGATCGAATAGACGTCGCCCCGCGGCGAGAAGACGAAAACCTGCGTGTCGAACAGGTCGAGTTTCAGGTTCTCCATGAAGACGCGCGAATCGCGCATATCCTTCTGCCACTCGAGCAGCGCCCGCAGCCAGGAGAGCTTGTTCTCGAACTGGTCGGCCTTGCCGCCCTCTTTGTAGCGCCAGTGCGCGGCAATTCCGTATTCGCTGGTCCGATGCATCTCCCACGTTCGTATCTGAATCTCCAGCGGATCGCCGCTCGGCCCGACGACCGTCGTATGCAGCGATTGATACATGTTGGGCTTGGGCATCGCGATGTAATCTTTGAAACGGCCCGGGAGCGGCGTCCACATCGCATGCACCGCGCCAAGCGCCGCGTAGCAATCCTTGACGGTATCGACGATGATTCGGATCGCGGTCAGGTCGTAGATCGTCGAAAAGTCGCGGCCCGTGCTGATCTTGGAATAGATCGAGTAGAAGTGTTTGGGGCGTCCCTGAATTTCGGCGTTGATCTTGAGCTCTTTAAACTCGTCGCGCAGCCGCGCGATCGCTTTTTCGACGTCGGCCTCACGCTCGCGCCGCGTTTTCGCTACGAGCTCGACGATCTCGGCATACGACGACTGATCGAGATAACGCAGGCACTCGTCCTCGATTTCCCACTTGATCTTCCAAATCCCAAGGCGGTGAGCGATCGGAGCGTAGATGTCGAGCGTTTCGCGGGCGATCGCCTGTTGTTTTGCCGGGGTAAGGCTCCCCAGCGTTCGCATGTTGTGCAGGCGGTCCGCCAGCTTGATGATGATGACGCGAATGTCTTTGGCCATCGCGAGAAACATCTTACGGAGGTTCTCGACCTGGGCGTCTTCCTTCGACTGGTAGGGGATGCGCGTCAGCTTCGTTACGCCCTCGACGAGCCGCGCCACCTCGTCGCCAAATTGTGCGCTGACCTGCTCGCTCGTGATCGAGGTATCTTCAACGACGTCGTGCAGCAAGGCAGCCGCAATCGTCTGGTGATCGACCTCGAGGTCGGCCAGAATGCCCGCGACCGCCAAGGGATGCTCGATGTACGACTCGCCCGAGACCCGCCGCTGCCCCTGGTGGGCGGCCGTAGCGAGCTCGTAAACGCGGGTCAGCCACTCGCCGTCGGCGGCGGGTTCGTAGCGGCGGACTCGTTCGATCAGCTCGGCGATCGTCATGGTGTCCGACTATTATAACCCCGGGCGGCTATGGGACTTTTTACGGGGCTTGTGGAGTGGCCGAAGGCGACGGCGTGACGTTCTCGACGTCGAAACGATTCTTAAAAACAAATGAGACGATCTTGCCCTGGTCGTTGACCGCCATCCAGAGGTAGACGTTTCCCGAGGAGCAGCGCATCTGGTAAATGTAGCCCTGCACCTCAGACGGGAATTGGGGATTGAGCCACCGACCGAGATAGACGCTGTCGGTAAAGGCCCCAAGCTCGCCCAGCTTCTGCGATGTATCGGCGATCTTCGCATCGGTAAGCTGCCCGAGGAGCTGGGGCGCGTAAAGGCTCTTGTTGACCGTTCCGGCTTGCCACTGGACGAACTGCTGGGTTGCGAGCTTCGTGATCGCCGGGTCGGCGACCGGCGTTGGGGTCGCGGCGGGGGTGGG
>DATHOO010000017.1:0-6320 GCA_035484815.1 Candidatus Acidiferrales bacterium
GACCGGCTATGAGCGTCGTTCTCATCAAACCCACGCTCGAGCATCTCGCGGCGTATGCGAACGCGCTTGAACGTGGGTGGTCGCCTGACGATCTGCGTGACGAGACGCGCTTCGAGGAACTGGCGGTCATCGAGAGAGATCCAGAGGCGTTCTTGATGCGGATGGACGATCGTGAAGCCAAGGCCGGCCCGATACGTCTGCCGGACGGATCGCTCGTACCACGGTTGCCGGGCTTTCGCCGCTGGATTTGGGACGGCGATTTCGCGGGCAGCATCGGCCTCCGCTGGCAGCCGGGAACGCCGAAGCTGCCACCATATTGTCTCGGACATATCGGCTACACGGTGGTGCCGTGGAAACGTGGCCGTGGATATGCCAAAGAGGCACTTGCGCTCCTCCTTCCGGAAGCGCGCACAGAGCGACTCCCTTACGTCGAGATCACGACCGACCCCGACAACCTCGCATCGCAACGCGTCATCGTCGCGAACGGCGGGTTACTGATGGAGCGATTCAACGGCGGTCCCGAGTACGGTAACACCGAAAAACTCCGCTACCGAATTGATCTCGCCTCAAGTAAGGGATCAATTCGGTAGTGGGTTATTCACCTTGCGCGAGTGAGTAGCCGCGCTCGCCGTTGAAGGTGTAGAGCCCCTCGGTTTTGATCACGTCGAAGCCGGCGCGCTCGGCGGCGCCGAGCAGCGCGACGACGTGGGCCGCGGTGAAGAGTTCGCCGTCGGCTTCGAATCGGCAACTCCAATGATCGCTCCAGTATGTGTCGGGATTGCCATTCGGCCAGACCTTGGTGCCGCGGTTGCTGATGACCGTAAGCCTCGTCCCGGGTACGTTGAATTGTTGCATGACTGCCGCAATCTGATCCGGGTTGCCGTCGCGCCGATCGATGAAGAGATCGACCCCGGCGCGTAGCTTCATCGGCGGCTTTCCCGCGGGCCGAATCGTCAAATTCATCAGCGCGTCTTTGTCGTAGTCGGCCGGGTGGAGATGCACGGGCCGCTTCCCTAACCGGGCGATAATCGCATCGGCAAACTCTTTCGTCCCGACCTTCTCGCGCGACGTGCCTTCCGTGAAGATATCGTACGTGTGGATCCCGTCTTCGATCGTCGCAAGCCACGCGTTGTGGACGCGCTCCGCCACGTCGGCCTGTCCGATGTGCACCAGCATGAGGATCGCCCCGTGCAGCAAGCCCGATGGATTGGCCAGGTTCTGGCCGGCGCGGCGCGGCGCGGAGCCGTGAATCGCCTCGAACATCGAGCAGTGGTCGCCGATATTCGCTGAACCAGCCAAGCCGACGGACCCCGTGATCTGCGCCGCAACGTCGGAGAGCACGTCGCCATAGAGATTCGGCATGACGATCACGTCAAAGGCTTCGGGTGTGTCGGCCATCTTGGCGGCGCCGATGTCGACGATCCAATGCTCGTGCTCGATCTCGGGATATTCCAACGCAATTTCATTGTAGGTTCGATGGAACAAGCCGTCCGTGATCTTCATGATGTTGTCTTTGGTGAAGCACGTGACTTTTTTGCGCTTGTTGGCGTGAGCGTACTCGAATGCATAGCGAATGATGCGCTTGCTGCCCGGTCGCGAGATAAGTTTTAAACACTGCGCGACCTGGTTCG
This sequence comes from Candidatus Acidiferrales bacterium, assembly GCA_035484815.1. Classification (GTDB taxonomy): domain Bacteria; phylum Vulcanimicrobiota; class Vulcanimicrobiia; order Vulcanimicrobiales; family Vulcanimicrobiaceae; genus Cybelea. The sequence goes on from DATHOO010000017.1 coordinate 1,632, forward strand.
TCTGCCGGTGCTCGATGCCGCCGTAGACGTCTTCCTCGTTCTCGCGCACGATCACAATGTCCATGTTCGGATGTTTCGTCGCAACGTAGGGATGCAGGGAAGCGCAGGGACGCACGTTGGCATACATCCCGAGCGTCTTGCGGACCGTGACGTTGAGGCTTTTGAAACCCCCGCCTTGAGGTGTCGTGATCGGTGCTTTGAGGAAGACCTTGGTTCGCCGTAGCGAGTCCCACGAGGCGGGCTCGATGCCGTTGCTCAGCCCCTTGTTGTAGACGGATTCACCGATCTCGATCCGCTCGAACGCCAAGCGCGCGCCCGCAGCGTCGAGGACGCGCAGGGTTGCTTCCATGATCTCGGGTCCGATGCCGTCGCCGTATGCGACGGTTACCGGCACTTTCTTTGCCGTTGCGATGGTGGTGGTCATGGGCGGCTCTCGTACGGCGCCTAGCGCCGCCACTCCTGGGCATTCCAACCCTCGTCGATGCCGTTGGGCGCAAAGTTCTGCAGCTCGGCGATGTGCGCGTAGCGCAGCGACTGATAGTAAATGAAGGCCGCGGGGGCATCCCGCAAGAGCAGCGATTGAATCTGCGCGTAGGCTCGCGTGCGAACGGAGCGGTCGAACGTCGAAAGCGCAAGACGCTGCGCCGCCTCCATCGCCGGCGAGCAATAGCGTGCAACGTTGTTGCCGGCCGGCGGAATCATCTGGCACGTCCACTGAGATGAATTATCGGGATCCGACCCCGAGACCCACGAGTACATCGCGAGATCGAACTTGCCGCTATTGAGAATGCCGCCGCTCTGTGCGGCCGCGTAGAGCATTGCGTAGTCGAAGCCTTTGAGCTCCACGTCGACGCCGATGGCTCGGTACATCTGCTGAACTTGGGCGGTGATGGTGCGCACGGTTTGAGCCCCGATGCCGTAGACGAGCAGCAGCGAGAGGCGCTTTCCACCGCGAACGCGGATGCCGTCGGGACCCGGATGCCAACCTGCCGCGTCCAGCAGCGCCTTGGCCCGCGCCGGATCGAATGGCTGTGGGCGCAGTGATGAATCGAACGCCCAATAAAACGGCGACAGATCCGCGACCGCCAGCAGTGACGTCCCGTAGGTATTGTCCCGGACGATCGTTGCACGATCCATCCCAAGCACGAGGGCTTGGCGAACGCGGACGTCGTCGAGTGGTGGGTGCTGGGTGTTGAACATGATTGCGGTGTACGCGGGTGCGTCCGCTAGCTGGCGCTGCACGCCCGAGGCGGCGGCTACGTCGCGATAGGTCCCCGCGGTGATTTCGATGCCGAGGTCCGCCTCATGAGATTGGAGCTGCGCGAGCGTGGTGTTGTCGTCGGGAATGATCGCGAGCGTCAGCTCCTTGAGCGCGGGCGCTCCGCCAAAATACGAAGGGTTTGCGCGAAGGACGATGCGGTCGCCGCGCAGCCAGCGCTCGAACGTGTACGGTCCGGTGCCAAGCGGTGCGGCATTGAACGCGACGTGATTGATGTCCGGATATTTCTCGAGCAGATGCGCCGGTAGAATCCGCGTCGGCGTATCGCTTTCGCCGAAGATGCTGTCGACGGCCGGCGGGAAGATCCGCTTCATGTGCATCACAACGGTGTAGTCGTCGGGCGTCTCCATCGACGCGACCTGATCGAAACCACGTCGCGACACGACGTTGTTGCGCGGGTTCATGATGGCGTCCCAGGTAAACTTTACGTCGCGGCTCGTAAACGGTACGCCGTCCTGCCACTTGACGCCATGCCGCAAGTGGTAAGTGATCCTCATGCCGTCCTTGCTGATCCCACCATTCTCCAGCGACGGCACGGTCGCGGCCAGGTCCGGAATCTGCCGGCGATGGTCGTCGTGCGTGACGAGCAGATTGAAGATGAGCCCGTCCACGAAGGTCTCAATCGTATTCTGTGCGAGGATCGGATTGAGCTGTGTCGGGCTAATCGGGATGGCGATGCGCAGGCGATCGGATGGAACTCCGCCCCGACTAGCGTTCTTCGAGCACGCCGTAACGGAAAGAAATGCGATGGCGGCGGCGAGCAGGGCCGCGAGTCGCATCAGGCGACGCAGCGGAACGTTGCGTACATGTACGGATAGTCGTCGTAGAACCAGTTTCGGAACGACCGCCGGATGAGCTCGCGCGGAGTCACGGGCGAGGCGCCCTTCATGACGTAATGCTTTCCGTCAAAAAAGTCGGCCGAGTATTGCGGATATGACGCCATCGGTTCGAAGCCGGGAAGCGGGGCGAACGGCGTTGCGGTCCACTCCCAGCCGTTGCCGATTAAATCCGCGATCCCCCAGCCGCTGACGCCGTCGGGATGCGCGTCGACCGGCTCGGGATCGTAGCGTTGGAATCCAAAGTTGCCGTGACGCGCCGCCGGCTTTTCCTCGCCCCACGGAAAGGGCCGCTCGTGGCCGGCCGGCGTACCGAACGCTGCGCGATGGTACTCGGCTTCCGTTGGCAACCGCATGCCGGCCCAGCGCGCGTACGCTTGCGCTTGCCGGTGCGTAACGTAGACCGGCCAGGAGTGCGGTAACGGAATCTCTTCAAACTGTAGGCGCAGCAGCCACGCGCCATCATCTGCCTTCCAGAACTCCGGAACCGGGCCGCCGTCGGCTACGAAACGAAGCCAGTCGCCGTTGGTGACCGGGTAGACTGCCATGTCGAAACTCGGGACGTCGACCTCCGTTCGCTTGAATTCGTTATCCCAGCCGAAGGCGATCTCGTCGAGATCGGCGCCGAGCGTCGCCTTTCCGGCCGCGACGCTGCGCACGGCGCCATTCGTAACGGCGTGATCCTCGTGGCGCGCGGCGACGCGCCGTTTGCGATCGTAGGCGAGCTGGTGAACGATGTAGAGCAGTGTCTCCTGATGCATCGCCTCGTGCTCGAGGATCGTGTACGCTGATTGACCGCGCACAAGTCGCGGGACGCTCGCATCCTCGATCCTGGCGGCGGCGAGCGCCTCCGTCACGCGTTCGTCACATTCCGCGGCAAAAGATGCCACGGTGGTACGATCCGGCCAGTCCCCGCGATCGTGCCGGCGCGCTTCGTCGGCTGAGCCCGGATCGATCCCGCGCTCGAAGAGCTTTTCAAGGGCCGGATTGACCGGCGCCTCGCCCAGCGCGCGCAAGTTCAAGGTCAGCACGCTGAACGCGGGGATGTGTCCCTCGTAGAACGCAAACGGATGGCGTAGCGGAATCGGTCGATCGTAAAACGCCGATTCGTCGACTAACGCAAAGATCTCCGCGGTGCGCTCGCGATTGCGGTGGTACCAGTCGAGAAGCGTTGCCCGGTCCGGGGCGAGCGTCGTGACTACAGCGTGCCTCGCTTTTCTTGTTCGCGTTCGATCGAGACGAAGAGCGCTTTGAAGTTCCCCTTACCGAACGAGAGGCTTCCCTTGCGCTGAATGATTTCGAAGAAGACCGTCGGCCGGTCTTGCAGCGGCTTGGTGAAAATTTGGAGCATATAGCCCATATCGTCGCGGTCGACGAGAATGCGCAGCTCACGCAACGTCTCCATTGCCTCGTCGATCTTGCCGACCCGTTCCTCGAGCATGTCGTAGTAGGAGTCGGGCGTATCGAGGAACTCCACGCCGTTGGCCTTGAGCGCGCGAATCGTCGAGGCGATGTCGTCGGTGCGAATCGCCATGTGTTGAACGCCGGCGCCTCGATAGAACTCGAGGTACTCCTCGATCTGCGACTTTTTCTTACCCTGCGCAGGTTCGTTGATCGGGAACTTCACTTGGTGCCGGGGGTCGGTCATCACTTTCGAGCGCAACGCGGTGAATTCGGTCGAAATATCCTTGTCGTCGAACGAGACCAGCTGCGAGAAGCCGAAGACGCGCGCGTAGAAGTCGCCCCAAGCATCCATCTCGCCCCATCCGACGTTGCCGACACAATGATCGATGAACTGCAAGCCTGGTTTTTCGACGTGAGCGAGCTTCCGGCGCGCTTCGACGAACCCGGGCGCGAAGAGCCCGCCGTAACCGTCGCGCTGGATGAAGGAGTGGACCGTATCGCCGTAGGTCGCAATTGTCGCCCTGACGAGACGCCCGCTTGCGTCTTCGAACTCCGTCGGTTCGAGCACGACGCGCGCGCCGCCGCGTACGGCCATGTCGAACGCCGCGCGCGCATCGCCGACAAGAATAGCGATGTCTTTGATGCCGTCGCCGTGGAGCATGACGTGTCGCGCGATCTCGTCATCGGGCACGAGACTCGCCGTGAGGACGAAGCGAAGCTTGTTCTGTTCGAGCAGGTAGCTGACGCGGTCCCGGACGCCGGTCTCGGGCCCCGCGTAGGCGAGCTGGTCGAAACCAAACGCCGACATATAGTAGTGTGCCGCCTGCTTGGCGTTGCCGACGTAGAACTCGACGTAGTCCCAGTCGATTTGTGCGAGGGGATTGCTGCGAGCCTCGGCTGCCGTACTCATCGCGAGCGGACTTGGCGAAGCCTCTCGACCGGCCCTGTCGAAAGCCGGGGGATGGCCACTTCGACGGCGGTGCACCCCTCGGTGCGTGCCGCGTTTGACACGCTGATCGACTATGCCGGACTCTTTCCGCCCGCGCAGCTGGAGCCGGCGGCGGCAGAACGCGAATATCTGGCGGCACGCACGGGTCCACGGGCTTGGATGCTGGGAAGATTTATCGTTCCTGCAGCAGGACTGACGGAGCCATCCACCCTTGCCGGGCC
>DATHOO010000018.1:0-3454 GCA_035484815.1 Candidatus Acidiferrales bacterium
GCTTCGGGTTCGCACTCCGTCGATTGGCCCGCGACGATCTCATCCCACCAATGGTCACGCCCTTCGCGCATGAAGATATCGTCACCGACGCGGCGGGCCACGATGCAGTCTTCGATCGACGGGGTTCGTTCCATCGCGATATCGCAGTTGCGTTTGAGTGGAACCTTGCTGCCGCGACGCCAACCGAAATCGGCAGTGATGAGCGCGGTGCACTGCGCGTCGTTGACGCGATCGACGATCGATTCGGGCGAAAACCCGCCGAAGATCACCGAATGAGCAGCACCGATGCGGGCGCAGGCGAGCATAGCAACCGGAAGCTCGGGAATCATCGGCATATAGATCGCGATCCGGTCGCCGCGGCGAATGCCCAGCGATCGCAAGCCGTTTGCAAACCGGTTCACGTCGTCGAGCAGCTCGCGGTACGTGATCGTCCGGCGGTCTCCGGGCTCACCTTCGAAGTAGTAAGCGACTTTATCCGCGCGACCGGCCCGCACGTGGCGGTCCAAACAGTTGACCGAGACGTTGAGCGTTCCGTCGCCGAACCAGCGTGCGAACGGCTCGTTCCACTCCAACGTCACCGTGAAGGGTTCGATCCATTCCAGCTTGCGAGCCCACGACGCCCAAAACTCGAGGTAATCGCGGTCGGCTTGCGCGTAGATCTCGGCCGTGGCGTTCGCCGCGGCGGCGAACTCCGGAGAAGGTGGAAAGCGCCGGCTCTCCTCGAGCAGCGCTTCAATCGCCGGGCCGGTCATGCATCGCAGCGTTACCTAGGCGCAAGTGGCATGCCTGCCGAAGAGCTGCGGCACCTTCAATGTTGGCTGCACTCGTCCTCGCTGCGCTGACCGCCCCATCAACGGGGCTCGCAACGATCCGTTACGATGCACCGCCTCCGAACTTTGCGTTTCCGACGGCGCGCGGTCCCGTTTCGCTCGCCGATCTTCGCGGCAAGGTCGTTGTGATCGACTTTTGGGCAACCTGGTGCCACGTTTGCACCGCCGAGCTCAAAGACTTCGTGCGTGCGCGCGAGACGTACGGCAAGCAGCTTGAAGTGGTCACGATCTCCGATGAGCTGCCCAACGTGGCGGCAAGCTATCTCCGCGGATCGAATATTGCTTTGCCGCTGGTTGAGGATCTCGAGGGAGCGGTCTTTCAGATCTATTCGGTTTCGGCGATCCCCGTCACGCTCGTCCTCGCCCCAAGCGGGGCGGTCACCTACGTCTCGATCGGTGGGTTGAGCTGGGACGAACTGCAGAGGGCAATCGAGCAGGCGCAAGCTAACCCCTCCGCTAGCACTCATGGGTCGGGAGTGCTACAGTAGGGGGCGTGATAGACAGCAGCGGCCTAGGGAAGCGGAAGGCCTATATTCTGGCGACGGTGGTCTACGAGTATATCGCGACCGCTGAGCCGGTTGGCTCGCAGTCGCTGACCCTGAAATACAACCTGGGGATCAGCTCGGCGACGGTACGTAACGAGATGGCGGAGCTGGAGGCGGGGGGGTACCTCGTGCAGCCGCACACCTCGTCTGGGCGCATTCCGTCGGACAGCGGCTATCGTACCTACGTCGACGAGCTCATGCAGCCCGAGGCACTAACCGAGGACGAGCGGCGGCGGATCCGCGACGAGCTCGGCGACGCAACCCGGGAGCTCGACGAGATCATCGATCACACGACACGCGTGCTCGGTCGTCTTTCGAACAACTTAGCCTTCGTAACCATGCCGCAGCAGGAGGCCCAGCTTTTCAAACACATCCAGCTGATTTGGCTGTCACCGCACACCGGCGTCGCGATCGTCGTCACGTCGCTCGGCGTCGCCGCGCAAAGCCTCTTCGAGCTGGGCGCGGAGGTGCAACCCGACGATCTCACGCGTTTCTCGAACGCGTTGAACGCGCGACTGGCCAATCGGCTGTTGCGCGAGGTTACCGACAGCGAAATCGCGCACGCGGCACAAGAGGCAGGCGTATCCGACGATCTTCGCGCCGCAGTTGCAACCGCGGCGCTCTCCGCGCGGTCGGGCGAACAGCCGACCATCGCCGCGGCCGGAGCGCAGAACCTGCTCGATCAGCCGGAGTTCCAGGATCTGCGCAAACTGCGTTCGATCTTGCGCATCGTGGAGGAGCAAAAAACCCTCTATGAGATCGTTGCTGACGCCATGAATGCCGACTCGGTGAGCGTGAAGATCGGTCACGAGCTTGGGAGCGAGGAGCTCGCCGATCTTTCAGTCGTGACGGTCCCCTACCGTTTTGGCGCGCACGCCTTGGGGATGCTTTCCATTTTAGGGCCGCGACGCATGCCGTATGCGCGTCTGCTGGCACTCGCCTCGGGAACGGCCGAAACGCTGAGCCAGCGGCTTTCGGACGTCGAGGACCTTCCACAAGCCTAATACGTTAAATGCCGACCAGGGACTACTACGACATCCTCGGTGTTGCGCGCGACGCCTCGGGGGAAGAGATCAAACGAGCTTATCGCGGGCTCGCGCGCCAACATCATCCCGACGTTGCGCACGACAAGTCGACGGCCGAGCATACCTTTAAAGAGATCAACGAGGCCTATGAAGTGCTTTCGGATCCGCAGAAGCGCGCACAATACGATCGCTTCGGCGCCGTCGGTAATGGCGGAGCACCTTCCGGGGACTTTGGCTTCGGCTCGGGCTCATTTGGCGATATCTTCGACATGTTCTTCGGAAACGTTCGGGGCGCAAGCCAACCGCGTCGCACCGGACCCGAACGCGGCGCCGACCTACGCTACGACGTGGAGATCACGCTCGAAGACGCGTTCCATGGAACCACAAAGGAAATCGCGTTCGATCGGCTCGCGCATTGCGACGCCTGCAAGGGGAGCGGAGCCAAGCCGGGGACGATGATCGTACCGTGCGAGCGTTGCGGTGGAAGCGGCATGGTACGCAGCGCGCGACAGACGCCGCTCGGGCAGATCGTCACGCAAATGCCCTGCACGCGCTGCAGCGGCGAGGGGCACGTAATTGCGCACCCATGCGAACGCTGCGGGGGCCGCGGGCGGCGTGAATCGGAAACACGACTCACCGTCAACGTTCCGCCCGGCGTCGAGGACGGCTCGCGAATCCGGATCGCTGGTAACGGCGAAGCCGGCATGCATGGCGGGCCGCCCGGCGATCTCTACGTCTACTTAACGATTGCGCACCATGCGATCTTCAAGCGCAACGCTCGCGATACGTTCGTCGACGTTCCGGTGAGCTTTCCACAAGCGGCGCTGGGCGCGACGCTGAACGTGCCCTCGCTCAGCGGCGATGTGGAGCTGACGCTGCCGCCGGGAACGCAAACCGGCACGACGTTGCGTCTGCGAGGATACGGGATGCCGAGCATTCGTGCAACGCATCGCGGCGACCATCACGTCACCGTCTACGTCGTGGTTCCGACGAAACTGAACAAGCGTCAGCGCGAGCTGCTCGAGGAGTACGCCTACGCCGGGGGTGACGCGAT